>NZ_JBHXAG010000006.1:0-300132 GCF_042726555.1 Streptomyces sp. NPDC060232 | reverse complement strand
TAGCTCCGCTACGAGGACATGCGTCCCGCACGCCGAGGGCACGCACCGAACGCCGCTCCTTGCTCCACGGGGCAACTCGATACAGACCCTAGGCCGGGCCGGGCCGGATGGCCCGGTCGACCGGCCGGGGCGGGGGGCGTCAGCCGCCCGCGGCGGGCGCCGCGAGTCCCGCCGCGTTGCGGATGTCCCGGGGCGCCCGACCGTCCCACCGCCGCACCGCGCGCCGTAGCGCGCGCATGTCGCTGTACCCGACCCGGGCCGCGATCAGCTGGAGCGGCAGATCGGTGGTGCGCAGCAGCTCCATCGTCCGTTCCTGGCGCACGGCTTCGACCTCCTCGCGCCAGGTCGTGCCCAGTTCGCGCAGGCGCCGCTGCAGCGTGCGCGGGCTCATCGCGAGCCGCCCCGCCACGTACTCCAGGTTCACGGTGCCCTCCCGGAAGGCGCCGGCGAGCACCATCCGGAAGCTGTCCTGCCAGAGCATCACCGGCTGGGCGGCCGCCAGGGTCAGCCGGGCCTGGTGCGCCAGGAGGCGGTCCAGGCCCGGCTGTGCCTTGGGCAATGGCGCGCGTACGTCGTCGTCGTGGAAGGTGATCGAGTTGTACGGGGCCTCGAAGTCGATGCGGGTGGTGCCGAACAGCTCCGCCAGCCGGCGGTACTCGCGGGGCGCGCCGTGCGTGATGCGGACGCGCAGCGGGACCAGCGGCCGGCCGGTGGCGGCCCGCGCCCGGGTCAGGAACATGGCCAGCGCGAACCAGTCGATGGCCTCGACCACATCCGGCCCCCAACTGCCCGTCGCGTGCCGGATGGTGAAGGTGCGCCCGTCCTCCTCCACGAGGAGCTTCTCGTTGGCCGGGTCGGCGATGACGGCGTTGTACTCCACCACCTGCCTCAGGGACTCCCGAAGGCTGGGACCGCTGGTGACCAGGTAGTCCCACAGGCCGAAAGTGCCGATCGGAGCCTCGTCGGCAAGCAGCGCGCCGACCGCCGTCCCCGCCTCGGCGAGCGTCAGCTCCTCCCACACGGCGAGCGCCGACGGGGTCGAGACCCGGGCCAGGTCGTTGCCCAGCACCTCGGGGCCCAGGTCGTGGAAGCGGGCCAACCTGTCCATGCCCGCGCCGGTCCGGCGCAAGGCGTCGACGACGAACCGGGCGAGGTGCACGGAGATGGTTCCGCGGGCGTTGTGAGACTGCATAGGGCGGGTGACGCTACCAGCCGGTCGGACGAACGTCCCCGCCCGGCGGGCAGCTTGGCGCGCCGGGCACCCCCCGGCGGCGCGAAACACCGCCTTCCTGGCGGGAAACCGGTTCCCCCGATGGCGTCGGGGGTCCCCTCGCTGACGCGTGCAGGTCCTTATGGCCGCCCGCAGGACCTGCCTACGGTGGCGTCGGCCACGGCATGACCAACCGAGTCGAAGGATCCGACGTGACGTTCTCACCTGCCCACTGGCAGAGCCGCCTCGACGCGTTACGCGCCGCCCACCGCGTACCCGGCGCCACCCTCGCGGTGTTCGCCGACGGGCGGATCCACGAACTGGCGAGCGGCCTGCTGCACCGCGGAACAGGCGTGGAGGCCACCACCGACTCGGTGTTCCAGCTCGGCTCGATAGCCAAGATCTACACCGCCACGCTGGTCATGCAGCTCGTCGACGCCGGCCGACTGGACCTGGACGCGCCCGTCTGCGAGATCCTGCCGGAGTTCTCCCCGGCCGGCGCCCCCGGGGCGGTCAAGGCGATCACCGTGCGCCGGCTGCTCAGCCACACCAGCGGCCTCACCGGCGACTTCACCTACGACAGCGGGCGCGGGGACGACTGCCTGGCCGCATACGTGAGGGCCGCCCGCAACGTCGCGCTGGACTGCCCGCCCGGCACCGCCGTCTCCTACAGCAGCGTCGGCTACAACATCCTCGGCCGGATCGTCGAGGTCGTCACCGGACGCACCTGGGACCAGGCCCTGAAGGAGCGGATCGTCGCCCCCCTGGGTCTGACCCACACCATGACCCTGCCCGAGGAGGCGCTGGCCTTCCGTACGGCGATGGGCCACCTGCCGGGCGACGGCCCGCAGCCCGAACCGGCGCCGGCCTGGGACATGATGCCCCGTTCGGCAGGGCCGTACGGGCGGGTCCTGGCGAGCGCCGCCGATGTGCTGCGGCTGGCCAAGATGCACCTCGACGGCGGCGCCACCGCGGACGGCACCCAGGTCCTGGGCGCCCGCGCCGTCGCGGCCATGCAGCGGTGGGAGGTCGACGTCCCCGACCGGTGGACGGTGAGCGCGGACGGCTGGGGGCTGGGCTGGTCGCTGTACGACTGGAACGGCGTCCCGGGCTACGGTCACGACGGCGCCTCCATCGGCCAGTACGGCTACCTGCGTGTCGTGCCCGGCGCCGACGTCATCGTCGTCCTGCTCACCAACGGCGGCGGCGCCCGCCGCCTGTACACCGACCTGTTCCGCGAGCTCCTCGCCGACCTCGCCGAGGTCCGGACGCCCCCCTCGTTCGCGCCGCCCGCACACCCGCCGGCCGTCGACATGACCCCGCTCCTCGGCACCTACCAGCGCGAAGGCGTCGTCATCACGGTCAGCGCCGGCCCGGGCGGATCCCCGCACCTGCGCTATGAGTTCGCCGACGGCATGCGGGACTTCTCGCCGCCCCTGGAGCTGGACCTCACCCCGCTCAGCGCGACGGTCTTCGCCGCGGCCGGCGCCGGCCCCTCCTTCGGCGAGGAGTGGACACCGGTGGTCTTCGCCGCCCTCGTCGACGGCACCCCCTGCTGTTACATCGGCATGCGCTGCGCCCCCCGCACGTCCCCCCGCTGACCCGCACCAGCTCCCCGGGCCCCCGGAAGCGGCGGAATACGGGGGGAGCGGGGCGGAGGCAAAGCGCATGAGCAGGGGGTGCGGGAAACGGTCGGCAAGGAGTCAGAAACAGGCGGGCGCCGAGGTTCGCCGTCGGATCGATGCCAGGCTCCGCGGCCTTTGTGCCACAGCGCATCAGTCCAGTTCACGGAGGCGAGGTCGAGTCCCCCCGGGGCTGTCTTGCCGGCGGCGCGCCATGCGGCACGTGTGCGTCCTCGGCCAGGGCCGACTCGGCCTCGTTGACGAGGTCTTGCCTTCCCACGACCGTGGGCACCGCCTCCGGCGACGAGGCCGGACTCCTGCGAAGGCGGCGACGATGACCCGTTCGAACCCGATCCGTACGGCTGTTGCCGCGCTGGCGGCCGGCGCGCTGATGTCGACCGCCGCGTGCGGGCTCGGCGGCGCCGGCGATGCCAAGGAGGCCGAGAGAACGGGAAAGGTGGCCGGCGAGATCACCTTCCGCACCCTCCAGCTGAAGCCCGCCTTCACCGGTTACGTTCAGGCCGTCATCGACGCCTTCGAGGAGAAGTACCCCGAGGTGGAGGTCAACTGGGAGGACGTGCCGGGCGACGGGTACAACGAGAAGCTCGTCGCCGACGCGCAGGCCGGCGCCCTCCCGGACGTGGTCAACCTCTCCACCGACTCCTTCCAACTGCTCGGCGACCGGGGCCTGCTCGCCGACGTCGCCAAGCTCGGCGGGGACCCGGCCGGGGAGTACGTACCGGGCGCCTGGGAGCAGTTCAAGCTGCCCGGGAAGGGCGACAGCGTCTACGCCTACCCCTGGTACGTCACCCCGGAGATCCTCACCTACAACAGGGAGCTCTTCGAGAGGTCCGGCCTGGATCCGGCTGCGCCGCCCACCAGCGTGGAGCAGTTCTTCGACTACGCCGAACAGATCGCCGCCCGGTCCGGCGGCCAGTACTCCGCCTTCATGGCCGACCCCAAGGGCCGGTTGCCGGGCGACTGGCAGAAGATGGGCGTCCCCGTCCTCAGTCCCCAGAAGGACCGGTTCACCTTCGACACGGGCAAGGCCGTCGAATGGGTGGAGCGGATGAAGGACCTGTACGCCAAGGGCGCCATGCCCAAGGAGTCCCTCCTGAAGTCCGACGACATCAACCAGCTCTACGGCGGCGGCAAACTCGTCTTCGGCCCGGGCTCCCCGGGATTCGTCAAGGACATCAAGCGCAACGCCCCGCAGATCTACGCCACGACGCAGGTCGCGGGAGCCGTCACCGGACGGCTCGGCCACATCGGCATCTACGCCCAGTCGCTCGGCATCAGAAAGGACACCGAACACCCCGACGCCGCAGCCGAGTTCGCGCAATGGGTCACCAACGGCCCCAACCAGGTGGAGTTCTCCAGGAAGGCCACCATCTACCCCTCAAACGCCCGCGGCCTCGCCGACCCCTTCTTCTCCGACAGGGGCGACGGCAGGGACGCCGAGACGCTCGCCCGCGCGGTCGGCGCCGAGCAGCTGAAGACCGCCGCCCTCGACGCCAACACCCCCGTCCAGTGGACCAACCAGGTCGGGGACGCCGTCGTACGCGAGGTGCAGAAGGCCATCAAGGGCGAGCAGGACGCCCGGACGGCGGTGAAGAAGGCCGAGGAAGCGGCGAACCGGCTCCTCGCCGACGCGGCCCGCCCGTGACGGCCGGCGGCGGCGACACCGGACTGCCCCACCGCACCTGGTGGACCCCGTACCTCTTCCTCGCCCCCGGCCTGGTGATGGTGCTGCTGTTCAGCCTGTGGCCGTTCGTCAACACCGTCATCCTCTCCTTCACCGACGCCCGGATCCTGCGCGGCGGCGGCTTCGTCGGCCTCGACAACTACCGGCGCGCCTTCGCCGACCCCGACTTCTGGGTCGCCACCGGCAACAGCGTGCTGTACCTCCTGGTCGTCGTCCCCTGCCTGGTCCTCCTGCCGCTGGCCCTCGCCGTCCTCGTCCAGGCCGAGATCCCCGGCATCGGCTTCTTCCGCTCCGCCTTCTACACCCCGGTGATCGCCTCCGCCGTGGTCGTCGGGCTGATCTGGCAGTGGGTCCTGCGCAGCGACGGACTCGTCAACACCGTCTTCCGGCGGCTGCACCTGGTCTGCGAACCGGTCCCGTTCCTGACGGACAGCACGATGCTGCTGGTCTCCGCGATGATCGTGACCGTGTGGAAGGGCCTCGGCTACTACATGGTCTTCTACCTGGCCGCCCTCGGGAACGTCCCCGCATCCCTCCACGAGGCCGCCGCGATCGACGGCGCCGGTCCCGTCCGCCGCTTCTTCAGCATCACCGTCCCCCAGGTGAAGCCGATGATGCTGCTCGTCGGAACCCTCTCCGCCATCTCGGCGCTGCGCGTCTTCACCGAGATCTACATCCTCGGCGGGGAGAGCGGCGGGCCCGGCGGCGGAGCCCGCACGCTGCCGTTCCTCATCCGCCAGGTGGGCCTCGGCTTCTCCGGCGAGACCGGCTACGCCTGCGCCATATCCATCCTGCTGTTCCTTCTCACACTGGTCTTCAGCCTGCTGGGCCGCCGCCTGACGAAGGGGGACGAGGCATGACCGCGCTCTCCCCACCTCCCGGCCGCCTGCGCCGCCGGCTCGGCCCGGCCGCCCGGTACGCCGCGCTGCTGCTCATGCTCGTGGTCATGCTGGGCCCGATCGTCTGGCAGTTCCTGACCTCGATCCGCGGCCGCACCGAGAACGTGTACGACGGAGTGCTGCCCACGCAGCCCACCCTCGACAACTACGTCCGCGTCGCCGAGTCCTTCCCGCTGCTGCAGTACGTCGGCAACACCCTCGTCGTCGCGGTCCTCGCGATCACCTCGAACCTGCTCTTCGCCGCGATGGGCGGCTACGCCCTCTCCCGCGCCGCGTGGAAGGGCCGCGAGGTCGTCTTCACCGTCCTCGTCGCCACCCTGATGTTCCCCTTCGAGTCCGTGATGATCTCGATGTTCCTCACGGTCCGTGAGATGGGCCTGGTCGACACCCTCATCGGGGTCTGGCTGCCCGGCGCGGTCTCCGTCCTCAACATCATGATCATGCGTGCGGCGTTCCTCGCCGTGCCCAAGGAGGTGGAGGAGGCCGCCGTCCTGGACGGGGCGGGCGAGTGGACCCGCTTCACCCGGGTCTTCGTCCCCTCCGCGAAGGGCGCCCTGGCCGTCGTCTGCATCACCAGCTTCATGGGCGCCTGGGACGACTTCCTCTGGCCGCTGCTGGTCCTCACCGACAGCGACCACTACACCCTCCAGCTCGGCCTGAAGACCCTGGCCGGCGCCACCACCGTCAACGACCAGCGGCTCATCGCCGCAGGCGCGATGGCCGCGCTCCTGCCGATGATGCTCCTCTTCTTCGCCCTCCAGCGTTTCTTCTTCAAGGGCGTGGGCGAGGGAGCCGTCAAGCTGTGAGCCGGACCGTCCGACCGACTCGTACCGACCGACCCGCAGGCCCTCCGTACCGACCGACCACCACCTCCGGGAGCAGGAGCAGCTGTCATGCATGACGACCGCAGCATCACCGAGCACCGCCTCCGCCGGGTACTCCACGAGCGCATCAAGCCCGCCGTCCACTCCAGCCCGCTCCCGCTGACCGTCGAGCGCTGGGACGCCCCGGGCGAGCCCGTCCCCGTCGCCGAGGGCCTGGCGGCGCCCTACGAGCCCTGCGCGCCCGGCGACGCGTGGGGTCCTGCCTGGGGCACCACCTGGTTCAAGGTCACCGGAACCGTCCCCGCCGGGTGGGCGGGCCGGACCGTGGAGGCCGTCCTCGACCTCGGCTTCGACCGGATGATGCCCGGCTTCCAGTGCGAGGGCCTGGTCCACCGCGCCGACGGCGGCGAGATCAAGGCGCTCAACCCGTACAACGACTGGGTGCGCGTGGCCGACCGCGCCGAGGGCGGCGAGCGGATCGAATGGTACGTCGAGGCCGCCGCCAACCCGGTCCTCGCCGACCACCGCGCCACCTACGAGGGCGACCTGCTCACCAGTGGCGACCAGCCCCTCTACCGCCTCGCCCGGATGGACCTCACCCTCTTCGAGACCGAGGTCTGGGAGCTGGTCCAGGACCTCGACGTGCTCTACGAGCTGATGACGCAGCTCGACACCGGCGACGCCCGCCGGTACGGGATCCTGCGCGCCCTCGGCGCCGCCCTGGACGCGGTCGACCTCACCGACGTGCCCGGCACTGCCACCGCAGCCCGCGCACACCTCGCCGGCGTCCTCGCCGCCCCCGCCCACGCCTCCGCGCACCGCATCAGCGCGGTCGGCCACGCCCACATCGACTCCGCATGGCTGTGGCCGCTGCGCGAGACGGTGCGCAAGGTCGCGCGCACCACCGCCAACATGGTCAACCTCATGGACGAACATCCCGAGTTCGTCTTCGCGATGTCGCAGGCGCAGCAGCTCGACTGGATCAAGACCCACCGGCCCGAGCTCTTCGAACGGGTCAAGAAGAAGGTCGCGGACGGACAGTTCGTGCCGGTCGGCGGCATGTGGGTGGAGTCCGACACCAACATGGTCGGCGGCGAGGCGATGGCCCGCCAGTTCCTCTACGGCAAGAAGTTCTTCCTCGACGAGTTCGGCATCGACACCCACAACGTCTGGCTGCCCGACTCCTTCGGCTACACCGCCGCCATGCCGCAGATCGTCAGGCTCTCCGGCTCCCGGTGGTTCCTGACGCAGAAGATCTGCTGGTCCCAGGTGAACAAGTTCCCCCACCACACCTTCTGGTGGGAGGGCATCGACGGCAGCCGGGTCTTCACGCACTTCCCGCCCGTCGACACCTACAACTCCGACCTCGGCGGCGCCCAGATGGCGCATGCCGCCCGCAACTACCGGGAGAAGGGACGCGGTTCACGCTCCCTGACCCCCTTCGGCTGGGGCGACGGCGGCGGCGGGCCCACCCGCGAGCACCTCGCCCGCGCCCGGCGCCAGCGCGACCTCGAAGGCTCCCCGCGCATCGAGATCGAGCGGCCCGACGCCTTCTTCGAGAAGGCGCGCGCCGAGTACGAGGACGCGCCCGTCTGGGCCGGCGAGCTCTACCTGGAGCTGCACCGCGGCACCTACACCTCCCAGGCCAAGACCAAACAGGGCAACCGGCGCAGCGAATCCCTCCTGCGCGAGGCCGAGTTGTGGGCGGCGACCGCCGCCGTCCGGGTGGCGGGGTACGCCTACCCGTACGAGGACCTGGAGCGGATCTGGAAGACGGTGCTGCTCCACCAGTTCCACGACATCCTGCCGGGGTCCTCCATCGCCTGGGTGCACCGCGAGGCCCGCGAGACGTACGCGAAGGTGGGCGAGGAGCTGCGGGGCATCACCCTCGCCGCACAGCAGGCGCTGGCGGGGGAGGGCGTCGAGGAACTGGTCTTCAACTGCGCCCCGCACACCCGCCGCGGCATCCCGGCGGGCGGGGCGGGCCGCCCGGTACAGCCGCCGGAGCCGGTCACCGTGGAGGAGCGGCACGGCGGCGGACACGTGCTGGCCAACGGCCGGCTGCTGGTGGAGGTCGACGGCCGCGGCCTGATCGTCTCCGTCTACGACCTTCAGGCGCGCCGCGAGGCGGTCGCCCCGGGGACCGCCGCGAACCTGCTGCAGATCCACCCCGACTTCCCCAACATGTGGGACGCCTGGGACGTCGAGGAGTTCTACCGCAACAACGTCACCGACCTCGACGGGCTGGACGGCCTGGAGGTCGCCGAGAGCGGTCCGCGGTCGGCGACCGTACGGGTGACCCGCTCCTTCGGCCGGTCCACGGCCGTCCAGCAGGTCACCCTGCGGGCCGGGGCCAAGACGGTCGACATCGTCACCGACATCGACTGGCACGAGACGGAGAAGTTCCTCAAGGCCGCCTTCCCGCTGGACGTGAAAGCCGAACGGACCGCGTCCGAGACGCAGTTCGGGCACGTGTACCGGGCCACCCACACCAACACCTCCTGGGAGGCGGCCAAGTTCGAGATCTGCGCCCACCGCTGGATCCACGCCGAGGAGCCCGGCTGGGGGGTGGCCCTGCTCAACGACTCCACGTACGGGCACGACGTGACCCGCGACGTACGGGCCGACGGCGGCCAGACCACCACCGTACGGCTCTCCCTGCTGCGGGCCCCGCGCTACCCGGACCCGGAGACCGACCAGGGCGCCCACACCCTGCGGTTCTCGCTCGCGCCCGGCGCGGGCATCGGGGACGCGGTCCGCGAGGGCCACGCGCTGAACCTGCCCGAGCGCACCGTGCACGGCGCCGGCCCGGTCGCCCCGCTGCTGGCGGTGGACGAGGACGCGGTGGTGGTCGAGGCGGTCAAACTCGCCGAGGATCGCGGCGGCGACGTGATCGTCCGCCTCTACGAGTCCCTCGGTGGCCGCGCCACGGCCACCCTCACGGCGGGCTTCCCGATCGCAGGGGCGGTCGAGAGCGACCTGCTGGAACGGCCCCTGGCGGGCACGGCCGTCGCGCCCCCGGCGGCGGACGGTGCGATCACCCTGACCTTGCGCCCCTTCCAGATCGTCACACTCCGCCTGCGCCGCTCCTGACCGCACCGGACCGGGCCCCGCTCTCCGGGCCGGGGCCCGGTCCGCCGGGTGCGGGGACGGGGTGAACTCCGCCACAGGGGGGCCGCCGGGGGCCGGGAACTGCGGGGAGAGGTGCCCGCGCGGTTATGCACCTAGTTGCAAAACCTGCCCCGCCTCGCTAGAACAGGTTCATCACCCCCGCGCGAGGAGGCACACCCCAATGAGTCCGCAGAGTTCCCAGAGCCGGTACCCGCACCTGCTGAGCCCCCTGGACCTCGGCTTCACCACCCTGCCGAACCGCGTGATCATGGGGTCGATGCACACCGGCCTCGAAGAGCACGAGGGCGGCTTCGAGCGCCTCGCCGCCTTCTACGCCGAGCGCGCCCGCGGCGGCGCCGGCCTCATCGTCACCGGCGGCATCGCCCCCAACGACGCCGGACGCCCCTTCGAGGGAGGCTCCCGCCTCACCACCGAGGACGAGGCCGCCGAGCACCGGGTGATCACCGACGCCGTGCACGCCGAGGGCGGGAAGATCGCGATGCAGATCCTCCACTTCGGCCGTTACGCCTACCACAAGGACCTGGTCGCTCCCAGCGCCCTCCAGGCCCCCATCAGCCCCTTCGTACCGAACGAGCTCACCGACACAGAGGTCGAGCGCACCGTCGAGGACTTCGTCCGCGCCGCCCGCCTCGCCAAGCTCGCCGGCTACGACGGCGTCGAGATCATGGGCTCCGAGGGCTACCTGGTCAACGAGTTCATCGCCGCCGCGACCAACAAGCGCACCGACCGGTGGGGCGGCGCCTACGAGAACCGCGTCCGCTTCCCGCTGGAGATCGTCCGCCGCACCCGCGCCGCCGTCGGCGAGGACTTCATCCTCGTCTACCGCCTCTCCATGCTCGACCTGATCCCCGGCGGCTCCACCCTCGACGAGGTCGTCCACCTCGCCAAGGAGATCGAGGCGGCCGGCGCCACCATCATCAACACCGGCATCGGCTGGCACGAGGCCCGCATCCCCACCATCGCCACCTCCGTCCCGCGCGGCGCCTACACCTGGGTCACCAAGCGGCTGATGGGCGCGGTCTCCGTCCCCCTCGTCACCAGCAACCGCATCAACACCCCGGAGATCGCCGAGGAGCTGCTCGCCGACGGCCGCGCCGACCTCGTCTCCCTCGCCCGCCCCTTCCTCGCCGACGCCGACTTCGTCGCCAAGGCCGCGGCCGGCCGCCCCGAGACCATCAACACCTGCATCGGCTGCAACCAGGCCTGCCTCGACCACACCTTCAGCGGCAAGATCACCAGCTGCCTGGTCAACCCGCGCGCCTGCCACGAGACCGAGCTCGTGCTCTCGCCCACCAAGCTGAAGAAGCGCGTCGTCGTCGTCGGCGCCGGCCCGGCCGGCCTCGCCTGCGCGGTCTCCGCCGCCGAACGCGGCCACGCCGTCACCCTCTTCGAGGCCTCCGGCCACATCGGCGGCCAGCTCGACATCGCCCGCCGCATCCCGGGCAAGGAGGAGTTCGAGGAGACCATCCGCTACTTCGGCACCCAGCTCGCCGCCCACGACATCGACGTCCGCCTGGACACCCGCGCCGACGTCGAGACCCTCCAGGGCTACGACGAGGTCGTCGTCGCCACCGGCGTCACCCCCCGCACCCCCGACATCGAGGGCGTCGACCACGCCAACGTGGTCAGTTACCTCGACGTGCTGCGCGACGGCGCCCCCGTCGGCGAGCGCGTCGCCGTCGTCGGCGCCGGCGGCATCGGCTTCGACGTCGCCGAGTACCTCACCGACAGCGGCGAGGGCGCCTCCCAGGACCCGGACGTCTACTTCCGCCACTGGGGCGTGGACACCGCCTACACCGGGCCGGGCGGGCTCACCGCCCCCGAGCGGCCGGCGCCGCCCCGCCAGGTCCACCTGCTCCAGCGCAAGGCCACCAAGGTCGGCGCCGGCCTCGGCACCACCACCGGCTGGATCCACCGCGCGGAGCTCAAGCACCGCGGGGTCGTCTCCGTCGCCGGGGCCGCCTACGACCGCATCGACGACGAGGGCCTGCACATCACCGTCGGCGACGAGCAGCGCCTCGTACCCGCCGACACCGTCGTCCTGTGCACCGGGCAGGAGCCGCGCCGCGACCTGTACGAGGCCCTGCGCGCGGCCGGCGTCGACGCCCACCTGATCGGCGGCGCCGACGTGGCGGCCGAGCTCGACGCCAAGCGGGCCATCCGCCAGGGCACGGAACTGGCGGCGAAGCTCTGACCGAAAGGGGATTGTGGCGGTCCGGGCGGGCCGCCACAATCTCCCGGTGACGTTCTCTCCCGCAGACGCAGACAAGATCCTCGCCGACCACTTCGCCCCCTGGGTGCTCGCCCTCGGACTGACCGTCCAGGAGACCGGCGAGCGGCACGCCGTCCTGCGGCTGCCCTGGTCCGCGGAGCTCGCCCGCGACGGCGGCGGCCTCTCCGGGCAGGCCATGATGGCCGCCGCCGACACCGCCACCGTCATCGCGATCTCCGGTGCGCGCGGCGGCTACGGCCCGATGACCACCGTCCAGCAGTCGACGAGCTTCCAGCGTCCGGTGGTCGACGCCGACGTGCTGATCCACGTACGGGTGACCAAGCTCGGCAGGCGCATGGCCTTCGCCGACATCACCCTGACCCCCGAGGGCGCCGGCGAACCGGCGGCCACGGCCTCCACGGTCTACGCCCTGCTCGGCTGACCGCCGCCGCACGCGTCGGGGGCCGGTCTGCCCGACGGTGACGCGCGGAGTTCCGCGTCACCGGCTTCGCCCCGCCGTACCTGATCCGGACGGCAGGGACGCCCCCGGCCTCGGCCGCCGATCAAGGCGGCCGCGGAGGCGTCCCGCGCCCTCACGGACCGAACTCCCGGCCCCGGTCAGAACCGCCCGGGAGCCCCCGGGAAGGGCACCGGCCGCGGCTGGCCGGACCCGCGCTTCCCGCCGGCGGCCGCCGGCGGGTTCTGGCAGGTCACGTCCTGGGCGGGCAGCCGGCCCGTGGTCAGGTACGCGTCGATGGGGGCGTTGGCGCAGGAGGCGGCGTCGAAGAGGTACACGCCGTGGCCCTCACCGCCGCCCGCCAGCACCATCCGCGAGCCCTTGAGCGCCCGGTGCAGGCCCTGGCCGCTGGTCAGCGGGGTCTGCGAGTCCCACTCGTTCTGCACCGTCAGCACGTTCGCCTTCTTGCGCATCGGCGTCGCCGACTCCACCGGCCGGTCCCAGAAGGCGCACGGCTTGATGTTGGACGCGAAGTCCCCGTACAGCGGGTACTTCACCTTGTCCTTCGCCGCGTCGCGCTCGTACTGCTCCGTGTAGCGCGGCCAGCCGCCGGTGTCCCCGCAGACCACGGCCCAGAAGACGGCCGTGCCGTTGTCCGAGGCGGGCTCCTCGGCCGTCCGGCCGAGCAGCTGCAGCTTCAGCCCCGGCACGTCCGTGCCCGCCCCCTGCGGCCTGCCCTCGGCTGCCGCCTTCAGGGCCGCGACCAGCGGCGTGGCCTGCGCCGGGTAGAAGAACACCCCGCGCGCGGACCGGATCATGTCTCCGGTGACCTTCAAGCCCTCGAAGTCGATGGGCTCGCGGTCCGCGCGCTCCACCAGCCCCCAGAACGTGTCGGAGACCGCCTTGGGGTCGTCGCCCAGCCCGAACTCGCCCGACCGCTCCGCCGCCCACCGCGTCCACCGTGCGAAGGCGGGCTCGGCCTCGGTGGCCCACACCTGGATCATCCCGCGCCAGATCCGCTGCGGGTCCACACCGCTGTCGAGCACGAAGCGGTCGGTGCGCTCCGGGTACATCTGCGAGTACACCGCGCCGAGGTAGGTCCCGTACGAGTAGCCCAGGTAGGAGATCTTCCCCTCGCCCAGCACCGCGCGGATGGTGTCCATGTCGCGCGCCGTGTTGCGGGTGGTGATGTACGGCAGTACCGCGCCGGACTTCTCACGGCACTTGTCGGCGACGGTGCGCGCCCACGCCACGTCCGCGGAGAAGGTCTCCGCACGGTAGGGGCGGTCGAAGTGCTGCTCGGCGTCCTGCAGCCCGCAGCTGATGGGGCTGCTGGCACCGACCCCGCGCGGGTCGAAGCCGATCAGGTCGTAGCCCTCCCGCACCTGCTGGGGCATCAACCCGTCCATCAGCAGCGGCAGATCGAGCCCCGAACCGCCGGGGCCGCCCGGGTTCAGCAGCAGGACGCCGTGCCGCTTGGCGGGGTTCTCGCTCTTCATCCGGGATATCGCGATGTCGATCGTGCGGCCCTCGGGGCGCCTGTAGTCGAGCGGGACCTTGATCGTGGCGCACTCGTAGGAGGCCGGCTGGTCGGGGCTGCACCGCTGCCATGCGGGCTTCTGCCGGAGGTGTTCGGCCGCGGGGGCCGCGGCTGCCTGCGTCGAGGCCAGCAGGGGGACGGTGGTGGCGACGAGTCCGGCGGTGGCGAGCAGCGGTGCGAGGCGTTTCAGGCGCACGAAGTCGATCCTTTCGAAAGGAAATCGCTTACGCCTCAACCTTGTTGTACATGAGGAGCCGGCCGAATCATCCCGAAGGGTCGAACCGTGTGCTCCTCACGAATGAGCTGATATCAGGACACTGGCCGACGCGCCGTCGCCGGGCCGGGCGCCCACTCAACCGCCTGCGGCGGGCGTCGGCTGGTGGCCGGTGTGCTCGGGGGAGGCCGCGCCGGCGGCGGGAGTCGCGCCTGCGGAAGGTGCGGCCTGTCCGGTAGGTGTCGCGGCGCCGGAGGGTGCGGTGTGCCCGGGGCCCGCGTGCTCGGAGGAGGGGCCGCTGCCGTGCTCGGCTCCGGTCTCGACGGAGCCGCCGAGGCGTTCCCGCAGCGTGTTCAGGGCCTCCGCCGACTGGGTGGTGACGACCCATCGGTCGCCCACGAGGTAGACCCCGCCGTACGCCCGGGCCTCGTCCAGCCAGGCGCGCAGCCCCTGCTGGGCGGCGAACGTGGCCATGCGGTAGGCGCCCTGCGCGGTCTGGCAGCCGCCCTGTCGCAACTCGTCTGCCTCCACACCCACTTCGGCGGTGCAGCCGATGGCCGTGGCGATCTCCTCGATCGAGGTGCCCGGGGCGGCCGGCGCGGCGGGGGTGGCTGGGGCAGCCTGGGTGTCCGCCTTCGCCGAGCCGGCGGGCGAGGTGGTGTCGCCCGCGCACCCTGCGCACAGCAGCACGGCGGCGCACGCGGCGGCGGCCGCGAGCGACGGGCGGATCCGGTGGGCAGGGCGGGCGGTGGACGGCATGGAGACCTCGCGGGCTGATCGGGAAAAGGGGTCGTGGTGCCCGGGAGGGGAGGGGCCCGGGCACCACGCGTCTTTCGGGGTGTCGTGCTGTTTCAGTGGAGGGGGAAGCCCATGGGGGCGGGCTTTTCGGGCCTCAGCCGGTGGTCGTCACCTTCTTGCCCTTGTCGGAGACCGCGAACCAGAGACCCTGCTTGCCCTGTCCGTTGATTTCACCGGGCTCCTTGTCGCCGGTGAACGTGTACATCGGCCAGCAGTCGATCGTCAGCTGTTCGGTGCCGTCAGGCCGCTTGAACGTGCCCACCAATTCGGCGGGAATTCCCTTCACCAGTTCCTTGTCGACGGCCGAGGCGGGCTTCCAGGTATTGAGGCAGGCGCCGAGGCAGTTGGTCTTCATCGGCCAGGCGCTGTCCTTGTCGAACCGGTAGAGCGTGCGGCCCTCCGCGTCGGAGAGGATGGGGCCGAGCTTGGTGTTCCGGTTGACGCCGATCGGGTCGGCCTTCGCCTGCTCCTGCCCGCCTGCCTGGCCCGCGTCGCCGGAGCCCGCACCCGTACCCGCACCGCCACCCGCGCTCGGGTCGGCGCCGGAGCCCGCACCGCCGCCGGCCTTGGCCGGCTTGCCGTCCGGGGCCAGGACGTGCCAGGTGCCACCGACGCCCTCACCGAGGGTGTCGCCCGCCTTGGTGTCCTTCGCGTAGCGGTACACCGGCCAGCCGGCCAGCGTCAACTGCTTGGTCCCATCAGCCCGTTCGACCGATCCGAGCAGGGCCTTGTCGATGCCCTCGCCGGCCGAGGCGTCGTCCGCGGAGACCGCCGGCCAGGCCGTCGCGCAGTCGCCCTCGCAGTTGGACTTCGGGGGCTTGGGCGTGTCCTTGTCGAACCGGTAGAGCGTGAAGCCCGCGCTGTCGGTGACCGTCGACCCCAGCTCCGCGGAGGCCCTCACCTTCAGCTCTCCGGCCGGGCCGGCCTTGACGCTGTCGGCCGCGGGGACTGCGCCCGAGCCGCCTCCGTATCCGTCGTAGCCGGACCCCGCCTGTTTGCTGTCGCCCACCGGCTGGACCGAATCCCCCTTTCCCGCGGAGTTGTCGCCGCTACCGCATGCGGCGGTCAGCATCAATACCGCGACGGCCGACCCGGCGAATACTCCACGACGCATTTTCTTCACGATCTCTCCTTCGAGTCAGGATTCGCGTTCCCGTGCCTTGGGTAATTTCTACGGGGCCGGTGGCGGAGAATGCCGATCTCCTTGGGAATTTGTCAGATCGCGCCAACATTGAACCGGGGGGAGTTGGTTCAGTCCTGTATGCGCAGCGCCAGCGCCGGGCAGCGGCGCACCGCGCGCTGCGCCTTCTGCCGCAGCTGTGCGGGCACGGGCATCGAAGCCTGGGACGGATACCCGTCCGCGTCGAGCCGTACGACGTCCGGGAGGATGTCCACGCACAGCCCGTGGCCCCTGCACAGGGTCCAGTCCACCACCAGCCGCTCTTCCGGGGTCTCCTCCTTCGGCAGGGGCAGCGCCCCCACGACCCGCCGGCCGCAGCCGCTGCCGAGGGCGTGGTCGCGGAACTCGTCCGGGAACGCCGCGAGCGCCGAGGCCACGAAGGCCGCGGTCCCGTCCGGATGGCTGCACGCGCCGCGGCGCCGTACCACCTTCATCCGGGCTTCGATGGTTTCCAGCGCGGTTCTGCCCCCACCCCTGACCGCGTCCTCCAGTACGTCGGCCAGTGCGGGCAGCCCCCGGAAGCAGGGGCCGCACTGGCCGGCCGTCTCGTCCGCCATCCACCGGGCCACCTTCGCCACCTCGCCGGCCGGGCACGTGTCCTCCGGCAGGGGCAGCACCGCCCCCGCCCCCAGCACCGCGTCGAAGGCCGCGAGGGACCCGCGGGAGAGATCGGCGATGCGGGCGGACCCCGGATCCAGCCATTTGCCGTGGTAGCCGCCCACCAGGACACCCTGGCCGGGATCCAGGCCGCACAGTTCCAGCACGTACGCCAGCGAGGTGCCCAGGGGTGCCTCGACGACGGTGGTACCGGCGATGGTCAGCATGACGGTGCCGGGCTCGGACGGCAGGCCGACCGACCGGTAGTCCAGCGCACCGAGCCGTGCCGCGACGGCGAGCTGGGCGTAGGTCTCGGTGTTCGAGAACAGGGTGGGCACGCCGCCCAGACCCCGCTCGCTCGTGCGGATCTTCTGTCCCGAAGGCAGCGTCGGCCCTCCGTTCAGGCCGTTGACCATGGAGGTGCTCTCCCCGGTCACGAAGCGTTCGGGCAGCGCCTGCACCCGCACCTGGCGGCCGGCGGGCCCGCGTTCGGCGACGGCCGCGCGCAGCGACTGCTCCACGTCGGGCCGGGTGACACCCACCACGACGTCGTCGGCGCCGATCGCGGCGGCGGCCAGCAGGGCTCCGTCGAGCACCAGGTGCGGGACGTGCAGCAGCAGCGCCTTGTCCTTGAGGCAGCTGGGCTCGCCCTCACTGGCGTTGACGACGACCGCGGTCCCCGTGTCGCGGCCCCCGGCCGCGCTCATGACGGCGCGCAGCTTCCGGGCGAAGGGGAACCCGGCCCCGCCACGCCCCCGCAGGTCGATGTTCTCTGCGAGGTCGACGAGCTCGTCGGGCCGGTAGCGCGGCATCGAGCCGTGCGTGGTCAGATGTGCCACGCGGTCCAGCCGAGGGGCCTGGTCGAGGCCGGCCAGCAGTCTGGGAGCGCCGACGCAGCCGAGGCTGGGGCGCGTGAAGCCGCTCACAGCCGCCACTCGCGGGTGGCGAACTGGTCCCCGTCCACGCCGGTGACGCCGCCCATGCCCCGGCCGGCGTCCATGTAGGCGCCGGCCGGGTCGGCCGCGTACACGGCCGTGAGAGCGGGACTGTCGTCGGGCGGCGGTGCGGTCGGCCCGGTGAACTTCTCCCGGGAGCCCGACGCCCGGGCGCGGGATTCGCGCCGCGGCCGGGGGACGGCGGCCACGACGGGCTGCTGCGGAACGCCGACCGGTCCGGGGGTACCTGACGGCTCCTCAGCCATCCTGGCCTTGAGCCGGAAGGCGAGGACGGCGGCGACACCGAGCAGGCACAGCCCGTACGACACCGTGACATAGAGGTCGGCGGCGCGTCCCGCCTTCAACCCGTGGACCAGTGAGGCGCCCCACGCGGGGTAGGCGGCGAAGTGCAGGGCACGCCACCACAGGGACCGGCCCTTGGTGGCGAACACGCTGCGCACCGCGCCGGAGACCGCGACGGCGACGAAGAGGTATCCGGCGAGGCTGCCGAGCCCGATCAGCACGGGCTGTTCGATGTCGGTGAACGGCACTGCCGCGGCGGACGCGCTCGTCCGCTGTTCCGCGACCTTGACCCAGATGTGAAGGGCCAGGAAGCCGAGGCCGGACACGGCGAGACCGCGGTGCACACCTTGGGCCAGCAGCCGGTGACCCGACTTCAGCAGCAGCCGGTCGGTGGAGACCACTCCCCACAGGACCGTCGAGGTGAGCGAGACGAGCGCGAGCACGCCCGCCCCGAAGTCGAGGAAGTCCCAGAACTGGGAGAAGGCGCCCGCGCGGGCGGCCACGGTGACGGAGACGATGGCCGCGCCGACGGCGCAGATCGCGCCCGGACTCATCCGTCCGGGCGTGGGCAGGAGTGAGGGCCGCCGAACGGCCCTCCGTCCGGCGGCCGGAGCCGATGCCGCGTGTCGGCTCTTACGGCGGGCCCTGTGTGGGCGAGGCATGTGCGGCTGGGGCAAGGGCATCCAGGTCTCCTGTGCGCCTGGGCTCCGAGCGATCACCTGGCGCTCGGGACCCGGGGGTCGTTGTCGTCTCTGCCCGGCCGCGCTGTGAAACTCCGCGCCGGCCGAGGGAACTTGGGGCCGGAGTGCAGCAGCATCGTGGAGCTGCACATCAGCTCCACAGGATTTATCGAAACGTGATAATTTCTCGCAGCGCCTCTCCGGCGCATCGAACAACACCGGAAGATTCCCCTCCAGCGGAGGTTGCGACAGGCCACCGCGCCGCCCGCCGCCTACGCGTCCCGGAGAGCAAAATCAAAGCAAAGTCCCGGGATCGTGGGTGGTCGGACCTCTCCAGGAGGGAGTACGAGGGCCGCAACTCTCGTGTCAGACAGAGAAGTTGACGCGAGACGCAACCTCGGCGGGTCTGCCGCTCTTCCCCGGGCAGGCTTCACCCCGGCACGAACGAGGAAAACGATGTGCGAACTTCTGAACCGCATCTGGTCCCGCCCCCGAGGCGAGTGGACGCGCGTCCTGCGCAGGGAACTTCCCGCACTGGCCGCCGAGATAGTGGAGGAGCTTCTGCATGGAATTCCGGAATTTTCCGCACTTGTCGATGACAACGATGCCATTGATGCAGAGTTGCTCCGGCAGCGGGTGGAAGAGGCACTCCTCACCACTCTCGGCTATACGGAGCGATCCCGGGAACAAACGGACGAGTACGAGGATCTGGCGGAAGATCAGGTCGAAACCGAGCCCGCGACCGGGCTCAAGACGGTGGGCCGCAGCGCGGCCGGCAGCAGGGAGGCGGCGTATGAGTACGAGATAACGCATGAGGGCCGGCGGGACGACATCCGTGAGGAGGTCCGCCCCGGGGCCCGCGACGGTGTCCGCGAGACGGCCCAGGAGCGCCTTCGTGTGAACAACCGTGAAGGAACGGAGGAGGCCGTTGAAGGCAACAGGCCGGGCGAAGGGGCCCGCCAGGAGCTGTTCAGGACCCTCACCGACGACCGTGTCGCGTCCGACAGCTCCCTCACCGAGCTCGCCGAGGCGGCCGGATGGCCCCTCCCGCTGGCCGTACGGGCCATTGTGCCGGCCACGCCCGGCGAGGCGCAGCAGCTCGCGGGCGTCATGGACGACGCCCTCGTGGGGATGTTCGCGGGCCGGCCGTGCCTGCTCGTCCCTAGCCCTGACCCGGAGGTGCGCGTACCACTGGAGCACCTTCTGCGCGGCCGGTTCGCGGCCGTGGGCCACGCCGTCCCGCTCCGGGACACGGCCTCGTCCCTGCGCTGGGCCCTGCGTCTGGCGGCGCTGACGCCCAGTCGTCCGGGCCTGGAGGCCAGGCCCGTCTTCGTCGACGACCACCTCTCCACCCTGCTCCTGCTGCAGGACGAACCCCTCGCCCACGCTCTCGCCGCCCGCTGGCTGCGGCCCCTTGCGGACCTGACCCCGCGCCAGAGCGAGCGGCTGGAGGTGACCCTGCTGGCCTGGCTCGAAGGCGGCGGGGCCCCCGAGGCCGCCAAGGCGCTCAGTGTGCACCCGCAGACCGTGCGGTACCGCATGCGCCAGCTGGAGAAGCTCTTCGGAACCGGCCTGCGTGATCCGCGGACCCGGTTCGAGCTGGAGATGGCCCTTCGCAGCCGCCGCCTGATGGCGCAGGTGCGGCGCCAGCACTCACGCGTGACCCGCAGGACGGCGCGCGTGATCCAGGCGGACTTCACCCCGCTCGTCGTCGGCCGCATGGCCCGCGTCAACGGCCTCTGACACACGAAAGCGCCCGGCCCGGCCCCGTGACGACGGGGCCGGGCCGGGCGCATTCGTGCGCCCGTGCGCACCGCACACCCCACCGAGCACGGCCCGCTGTCCGTCGCCGACCAGGTGCAGGCCGGGCGGGCGGGCCGGGGCCGGCCGGGCGTACGTGCCCCCGGTCCCGCCCTCCGTAACGGGGCCGTGGGCCGTGAACACAAAGGACACTTCATGCAGCTGAGGAGTCAAGGTGTCCGGCAGGGACACCGGTCTGAAGGCGTCAGACCATTCGTGATCACAGGGATGTGCCGGGCGTGAAGGCATAGGTCCGAAGCGGATCCAGGTGCAGCTCGTGCGGGCCCACGCAGTCCGCGGCAAGAGTGGCCACGCCCGCCCCGCACCTGCACGTCATGTTGGGGCCGCCGGTACCGAGCGGTCCGCAGCAACCGCGGTGCACACCCAAAGAGCCGGCCGGCTGCAGGCTCGGCGCGTCCTCCGGGTGCACGACCGCGGAGTTTCGGGGGCCCGGCCGACACCATGCCGGTCATGCCGGGCGGCATGAGAAGAGCCCGGCTGCCGAGTGCGGGCACCGCCCTGGGTGCCCGGGGCCACGAAGGGCGCGCCCCAGGGTTCGGGATCGATGGCGTAGCTGCCTCGCGGGACGGGCGAAGACGCGAGCCGTGTCCTGCCGTGCCGGTCCCTGTCACGCACGGAGACGAAAAGGAGGTGTTGGTCCGAAGCAGGCTTCGGACCAACACCTATCCCGGGGCGGGCGCGGGGTGAGGAAGGGGGGAGCACCGGCCCCGGGAGCAGAGGGGACAGATCCCCGCCGCGGGCGTCAGCGGCAGCGGCGCCCGTCGTTGATGCAGCTGACGGCCTTGTTCATCAGGCCGTCCGACATCACGTTGATGAAGTCGCCGTGGTCGGTCACGGGCTTGTGGAGCTGCTCGGGGAAGCTGTCCACGGCGATGCGGGCGCCCGGCGCCACCCCGTAGACGATGCGCTGCACCAGCTGCGGAATGGCGGTGAAGCCGTTCTTGCAGCGGCCGTTGCGGTCGGGGAAGGCCACGTGGGTGCGGTGGTTGGCGCTGTCGGCGTTACGCCCGTCCCAGCAGCTCTGGAAGGTGAAGGTGCGCACCACGTCACTGCCCTTGGGGCAGATCGGGTACTTGTCCTTCAGCTGGCGGTTCTCGAAGCCGGTGCAGCTCCAGGAGGCGTTGGCGTTGGCGTTGCCGTTGGAGAAGGCCTTGGCGTCGCCCGTGATGATGCGCATGAAGCGGGGCATGGCCGTGACCTTGCCGACGGGGCTTCCCTTGAATTCGATCGTCACCTGCTTGGGCTTCAGGATCGTGCCGACGTTGCCGTCCTGGCCGCCGCCGGGCGCCTTCGCGTCCCGCTCGGCCTTGCCGTCGCGCAGTCGCAGCACGGGCCAGTAGTAGCTGGACTGGTCGCCGTTGTTGCACGTCGTGCCTGCCCTGGCGAGGCTGTCGTTGGTGGAGAAGGCGTCGGTGGACACGTTGCCCACGTAGTCGTGCATGTGGTGCGCACCGTTGGAGACGCCGGGTGCGACGATGACGTTGTCGGGGTTGAAGTGGCCGTTGTCGTTGCGGCCGCACTGGACGCTGAAGGAGCCGTTCGAGGCGCCGCCCTGGGCCCTGGGCTTGTTGACGTTCGGGCGGACCTTGGTGATGTTCACGAAGTCGCTCTTCGCCGGGCCGCTCTTGCTGCCGGCCGCGGCGGACTTGGCGTCGGCCCCGGCCTTCACCGCTGCCGCGCCGGCTCCGCCGTCCTCCTCGGCGGGGGCCTTCTTCATCTCACAAGAGCTCAACTGGGCTATTTCCGCAGGCGGTTGGGCCACCCGGCCGATCGCGTCCTGTACGCCCTTGATGGTCTTGTCCCGCTGACCCTTGAGGTCTCCTAGGAGGGCGTCGCCCTGTGCTTCGCCGGCGGCGAGCCGCCGGTAGGCTTCCGCCACCTGGTCGTCCAGCTTCGCCAGGTTCGCGTCGACCTCGGCCTTGGCCTGTTCGGGTACGGAGGTGAGCTTGTCCCCGACGTCCGGACAGTCGATGGTGGTCATCAACTGTGCCTTGCGGTTGTCGTCCTGGCCCGCGGACGCGTTGCCGGCGACGACGGCGACGCCGCCGCCGCCCAGCACGAGCGCGGAGACCACTCCCACGAGCTTGGTCGTCAACCGGGGGCGCTTGTGGCCCTTTTGCCTCATGCGATCACTTCACTTCGTCGGTGGGACATTGTCGGAGAGCCCGTCGAAGTCGACCAGCCCGGTGTCCTCTAGGACCGTGATGTGGTCCAGCACCGTGGCGTTGGCGGACGTGGCGAGGGCTCGCACCATGGAGTTGCGGGTCTGTGCCCGGATCCCGGCCAGCAGGCTGAAGACCTTTCCGTGCGCTCGGCGCAACAGCTGGGTGAACACCCGTTCGTACTCTTCACCCTTGGCGCGGTCCATCTGGGCCAGCCAGTCCTGCTGCTGAGCGGTGGGCTGGTTGGGCAGGTCGATGCCGAGGGCCTGGCCGACCTGGATGGACTGCCGGTCCAGTTCGGCGTGGCCGTCGACGAGGTGCTCCCCGGCCGTGCGGATCGCGGGGCGTTTCCCGCGTTGCTGGGCCTGCCGCCCGGCGGGCCCCTCCCACAGCCCGGCGAGGCGGACCTTGCGGACGAAGTCGCGGTCCGCAGCCGTCAGCGGCCCGTATGCCGTGCTCACCGTGCCGAGGCCGTCGTCGTCGCCGGCCGCCGGGGCGGTGGTAGCGGCTGTGGCCCGGCTGCCGAACTTGTCCACGGGGACCAGTAGGGCGATGAGGGTGAGCGCGAGCGCAGTGATGACGACACCGCTCGCGATCGAGTACCGGGTGGCCATCGACCAGCCTCGGCCGTTTCTCCGCCGCGATGACAGCAATGTGCCTCCTTGCTCCGTGGGGCCGGGAAGGTGGCGGGGCAGGGAGGTTCCGCAAGCGTCGTGCGGTGCAACACCCGCATTCCCGGGGGTGTCACGGGACGGTAGTGCCCGGCGTGACGCCCTTGCCGGAGGACATCACCATCGGACAAACACTCTGGCGCTTTCCCGAAAGGCTGATATCTTCACGCGCTAGCGCCGCGCCAGGCGACGTTTGCCCGTCAGGAGCGGCGTCCGGTGCGTGCTCTCGGCGTGCCGGCCGAAATCGCTCGTACGGGACGTACGTGGCTTTCGGCCGGTGCGGCGAGAGTGCGTGACGGCGCGTCGTGCGGAGCTTGTCGGCCGACGGGTCCGGGAGCGGTGCTCCGTAGCGGGCGGCGATGGCTGCCGCCCGCGCGTGCAGGGAGTCGCGCAGCCACCGCGGGGCCGGGACCTCCGCGTCCGGGGCGAGCTGCCACAGAGCCCATTCGGCGTGCCTGCGGTCCTGAAATGCGACCTCCAGCCGCAGTCGGCCTTCCGCGTCGGCGTCCGCGTCCCCCTCCGCGTCGGCCGCTTCGGTGAGGACGGCCCACGCGCTGCCCGCCCCGTTCCTCCCGCTGCGCCGCGTCCACCCCTACCAGTACGGCGACTCGGCCGGCACCGGCCCGGCGTCCCGGCCCTGGCCACGCCGGACATGCTGTTCGAGGTCGAAGCCGTCGCCGCCCGGCCCTGACCCCCCGGAATCCCGAGGCCGGAGCATCCCGGGCCCGGACGGGCCGGGCCCGGGATGCTCCGGCCTCGGTCAGGCGGACGAAGTCGCGAGCACCGCCTCACGCGCTCCCCGCGGGGCCCGCTCGGGCTGCCCGGCCGGGGCCTGCGGCTGCGGCGCGGCCGAGTGGGTGTCCGTCAGGAGGGCGACGAGGGAGGTACGGGCCCGGGCCACACGGGAGCGGACCGTGCCGATCGGGCACCCGACGGCCTCGGCCGCCTCCGCGTAGGGCAGACCCAGCAACTGCGTGAGGACGAAGGCCTCCCGGCGTTCGGACGGGATCGCGGCCAGCAGCTCCGCCAGCGCGATGCCGTCCTCAAAGCCCGGTACGCCGTACGGCTGGGCCTGCTCGGCGGCCGTCTGCCAGTCGCAGCGGTCCGACAGCCGCGGCCGGGCGGCTGCGTGGCGGAGGCTGTCCACGACGGTCCGCCGGGCTATGGACAGCAGCCAGGTACGCGCGGAGGAACGGCCCTCGAACCGGTGGAGGCCGGCCAGCGCCCGCAGGAACACGTCCTGGGTGAGGTCGTCGGCCGCCTGGGTGTCGGCGCTCAGGTAGGCGACATAGCGCCAGACGTCGCGGTGGAGGGCGCGCACGAAGCGGTCGGTCTTCGCGCGGTCCCCGTCGCGGGCGGCGAGCGCCAGCCGGGTCACCGCCGCGTCGGAGGCCTCCGTGTGCCGGGCGGGACGCTCGCCGGCGGTACAGGACTGGGTGGTCAGGGCAGGAGTCATCGCCAAAGGTCCTTGTGTGCAAGGGGGAGTCCGGCTCCGCGCGGACGGCGGGGCCGGTGAGGGGCACGGCCTGCCCGGGGGCACGGCCGAGGGCCCGAGGCGCGGCCTCCACGTTTCACATGCGGGTGACGAGGTGCACGAGGTGCACGAGGTGCACGCGGTGCAGCAGTGGCATGCGAGGCGTGCGCGAGAGCAGTCGCGAACGTGGATGCGGCTCGGGTGACCAGCTGTCAGAGGACAGCGGTCGCCGTCGGCGGACCCCTTGAGGTGATGGCATGGACGAGGAACAGCCGGCGCGGTGCGCGAGGCCCGCGCCGCCGGCGCACCCGCAGGCGCGGCCGGTGCGCGACGGCGGCCGGACGCAGCAGCAGGCACAGCGGGACCCACAGCCGCGCGGCCACGGCACGCAGCACGCGGAAGAGGGCGCGCTCGCCGTGAGCGAGCCACAGCCCGCACAGCACGGCGGCCAGCAGGTGCACGATCAGCATCCCGGCCGGTGACATGAACGCCGGCGGCAGGACCGCGGATCCGTGACCGCCATCCGTCATGTGCATGGCCGTCGGGGCGGACGCGGCATCCGCCGCCCCGTGCACGGCGTGGTGCGCGTGCACGGCCGCCTCCGCGGCCGCGGACTCCGGCGCGGGCCCCGCCAGGGACTGGGCCAGGGAGAAAGCCGAGTGGAGCACGGCCTGTACGGCGACGGCGGCTCCCGTGACGCAGAGGATCCCGCGCTCACGGCCGGCGAGGGACCAGGCCGTCGCCGCGGCCGCGCCGAACCCGAGCGGCAGCGCCCACCAGGGCACCGCGGTGCCCGACATGAGCATGTGCCCGGTCGCCGCGAGCAGCACGCAGAGGGCTGCGAACATCACAGCCCTCAGGGCGCGTAAACAGCGGACGACCGGCTCCATGGCGGGGCTCATCCTCGCACCGGCCTCCCGAGCCGCACACCGGGGTACGCACTTCCGGACAAGTTTCCGCGGACCGGCCATGCCACAGCCGGACCGCCTGCCTCGTGTGGTGCAGGGCACAGCGGAACGCGGGAACCGCCCCGTCGCTCCACCCGACTGACTACCCGTTCGATCGAGGAGTTCAACGTCACCGGAAGGGGAGACTTCGTGGCGTCGGAGGGTACGGCGACGGCATCACCGAGGGAGGAGGACGGCGAGGCGGGCGGACGGCTGACGGCGCTCCTCACCTGCGCCATGGCGTTCTCGATGCTGCAACTGTTCCTGCTCGGAGCGCTCGGCCCGCGTCTCGTGGACGAACTGGGCATATCGGCGGCCCTGTTGGGACTGACCACCACGATCGGCTTCGGAACGGCCGCCGCCCTGTCCCCGGCGGGCGGCCGGATCGTGGACCGGATCGGCCCCCGGCGCTCCCTCGTCGCACTGCTGCTGCTCTCCGCGGCCGCGCTCGCCCTGATCGGCGCAGCCCCCGGCGCCGGCCTGCTGCTCGGCGCCGTCGCACTGGGCGGTGTACCGCAGGCGCTCGCCAACCCGGCCACCAACAAGGCCGTTCTACGCTCCGTCCCGCCCGCCCGGCGGGGCGCCGTCACCGGCCTGAAGCAGTCCGGCGTGCAGCTGGGCGCCTTCGTGGCCGGAGCGCCGCTGGCCGTGCTCGCCGGCGGGATCGGCTGGCGGGGCGCGGTGTGGACGGGCGCGGCAGCCGCCCTGCTCACCGGGCTGTGGGCGCTGCGGGTCCTGCCTCCGGACACCCCGCCGCCGCCCGTCGGCCCCCGTACCGAACTGGTCCCGCGCGGCATGGTGGCCTGGCTGGCCGCCTTCTCCCTGTTCCTCGGCGCGGGCATCGCCTCCGTGAACACCTACCTCGCCCTCTTCGGCGCGCAGCGCCTGGGCATGGGGCCGACGACCGCGGGCGCCCTGGTCGCCGTACTGGGAGTGGCCGGGATCGTCGGCCGGGTCGGCTGGTCCAAGGCCGCCCGCCCCGGACGCGCCGAATGGCTCCCGGGCGGGCTCGCGCTCGGCGCGCTGGGCGCCGCCGCCCTGCTGGGAGCCGCCCTGCTCCTGAGCCCGCTGGTGTGGGTCGGCGCGGTGGCCGTCGGCGTGTTCGCCGTCTCCGGCAACGCCGTCTCGATGGTGCTGGTCCTCCAGCGGGCCGCCCCCGGCCGGGCCGGACAGGACTCCGCGCTGGTCGCGGCCGGGTTCTTCGCCGGATTCGCCCTGGGCCCGCCGCTGTTCGGGCTGCTCGCCCAGAGCGGGCGGTACGGACCGGGCTGGCTCCTGGTGGCGGCGGAGTTCGCGGTCGCCGCAGCCGTCGCGTTCCTGTGGGCGCTGCGGGACCGGGCGCGCCGCGGGGCCACGGCGTGAGCGCGGAGACCGCCCGGGCCTTGGCGGCGGTCATGGAGCGGGTCGCGGTGACCGCGGCGGAGGTGGGCCGCCGCTTCCCGCTGTACGCCGACCCGGCCGACGGGCGGTGGACCACGACCGGCCGCGGTTCCTGGACCGGAGGCTTCTGGGTCGGGCTGCTCTGGCTGCGGGCGCGGTACACCGGTGCCGAGTCCGACACGCGGGCCGCCGCGGCGTGCACGGCCCGGCTCGCACCGTGGGCGGGAGCCGACACCGCCACCCGCGGCCTCATCTTCTGGTACGGGACGGCAGCGTCCGACGGCGACGCCGAAGCCGCCGCGCTCCGCGCCCGCGCTGCCCGGGCCTGCCTTGCGGCCTGCGACCAGGAGCTCGGGATCCTGCCGTGGGGCGACGCCCTGGGCGGACCGCGCCTGCTCGCCCGCGTGGACGCCGTACCCGGCACGGTGCCGCTCCTCGCGGGCGCCGGACCGGGCGGGGCGGATGCGGCGGCCGGGCACCTCCACCGGCACCTGGACCTCTGCCTCGGCCGGCCCGGGGGCGCGGACGACGGCGGATCCGCGTGGTTCCGGCCCGCCCTGCGCTTCGAGACGGCCATCGCCCGGTGGCGGCCGTGCGACGACCCGCCGCCGGGCTGGAGCCGGGGACGCGCCTGGCTGCTCCTGGCGGTCGCCGACGCCCTGCTGCGTCCGGCCGTCGCCGCGGGCGACCCCGCACGGCTCACCGAGGCGGCCGCCCTGCTGCTCACCCGCGGCGGAGTGCTGACCGGCCGGATGGTCCCGCCGGCCGACACCGCCCTCCCGTACGGCCCCCGCGACACCTCGGCCGCCGCGATCACAGCGGTCGCCCTGCTGAAACTGGCCCGGATTCCCGGCCCCAGCGCGCAGCGGTACGCGCTGCGGGGCGCGGAGATCCTCGACCACCTCATCCGGTCCCACCTCACCGGCGAGGGCGGCGGCCGCCCGGCCGGGATGCTGCTGGACGGCTGCTACGACGCGGCCGCACGGTCGGCGGTCCGCCACGAACTCGTCTGGGGCGACTTCTTCCTGGCCCTCGGCCTGGCCGCCCTCCACGGAGTCGTGGACATCACTCTTGTCTAGGGTCTGTATCGAGTTGCCCCGCGGCGTCGCGACGCCCGGCACGCACCCTCGGCGCACGAGCCGAATGCCCTAGTAGCTCCGCTACGAGGACATTCGTCCCGCACGCCGAGGGCACGCACCGAACGCCGCTCCTTGCTCCACGGGGCAACTCGATACAGACCCTAGTGCCGTGACCGCCCAGGCCGGCAAACCCCTCCGGCCGCAGCACTTGGCGGTGTCCTGGCCCTCAGTGCTCGCAGAGGGAGAACTCCCTCTCGTAGAGCTGCTCGTTGTGCTCGTCGACGAAGAACTTGCGTTCCTGCATGAGCTGTTCGCGGTACGCCCGGGCCTGCTCCAGTGTCATGGTCGAGGTCTCGGACCAGGGCTGCTGTGGCGGCACATCGGACGTCGAGACGATCCTCTGCGACGGGTCGACCAGGAAGAACGCCAGGATCTTGCGGTGTCCCGGGCGAGTGGGATCCGTGAGGCGGAACGAGTCGACGCGGTGTTGCAGGATGTTCGGGAAGGCCAGGCAGCGGCCCGCCGGGGTGGCGGTCGATCCCAGCATCTGGTTCAGCGCGTCCTCGTCCTCCAGGCCGTAGACCTCTCGCAGGCCGCTGTCGTCGTTCTGTTCGTAGTTCGGGTCGTCGAGCGCCGCCCGGAAGCCGAGCCGGCTCTCGGTGATGTTCTCGCTGTCCCAGTAGTAGAGGGCGGTGGAGACGATCCGCTCGTTCATCATCCCCTCCACGTGCCAGGAACCGCCGGCGTACTCGGGCTTGTCCGGGGTGAGGTGGATGGTGGCGAGCTTGACGATGACCTGGAGGCCTCGCCCGCGCAGACCGACCCGGGCGGATTCCCCGGGCAGTTCGGGCGGGGTGAAGACCGGGGCGTCCGGGACGACCGGCCGGCGGTTCTCCCACCACTCCTCATGGGCCTCTTCCCACGCACTGCGGGCTTCCTTGTACGCCGCGTCGTCACTGTAGGAGGACCTGTGCGGGTACTCCGGCTCCGAGTCGTACCACCCGTAGGGATCGGCCTCGATCCGCAGCGGCCGGGGATGGCGCAGATCCGTGAGCACGTTCTCCAGCAGCGGGAGCATACGCGCGAACACGTCGGGGAGGACCGACAGGAGTGCGGCGTGGGTCTCGGGGTGGACGTTGTTGACGTACGAACGGAAGGCCACGTCGCCGTCGTCACTGACGTCGACGTCCGTGGGCAGCCACTGGAATCTCTCCGAGAACTCGTACTTCGACCAGCGGTCCGTCGGGTTCCGCCAAGCTTCCTCGGGAGCCCCGCTGACCTCCCTCACCAGGCAGAACAGCGAAGGATGAACCAGGTCCAGCACCTGGCCGTCCGAGCCGGGATGCCAGTCCTTCTCCTCCTCCGGGACGTCCTCCAGCACCCGGACCGCCTCGCGCAGCCGGGACATGAGCGTGTCGTCGACCAGCGTGTCCGACTGCCACACCCCGTCGACGGCGGACACCTCGACGCCGGTCCGCGCGTCCCGCAGCGCGGCGTAGTACCGGAGTTCGTCCAGCACGTAGCCGACCTGCGCCTCGGTGAGGCCCTGGGCGACCGCCTCCCGCGTCCACCGGGCGGTGACGGCGGCGTCGTCCATCTTGTCGAACCACCGCGGCTTCGCCCGAATCAGCGCGCTGCACTGCATCATCTGGAGTTCCCGCAGTGTTCGGGGTGTCGCGAACGGTATGGAACGTGAAGCGTTGAAGGGCAGCGGGAAGGCAGACATGCCGGTCAATTCTCTCGGTCCTCCGAGTCGGTGTGCGGTGGCCGGAAGGATACTTCAGCGCACTGACACCGCCGCCCGAGCGGCCGTCTGCACGCTGCGGCCGTAGCCCCGCAGGACGCGGCGTGCCACCGAGGTGATGTGGAGTTCGTCCGGGCCGTCGAGGATGCGGGCCGCGCGCCCGGTGCGGAACAGGCCCGGCAGCGGGGTGTCCGGGCCGAGGCCGGCGGCGCCGTGGACCTGGATCGCGGAGTCCGCGACCTGCTGGAGCATGCGCGCGGCGGCGACCTTGGCCAGCCCCACCTCCGTACGCGCGTCCTGGCCGCCGGCGATGAGCGCTACCGCCTCCCGGACGAGGGGACGCGTGGTACGCAGGGCCAGCAGGGCGTCGAAGACGTGGGCCTGCACCAGCTGCTGGTCGGCGAGCGGCCCGCGCGACCCGCCGTGCGTCGCCGCCCGCTCGCACATCAGGTCGAAGGCCCGCTGCGCCTGGCCGAGCCAGCGCAGGCAGCGCAGCGTACGGCCGAGCTGGAGCCGCTCACCGGCGATGGCCAGGGCCTCGCCAGGCTCGCCGAGGAGGTGGCCGGCGGGCACCTGCACCCCGTCGAGGGCGATCTCGTACTGTCCCGCCGCTCCCAGCACCGGGAGTTCGCGCACCACGCGGAAGCCGGCCGAGCCGGTGGGTACGAGCAGCAGGGACAGCCCCTCGCGGTCCCCGTCCGCGCCGGAGGTGCGGGCCATGACGGTCACCAGGTCGGCGCCCGCCGCCCCCGAGGTGAACCACTTGCGGCCGGTGACCCGCCAGCCGCCGTCCGGGAGCCGCTCGGCGCGGGTGGCGGTCCGGAAGGGGTCGGTGCCGGGCACCCCCGGCTCGGTCATCGCGTAGCAGGTGCGGATCTCGCCGGCGACCAGCCGCTTCAGGTGCGCCTCGCGGACGCCGGGCCGACCGTACCGGGCCAGCATCCGCACATCCAGCAGCGGGGCGGATCCCAGCGCGGCAGGACCGTGGTCACTGGCCCCCTCGGCCTCGGCCAGCTCGGCGTACGCGGCCAAGGACAGCCCGCCACCGCCCAGTTCGGCGGGGAGCGGCAGGGCCCAGAGCCCCTCGGCCCGGGCCTCGGCGCGCAGCACGGCCAGCGCCTCGGCGGCCGCCGGCCCGCCTCCGTCCAGCACGGCCTCCCGGGGGAAGACCCGGCCGCGGACGAACCGGGCGACCCGTTCCCCGGGCGCGACCGCCTCCGGCTCATGTCGTGCGGCTCCGCCACCGTCCGTACGGGGAACCTCCACTGTTCGCCTCCTCTTTCCCGGGAACTTCCCGGACGCGTGCGATCCGCCGGACGTTTCGCCAGCCCCCGCGAACTCGCGGGAACTCGCACGAAGGGCCGACCGACTGTCTGTTCGTGGAACTGGTCGGGTGCGCAGGCTCCCGGGTTCCCGAATCCCGCAAGACCCGGGCTGCGGCCACCGCCGCGCCAGGAGAGGAGAGGCATGGCGTCACCGGCAACCACGCAGACGGTCCGGCCGCTCGACACACTGCGCTTCGACACCTCGGGCCCGCCGCAGATCACCAACGTCGTCACCGACCACCTGCGGCTGCTCGGCGCGCGGACGGACCGTCCGGTTCACGTGGACGCGCCCGCCGTCGGCACCACGCTCTGCGGCGGCGGCTTCGCACCGGCGCACGCGGCCGCCACCTGGGCGGATCCCGCGACCGGGCTCACCGACGAGGCCACGGTGCAGGCCGCCACCGGCATCATGGCCGTGCACGGGCGACGCGAGGGCATCCCGCGCGGACTGGCCGTCGACTACGCCGCCACGGCCACCGCCGTCCTCGCGGTCCAGGGACTGCTCGCGAACCTGGTGGGCCAGGCCCGAGGCGCGGCACCCGCCCAGGTCACCACCAGCGCGGACCGGGCCGGGCTGCTCGCCGTGTCCCAGTACCTCGCGGCCGCCGGCGCCGACGAGGGCGAAGCCGCCGAAATCGCTCCCGGCGGACCGCCGTTCACCACCGCCGACGGGATCGTCTTCGAACTGGAGACGCTCGACCCGGGAGCCTGGGCCGCCTTCTGGAAGGCGCTGGAGGCACCCGCGGACGCCCTCCGCACCGGCTGGCGCCCCTTCCAGTTCCGCTACGCCACCGCCTGCGCCCCCCTGCCGGCAGCCCTCCAGACCACGGCCCGGTCCCACGGCTGGGACCGGATCCGCCGGGCCGCGGCCGCCTCCGGTGCCGAAGTGTGCGCGCTGCGCTCCCTCATGGACCGGGCCGCGGAGCACGACGGCGCCGCCCCGTGGTCCCTCACGCCGTCGACCGCCGGAGCCACTTGGGCCGCCGGAGCCGCCGGAGCCGGGGGCGTCCGGGCCGCAGGCGCCGTCGGCGGGCTGGCACCGCTGTCGGCCGGACCCCGCCGGGAGTCCGCCGGACCCCTGGCCGGGCTGACCGTGCTGGAGGCCGGCCGCCGTATCCAGGCGCCGCTCGCCGCGCACCTGCTCGGGCTGCTCGGCGCCGACGTGATCCGCATCGAACCGCCGGGCGGCGACCCGCTGCGCGGCATGCCCCCCGCCTGCTCCGGGATCTCCGCCCGCTGGCTCGCCCTCAACCGCGGCAAGCGGGCCGTCGAGATCGACATCAAGGCGGAGGCGGACCGGGGGCGGCTGCGGGACATGGCCGCGGACGCCGACGTCTTCCTCCACAACTGGGCGCCGGGCAAGGCCGCCGCCCTCGGCCTCGACGCCGACGACCTCGCCAGGGTCAACCCCGCACTCGTCCACGCGTACACCAGCGGCTGGGCCGGCCGGCTCGACGACGCCCCGATGGGCACGGACTTCATGGTCCAGGCCCGTACGGGGGTCGGCGAGGCCGCCCGCCCCGACGGCGAGGCCCCCGCGCCCTCGCTGATGACCCTGCTCGACGTCCTGGGCGGAATGCTGGGAGCCGAGGCCGTCCTCGCCGGGCTGCTCCTGCGTGAACGCACGGGCTGCGGCGTACGGGTCGACTCCTCCCTGCTCGGCGCGGCCGACACGCTGACCGGCCCCGCCCTGCGCCGGGCGGCCCGCGGGCAGAACCCCCGGCGGCCCGCCGGCTTCCGGTACCCGCTGGCCACGGCCGACGGCTGGATCGCACCCGCCGACGCCGACGCCCGCGCCGCGGCCGGCCACGACCTGCGCGGCCTGCCCACGGCCGAGGCCTTGTCCCGGCTGCGCGAGCACGGCCTGACCGCGACCGCCGTCACCACCGAACTGTCCGACCTGCACCACGACCCGCGATGCGCCGGCTCGATCAGCCGCGACGCGCACGGCGCCCCCGCAGTCCCCGACCCCTGGAGCTTCGTATGACCGCCGACAGGCTCGTACTGCGCGACCTGCTGCCCGCCGAACTCCGCCGCGCCTGGGTGGTCGACGGCACCTGCCCCGACCTCGACCTCTACAGCCTCTTCCGCGCACGGCAGATCGCCGACCTGCACCGCACCGCCGTCGTCGACGCCAAGGGCGAGCTCTGCTACACCGCACTCGACCGCAAGGTCCGCTGTCTGGCCACGGGCCTGCGGGACCTCGGGATCGGCCCGGGCGACGTGGTCGGCGTACAACTGCCCGACGGTCGGAACGCCGTCATGGCCGACCTGGCGCTGGCCGCCCTCGGAGCGGTGGCGCTGCCGTTCCCCGTGGGCCGCGGCGTGCTGGAGGCCGAGTACCTGCTGCGCCGCGCCGAGGCGGTCGCCGTCATAGCAGCGGCCGAGCACCGGGCGTTCCGGCACGCGGCCGATCTGCGCGCACTCGCCGGGGCGCTCCCGCACCTGCGGCACGTCATCGCCGCGGGGCGGCCGGGCACCCTCCCTGAGGGAACGATTCCGCTGACGGAGCTGCTGCGCAGCGACCCCGGCGGCTTCGCCCCCGCCCGTCCGGACCCCGACAGCGCCGCCCGCATCCTCGTCTCGTCAGGCTCCGAGGCGGAGCCCAAGATGATCGCCTACTCGCACAACGCGCTGGCCGGCGGCCGCGGAAACTTCCTGGCCTCCCTCATCCCCGACGGCACCCCGCCGCGCTGTCTCTTCCTCGTCCCGCTGGCCTCCGCCTTCGGCTCCAACGGCACCGCGGTCACCCTGGCCCGGCACGGCGGCACCCTGGTGCTGCTCGACCACTTCACCGCGGACGCCGCGCTGGCCGCGGTGCGCGAACACCGGCCGACGCACGTCCTCGGCGTGCCCACGATGGTCCGCATGATGCTCGAACGCCTCGACAGAACGGGCGGGGAGCTGCCGTCGCCCACCGCGCTGGTCCTCGGCGGCGCGCCGCTCGACGAGACCACGGCGGCCGCCGCCGCGCAGGCATTCGGCTGCCCCGTCGTCAACCTCTACGGCTCCGCCGACGGCGTCAACTGCCATACGGGACTGGGCAGTACGGTGCCGCCCACCGACGAATCCGGCGTCGTCGCAGGCCACCCCGACCCCCGGGTCGCCGAGATCCGCATCGCCGACCCCGACACCCACGAGCCGCTTCCCGACGGCGCCCTCGGCGAGATCGTCTCGCGCGGCCCGATGACCCCGCTGTGCTACGTCGGCGCGCCCGAGCTGGACGCGCGCTACCGCACCCCCGACGGCTGGGTCCGCACCGGCGACCTCGGCTACCTCGACGCCGAGAGCGTCCTGCACGTCGTCGGCCGCCTCAAGGACATCGTCATCCGCGGCGGAGCCAACATCAGCCCCGCCGAGGTGGAACGCGAACTCACCGCACACCCCCAGGTCCGGGACGTGGCCTGCGTCGGCGTCCCGGACCCGCTGATGGGGGAGCGGCTCGCGGCCTGCGTCGTGGCCCGCGGGGCCCACGCCCCCACCCTCGCGTCCCTCCGCGAACACCTCGCAGGGCGCGGCCTGGAGCGGCGCAAGCACCCCGAACGGCTCCTCGTCGTCCCCGAACTCCCTCTGACCGCGGCCGGCAAACCCGACCGAGCGGCCCTGCGCCGGCGCCTGACCGAGAGCAGCGCCCTCGTCTAGGTCTCGCCTGGCCCGTGTCGCCCGGCACCGCACCTCGCCGCGTTGTCGGAGCACCCGAGTACGCCCCGTACACGGGCGCCCCTCCGCCGTGCGAGGCACGGCACCGGACGACACGGGCCGTACCGGCGCCACCCGCGGCAGCAGGACCGCTACGACCACCCGCTGTGCGAGCAGGCGTTCCTCGACGAACTCGGCGTGCACGGGCACCGCTTCGAGCACCGTGTCGGCGGGTAGCCGTGGCCGCGGACGTGGTCGAGCACCAGGCGGCCGCCGGACCGGAGGGGGCTGCCTGCGGACGTCCCGCCCCGCCCGCCCCGCCCGCTCCGTCCCGGCCCGGGGTCAGGAGGAGCCCATGGCCTTCTTCAGCTCCGCCGCGGCGTTGCGGTAGACCGGCAGCAGATCGAGGTCGTCCCCCGGGTAGTTGACGATCCTCACCTGCTTGGCGCCGGAGTCCGGCAGCACCGCGCCGGTCGACATGTGCGCGTTGTCCAGCACCAGCGACGGCTTCTTCGCGGCGAGTTCGGCGAGCTGCGCCGGGGTCACGGCCTCCGGCCCGTACGTGCCCACCGTGGTCGCGCCCGCGAGCTTCGCCGACCACGCGGTGAAGACCTGGGTCACCACGGACGGGCTGCGGCCGCCGGGCCAGCCGGCCTGGAGCTCCTTGTTCAGCTTCGCGTACTCGGCGTCGAAGCCGGTCTTCCACTGCGCGGCGTCGTCCGCCGTGCCGAACAGCCCCGCCAGCCGGCCGACTTCGGCGGACACCTTGTCGGGATCGTTGTCGAGCTCCACCTCGACGAGCTTCGCCTCGGACCCCGCCGCCTCCTTGATCTTCGCGGCGTACGGCTCGAACGGCGCGTACAGCACGAAGTCGGCCTTGGACACGGCGGCGAGGTCCGAGGGCTTGGGGTCGTAGTCGGGAGCGTGGTGGACGGACTGCGGCACGATGACCTTGATGTCCTGCGCGCCCGCCGCCTTCGCGAGGGCGCCCTCCCAGGTGGTCGTGACGACCACGGACGGCTTGCCGGTGCGCGGCAGCTCCGGTTTCCCGCCGGACGCGGACGAGGCGTCGTTCCCGCAGCCGGCGGTCAGGAAGAGGGCCGCGCTCAGTGTGAGGACGGCAGGGATACGGACGCGGGTGCGCGCCATGAGCTGATTCTCCGTTCGGGTATGGAATGCACCGCGAGGACCAGCGCCCCCGCGGTCAGGACGAGGACCGGGCCGGGCGGCCAGTCCAGCCACAGGGCCAGCAGGAACCCCGTCAGGTTCACCGCGACGCCGATGCCGACCGCCCACAGGGTGATCGACGCCAGCGAGCTGCCCAGGCGGCGCGCGGCGAGTGCGGGCAGCAGCGTCAGCGCGTCGACGAGCAGCGCCCCGGTGAGTTTGATCGCCCCTGCGACCGCGACGGCCACCAGGACCAGGAGCGCGGCCGTCAGCGCCCGCACCGGGACGCCGGAGCACTGGGCGAGCTCGCGGTCGTACAGCAGCAGGCCGATCTCGCGCCGCCGCCACCAGAACAGGCCGGGCACGGCGACGGCGAGGACGCCGAGGACCACGAGGTCGGGGGTGCCGACGGACAGGATCGACCCCCACAGCAGGGCGAAGGCGCCGGAGGCGTTGACCCCCGACACGGCCAGCAGCAGCAGCGCCGCCGCGATGGCCAGGCTCATCAACAGCCCCATCGCCCCCGAGAGGCCGTCCGGGGTGCGGGCGAGCGGGGCCACGCCCGCGCCGGCCAGCGCGCAGGCCACGAGCGCGCACAGCATGGGATCGAGCCCGGTGAGCAGGCCCACGGCGATGCCCAGCAGGGCCACGTGCATCATCGCGAACCGGACCGGCATGATGTCGAGCCCGACGATGACGACGCCGACGACCGGCAGTCCGACGGCGGCCAGCAGCAGTGCCGCTCCCGCCCGTTGAACGGGCAGCAGCTGCAGGAGTTCACCGAGGTCGGCGGTGGCCAGGACGGTCACCGGACCTCCCGCAGCCGGCCCGCGGCCATCTCCAGTACGCGGTCGCAGCGATCCGCCAGGGCCCGGTCGTGCGTCACCACGATCAGCGTCACCGGCAGTGCGGTGAGCACGTCCGCGGCCTCCGCCTGCCCGTCGAAGTCGAGGGCGGCCGTCGGCTCGTCCGCCAGGAGCAGCTCGGCGCCCGCCGCCACGCACCCGATCGCCCGGGCCAGGTACATGCGCTGCAGCTGGCCGCCGGAGAGGGTGTGCAGGGGCCTCCCGGTGAGCGCGCCCACCCCGAGCCGGTCCGCGGCCTCGGCCGCTTCCGCCGGGGCGTTGCTGCCGGCCAGGAGTTCGGTGCCGAGCAGAGGGAAGCGTCCGGCGGCCGGCTTCTGCGGGATCCAGGCACAGGCCCGGCGCCGCCACGCCCACTCGGCGGGGGAGCGGCCCTCCCGGCCGCCGACCAGGATCGAGCCCGCCATCTGGCGGTGCAGGCCGAGGACGGCGCGCAGGAGGGTCGATTTGCCCGAGCCGTTGGTTCCGGTCAGCGCCACGCGCTCACCGGCGGCGATCTCCAGGTCCACGTCGGCGACGGCCTCCACCCGGCCGTGCCGGCAGACGACCCCCCGCATGCGCACGTCCAACCCGCCCATCACACGCCCCTCGACCGTCTTCGACTGCGCGGGACGGCGGAGCTCCGCCTCCCACGTGCCAGTAGTCGGACGCGGGGCGTCCGGGGTTCCCGCCGGCCCAGAACCGCTTGCGCCGGGCGGCGGGAGGCAGGCCCTTTCGGGCCTGCCTCCCGCGTGCCGGTTCGATCACGACATGCCCTTTCGGTAGGTTTCCCCAGGGTTTCTTGAGTTTCCTCCCGGTTTCTGGCGGAAGGTGGACGCGATGGGCAGCCCTCAGCAGGCGGCGCACGTACGCAGGAACGTGTGGACCCTGCCGGCCGACGACCTGACCCTCGCCCACTACGCGGCGGCCGTCGCCGAGATGAAGACACGGGACCCCGACGACCCCACCGGCTGGACCTACCAGGCGGCCGTCCACGGGACGAACACGACGCCTGCCAGGCCCCTGTGGAACGGCTGCCGGCACGGCTCGTGGTACTTCCTCGCCTGGCACCGCATGTACCTCTGGTACTTCGAGCGGATCGTCCGCGCCACGGTCGTGCGACGGGGCGGCCCCGCCGACTGGGCGCTGCCGTTCTGGGACTACGACGCCGACCGGGAGCAGGCCCGCATCCCCCCGGCCTTCCGCGACGGGGAGGGCGGCGCCAACCCGCTGTTCGCCGAGCGGGCGAACGGGATCAACCAGGGCGAGCCCCTGCCTTTCGAGATCACCTCTCCGGCCTACGCGATGGGGCGCACGCAGTTCGTCGGCGAAGCCGAGTTCGGCGGGGGCATCACGCCGAACGGCAGCAGCTTCTGGAACCGCAAGGGCGCCCTTGAGGACACCCCGCACAACGCCGTGCACAGCCACATCGGCCGCTGGATGGGCAGGACCGGCACGGCCGCGCTGGATCCCGTCTTCTGGCTCCACCACGCCAACATCGACCGCCTCTGGTTCCTCTGGTCCAGCCGCGCGGGGCACAGCGACCCGGACGATCCGCGCTGGATCACCCAGGAGTACAAGTTCTTCGACGCGGACGGCAGCCAGCAGAGCCTGGCGGCCTCCGACGTCCTCGACATCGCCGGCCGGCTGGGCTACACGTACGAGCAGCCTGTGCCGATCTCCCCTCCGGTCCCGCTGCCGCCGTCCGTGACGAGCTTCCCCGTGCCCGAGATGCCGAGCGGTCCCAGCGCCTCGGGGCCGACCCCGCCCAAGCGGCGCGAGATGGCCGGCTCGTCGGAGCAGCCCCTTCTGCTCGTCGGCCGCGCCGCCAGCATCGCCGTACCGATCGACCGGCGGACCACCGCACCGCTCGGCGCGGCACTCGGCGTGGCCGCCCCCGGCAACGACCGACGCGTGTACCTCAACGTCGAGGACATCGAGGGCGACACCAACCCCGACAAGGTCTACGGCATCTACGTCAACCTGCCGGAAGGCGCCTCCCGCGAACAGGCGGAGGGCCACCGCGTCGGCAACCTGTCGTTCTTCGGCATCGAGCGCGCCCAGGACCCCCGGGGCGACGAGCACCCCCACGGCCTGCGGGTGAGCGTCGAGATCACCCCGCTCGTGCGCAGGCTCCAGGCGGACGACGCCTGGGACGAAGCCCGCTTGCAGGTGACGTTCCGTCCGCTCGGTCCGCGGGCCGCGGCGGCGGACGCGGAGGGGGCGCAGGACGAGGAGGGCGAGGACCCGCCGGTGGAGATCGGGCGCGTCAGCCTCAGCTACACCTGATGGCGCCGCTGGGTGCGGCGCGGGCGCGGCCCCCGCGGACGGCGCCCGCACCGCGCCGGCCGCGCCCGCGCCTCTGCCTGCTCTTCGAACTGGCGGCCGTCGCCGCCTGGATCGCCGTGATCGCGCTGACCGTGACGGCGGCGGTCCACGGTGGCCGTCCGGCGGCTCCCGCCTCGGTGGGCGAGGCGCCGCACCACCACGTGACCCCCTCGCATGCGGCCCATGCGGCCCATGCCGTGCCCGGCCCGGGAGCCTTCGGGGGCCTCGCCATGTGGGCGCTGATGTGCGTCGCGATGATGCTGCCCGCAGCGCTCCCGGCGCTGGCCCACGTGGGTGAGAACAGCCTGCGGCGGCGCCGGCAGCGCGCGATGGCCGGCTTCGCCGCCGTCTACCTGGCGGTGTGGACCGGCTACGGCGCGCTGCTCCTCGCGCTCGCCCCGCTGTGGTCGCGGCTGCCCGGCGACGCCCCCCTGGCCGGCGCGCTCGCCCTCGCGTCCGGCTGGCAGCTGACGGCCCGCAAGCGGCGCGCCCTGCGCGACTGCCACCGTTCCTCCCCGCTGCCGCTCAGCGGCCTGCGCGCCCTGGCGGGCACCGGCCGCTTCGGGCTGCGCCACGGCGGCGCCTGTCTGCGGTCGTGCTGGGCCCTGATGCTGGTGATGGCCGTGGCCGGCGGGGGTCCGGGCATGCTCGGCTGGATGGCGGCACTCACCGGGATCGTCGTCGCGGAGCGGTTCGCCCGTACCCCGACGCGCGCCGCGGACCTCGCCGCCGCGGCCCTCGCGGCAGCCGCCCTGGCGGTCGTCCTCACTCCGGCTCTGGCTTGAGGGGCCTCAGGCGGGCAGGTCCTGGAGGTTCAGCTGCCAGGACACGCCGAAGCGGTCGTTCACCCAGCCGAACCGGGCGCTGAAGCCGTACGAGCCCACGGGCATCAGCTCCTGGCCCCGGTCGGCGAGGGCCGCGTAGAGCCCGTCGAGCTCGGCCGCGGACCCGCACTCCACGAAGAGCGAGACCGCCGGGGTGAAGCCGAACCCGTGCTTGACGTAACTGTCGATGCACATGAACTGCTGTCCGGCGAGCGAGAACGTCGCGCGCAGCACCGTGCCCTCCTCGCCTGGGCCCTCGGCGCCGTAGCGGGTGATGTCGATGACCTCGGAGCCGTCGAACAGGGAGGTGTAGAAGGCCATCGCCTCCTCCGCCCTGCCCTCGAACATCAGGAACGTGGTGATCTTCTGGGGTGCCGAGGCCATCGAGCCTGTCCTCCGGGTGACGGGGCGGGTACGGGTTGCGAAGGCGGCTACTGCCGTGACCGCAAAGGTGCACCGGGCCACGGCACTAGGGTCTGTATCGAGTTGCCCCGCGGCGTCGCGACGCCCGGCACGTGCCCTCGGCGCACGAGCCACATGCCCTAGTAGCTCCGCTACGAGGACATTCGTCCCGCACGCCGAGGGCACGCACCGAACGCCGCTCCTTGCTCCACGGGGCAACTCGATACAGACCCTAGAGCGGGTGTCCGCCGGCGTCCGTGTGGTCCCTCTGGGTGGAGAACTTGTTCAGGAACACGTCGTACCGGCCGTCGGGGCGGCGGGTGAGGGTCGCCCCGTCCTGCCAGACGCCGTTCTCGGCCCACCACTGGCTGCCGTACGGGTCGCCCTGGTTCTGGTGGATGTTGTGCACGCCCAGGCCGGTGTCGAAGGGCTCCCCGAAGACCAGCACCGGACGGCCGACGACGAGCATCGGCTCGAAGGCGAGCGCGGCGTCGAGATTGCTCCCCGAGGTCCAGGGCCGGGAGGTCTTCACCAGCCGGTCGAGCAACTCCCGCACCCGGTCGGGCAGCCACGGGGGCCAGGCCCGGCGGCGCCGCAGCGCCGGATGCCGGATGTAGTCGAGAGCGCCGGACTCGGCGGTACGGGCCAGTTCGTGGTAGCCGGGCGCGAGTGCGGCCACGGGGCCGAGGGCCGAGGCGTCCACTGTGAACACCTTCCACTGCACCCCGGTCGCCGAGTCGTGACTGTCCACGTCGACGGCGCACTTGTGGCGTCCGTCCGGCGCGTCGACCCGGAGATTGACGTGGAACCACGCCCCCTCCATGTCGGGGGTGTCCCGGAAGTGCTGGTGCAGGGTCCCGGAGAGGACTCCGTAGTGCGCGAAGGGCATGGTCCCCAGTCAAGCACCGGCCGGCACGACGGGCGCAGCGACGCGCGACGCGGCAGGTGCCGGTCAGGAGGGTGGTCGTGGTCGGCGGACGAGAGGGGCCCGGAGCCGGGCCGCGCCGGCCCGCCCGGTCGATCACGCGCGGTCGGGAACAACTCCGTCCGCAACCAGCTCACCGGCACGGTCGTCGACGCCGGCGCGCCGAACCACACGTGGGTGACCGAAGTGGCCGCCCAGGGACCGGTCGCGACCGTCGCGCCCCCGGACAGGTGCCCGTGAACCCGCCCCTCCGGCACGTCCTCGGGGCTGCGGTCCTCGGCGGGATGGTGGCCCGGACCGATGTCGGTGCGCCGCGATAAGGTCCCCTCACGTCCCGCACATGCGAGGTCCTCACGGGGGAGATCGGTGATGAGCAGCACGGAAAGCACCAAGCACGAAGGATTCACGGCCGAGGAGCGGGCCGCGATGAAGGACCACGCCCAGGAGCTGAAGACGGCGGCGCGGCGCAGCTCGCGCGCGGACAAGGCGGCGGCGGCCGAGCAGGACGTGCTCGCGAAGATCGCCGAGATGCAGGACTCCGACCGCATCATGGCCGAGCGCGTCCACGCCGTCATCACGGCCTGCGCCCCGTCGCTCGCGCCGAAGCTCTGGTACGGGATGCCGTCCTATGCCCTGGACGGAAAGGTCGTGGTCTTCTTCCAGAGCGCGGAGAAGTTCAAGGCCCGTTACGCGACCCTCGGGTTCAGCGACCTGGCGAAGCTGGACGAGGACACGATGTGGGCGGCCGGCTTCGCCCTGACCGAGGTGACGCCCGAGGTGGAGGAGCGGATCGCCGCCCTCGTGAAGCGGGCGGTGGGCTGAGCCGGGGCCGCGGAGACCGGCCCGGCCCGCCGTCGTGACGACGGCGGGCCGGGAACCGGGCCTGACCGGCCACGCTGATCCCCGGCGCAACGTTCACAGCAGATACCCGGGTTCGCCGGACCGTTTCCGCCCACCCACCGCCCGGCCGGGCCGGTCAGGGGCGGGGCGCGGGCATGTCGTAGGTGACCCACATGGTGCGCGTGGCCACCTGGTCGTACTTGGCCCGCGCCCGGTGGTTGTCGTCCGCGGTGATCCAGCGGACCACGCTCCAGCCCCGCTTGGCCGCGAGGTCGCGCAGCGCGCCGAGCAGCAGGTCGGCGGCGCCCGAGCCGCGGTGTTCCGGGGCCACGAACAGGTCGTCGAGGAAGCAGCCGACCGTCGCGGAGAGGGGCCGGGCGAAGGGGCGGTAGTGGGCCAGGCCGAGGAGCCGGCCCGCGGTGTCCTCGGCCACCAGGGCGCTGACCTCGTGGGCCGGGTCGGTCACCCACGACCACACCGTGGCGGCCCCCTCCTCGGTCTGCTCCACCTCGTAGAAGTCGGCGTAGCCGCGGTACAGGGCGCGCCACTGCGCGAAGTCCCCCGGCTGTACGGCGCGCACGGTGATGTCGGGCATGGGGCTGGACTCCTGTGGTCGACGGGTGCGGAGAATCGATCATGCTGGAGTCCGGCCGGGGAGGCAGCTGCCGCGGTGTCGAAACGGAGCCGGCCGCATCGCCACCGTGGACGATGGCGCGGCGGCCGGTCAGCCCTCGGGCGTACTGATGTTGACGAGCCAGGTGATGCCGAAGCGGTCCGTGCACATGCCGAAGACGTCGCCCCACATCTGCTTCTCCAGGGGCACCGAGACCGTGCCGCCGCCGGAGAGCCGGTCCCAGTAGCCGCGCAGCTCGGCGGCGTCCTCCCCGCTGACGCTCACCGAGATGTTGTCGCCGGGGTTGTGCTGCGTCCCCGGGGGGTTGTCGGCGCCCATGAGCGTGAAGCCGCCGGCGGTCTCCAGCATGCCGTGCATGATCCTGCCGGCGGCGTCGCCGGCGTCCGCGCCGCCGAAGTCGCCGTACGTGTTCAGCGACAGCGTGCCGCCGAAGACCTCCTTGTAGAACTCCATGGCCTGCCGGGCGTCGCCGTCGAAGCTGATGTACGGGTTGAGTCGCGAGGGCATGGCATGGTCCCTTCGTGGTGGTCTGCGGTGATTTCAGGTTAGGTGAGGCAGGAGCGGCGCGCCGGCAACCGTGGTGGACTCGGCAACGCCCCGTCACCAAGCTGTGAAGCTTCGGCGGGACCCTGGTGCCAGGCCCGCCGGAACCGGCCCGGCCCAGCCCGCGCTCGCCGCGCCTCATCTGGGGGAACACCATGAGCACCGTTCGCAGGACCGCCGTCGCCCTCGCCGCCCTGTCCGCACTGGCCCTGACGGCCTGCGGGCCCACCGGGGACGACGCGGCGGGCGGGACCGGCACGCCGTCCGCCGGCTCGACGCCGAGCGCCTCCCCGTCCGGTTCCGCCGCGCCGTCGAAGTCCGCGACAGCGCCGGCGAAGCCGGCCGAGCCGTCGAAGTCCGCCGGTTCCCCCGGTACGAGCGCGCCGGCCGGTCCGGACTTCGACCTCTTCCCGTGCAGCACCTACGACGTGACCTTCACCGCGAGCCTGGCGGAGCCCACGACCAGCAGCTACCTGCTGAGGATCACCAACAAGGGGACGAAGGCGTGCAGGGCGCTCGGGCACCCGGTCGTGACCTTCGGCAGTCTGGACGGGCAGGCCACGGAACGGGGCAAGGCCCCCGGCATCGAGGACGCGATCCGGCTCGACCCGGGCGAGTCGGCCTACGCCGGGCTCATGGGCGGCGCCGCCGACGGCACCGGCAAGACCGTCGACTCGATCGCCATGACCATGAACACCGAGTCCGACCTCACGCAGACCCCGCTCAAGGCGGCGACGCCCGGTCTGTACGTCTCCGCCACCAAGAACTCCGTCACTCCCTGGGTGGACAACGCCGAAGACGCCCTCAGCCTGTAGCCCCCTCGGGTGACCCTGGGCATGCTGCGGCGGGTCGTGGGCGGGGGCGGTGGGGGGTCGTCAGGAGACTTCCCGCGAGTGGGGCCGTCCCAGACGCAGAAGGAGCACTTCATGCTGGAAAGACAGCGTCGCAAGAACACCACCGACGTCACCTTCGTGCTGCCCGGGGGCGACCCGCCCGGCCCCGTCAGTGTCGTGGGTACGTTCAACGGCTGGCAGCCGGGCGCCCACGTACTCCAACCCCGGCCCGACGGCATGCGGGCGGTGACCGTCGCGCTGCCCGCCAAGGCCACGCACTCCTTCCGCTACCTCGCCGCCGGCGACTACTGGTTCAACGACGCGGCCGCCGACGGGCACGACGGCGCCAACAGCCGCCTGAACACCTGACGTCCACCCGCTGAGCGGCACGCTCCGCACCGGCACGCCCGCCGCTGCGGAGCGTTGGCGCGCCCCGGCCGAGGTCAACGCAGGGCCCCGGGAATCCCCACATCGGGGGATCCGCTCCCCGTTGCCCGCGTGTACGCGCCGCCCGCCCGTCCGCAGGTGCTACACAGCGGCATCCACCCGGAGCAGCCCCGAGGAGCGGACGGATGATGCAGAGCCCGGCGGGCCACCGCCGCACGGTAGGCGGAGCCGTCGTAGCGGACGGGTGCCCGGGCGTGGACGTGGACGCGGGCACGGAGGTGGAGGCCGACGACGCCGCGGCCCTGGCCGCGCTCGCCGGTGCGACCGGCATGGTGATGGCCCTGGTCCCCTGCACCGCGGAGAGCGCCCGGCGCGTCCTCGGCGACGCCGCGCGGGCGGCGGGGGTCACGCTCCAGCTCATGGCGCGCACCGTCATCGCGACGCGCGCCTGCCCGGGGGACGTGGACCCGGACTGCGAGCGGGCGTTGCGCGCGGAGATCGGGCACGCCCGCTGCCCGCAGTCCCCTTCACCCCCCACCCCGGGAACGCTCCTGCCGTCCCCGGACGTTCTGCGCCGGCACCTGAACCACCTGCGGGCCATGCGCCGCCGTACGCTGGCCGCGCCCCACGACCCCGCGCTGCGCGCCGCGCTTGAGGACGCCGCGTACACGCTGTGCGTCCTGATGGGACAGCGGGGCGCCCACAGCGCCCTGATGGCCGCCGAGGAGCGGGTGGCCGCTCACCGGCTTCCCCCGTACGCGGCGCCGGGCGGCCCCGCCTGATCCGCGCCGCCGCCCAGCGTCGCCACGGCCGCCAACATCCGGTCCCAGAACAGGTCGGCACGCAGACCGACGGCGACCCGGGCGTTGGCAGGCAGCCCCAGCGTGCCGTGCAGGTCCACCACGGTCGCCCCGCGCGTGTGTCGGCCGTGGAGTTCCACGGCCACGTGCGCGTCCACGCAGGTGACCAGCCCCGGGTCGATGACCCGGGCGACCGCGACCGGGTCGTGCACCGGGGGCGCTGGGAAACCCCACAGTCGCCGGTAGGTTCCCGCGAAGAAGCCCAGCAGCTCGGCGCAGGTCCGCCCGAGGTCCGTGTCCAGGGCCTCGAAACGGGCGACGACCTCGGGCGTCGCGAGGGCCTGATGGGTGACGTTCAGCCCGCACATGGTCACCGGTACGCCGCTGCGGAAGACGATGTCCGCGGCCTCCGGATCGGTGTGGATGTTGAACTCGGCGGCCGGGGTGCGGTTCCCCCGGTCCGTGGACCCGCCCATCAGGACGATCTCCCTGATCCGGCCCGCCAGCTCGGGGTGGCGGGTCAGCAGCAGGGCGATGTTCGTCAGGGGCGCCGTCGGCACCAGGGTGACCGGCTCCGGGTGCCCGGCCAGGATCCGCCGCAGCAGCTCCACCGCGTGCTCGGGTTCGGGGGCCAGGGACGGCTCGGGGAAGCGGGGGCCGTCCAGCCCCGACACCCCGTGCACGTCCTCGGCGACCCGCAGCGGCTCCACCAGCGGTCCCGGGCACCCGGCGGCGACCGGGACGCCGGTGATGCCGGCGACGGTGCACACCCGCAGGGCGTTCAGGGTGGTCTTCTCCACGGTCTGGTTGCCCGCCACCGTGGTGACGGCCAGCAGGTCCACCGCCGGGTCACCCGCGGCGAGAAGGATCGCGAGGGCGTCGTCGTGTCCCGGATCGCAGTCGATGACGACGGGGACGGGGGCAGGGACGGGCACGGCGGGAACGGGAACGGGAACGCTCAAGACGGACGCCTTTCCTCCGGCCGCCGCCTCCGCGGCGCGGGCCACCTGGGCGGCCACCTGGTCGGCCACCGGGTCCAGTGTGCGCACCCGGGAGCCCGGCGCCGCACAGAATGGTCCGTTTCGTCCGTTTGTGTTAGGAGTGGGTCCGGTGGGGCACCCGCCCTGCGACGGGACAGGATGCCGGGGCGGCGATCGGAGGAGCGGTGCGATGACCGCGAGCAGTCGTGACGTGTTCGGTGTGCCCTGCTGGGTCAACCTCACCGCCCCCGCTCTCGCCGAGGCGGAGGAGTTCTACGCCGGGGTGCTGGGCTGGACGTTCCGTGCCACCCGGCTCGGCGAGGACTTCCGCGTCGCGCTGCTGGACGGCCGGCCCGTCGCCTCCGTCGGCGCGCTCGCCCCGAGGCTCGGCGTGCCGACCGCGTGGACGCCGTACTTCGCCGTCGACGACGCGGAGGTGACGTCCGCCCGCGTCCGTGAGCGGGGCGGGACGATGGCGGTGGGGCCGCTCGCCTTCGCCACCGGCAGGGCCGCGCTGGCCGCCGACCCGTCCGGAGCGGTCTTCGGCTTCTGGGAGGGTGAGCTCATCCGGGAATGGCACGCCGGCCAGGAGGACGCGGCGGTCTGGGTCGAGCTCCGCACCCGCGACGCGTTCGCCGCCGCGCTGTTCTACGGGGAGGTCCTCGACTGGGCCTGCGACCGGCCCGGATGCTGCGACGTCGCCTACGAACACGACCACGTGGTGGTCCGCCGGGACAGCCGGACCGTCGCGCGCATCGACGCGGGAGCCGTGGAGAACGCCCCCGATCCGCAGGTCCGGCCCCGCTGGCACGTCCATTTCGCCGTGGCCGACCTCGACGGCGCCGTCGACCGTGCGGTCCGGCACGGCGGCGCCGCCGTGACCCCCGTACGGTCCTCCCCGACGGACCGCCGGGTGACCCTCCGGGACCGGACCGGGGCCCTCTTCACCGTCAGCGAGGCCGTCGACTGAACCAGGTCGGGTCCGGCGAACCTCCTCCGCCCCACCCTCCCGGCCCCGCCCCCGGCCGCGCGGGCCGTCGGCCCGGCCGGACAATGTCAGTGGTGTGCGTCACAGTTGAGGGGAGTGTCGGCACCTACCTCTCGTCCGGGGTGATCTCCATGCAGTACGCGATCCGGGCCGAAGGCCTGGCGAAGCGGTTCAAGCAGACTCGTGCACTGGCCGGCGTGGACCTCCAGGTGCCCGCCGGCAGCGTCCTCGGCCTGCTCGGTCCCAACGGCGCGGGCAAGACGACCGCGGTCCGCATCTTCGCCACCCTCCTCCAGCCGGACGAGGGCCGCGCCGAGGTCGCCGGGTACGACGTCGTCCGGCAGGCGGGCCGGGTCCGTTCGATGATCGGCCTCACGGGACAGTACGCCGCCGTCGACGAGAACCTGACCGGCACGGAGAACCTGCTGATGATCGGGCGGCTGCTCGGCATGCCGCGCGGCGCGGCCAGGGCCCGGGGCGCCGAGTTGCTCGACCGCTTCCAGCTGCGCGAGGCGGCGGGCCGGGCCGCCAAGACGTACTCGGGCGGCATGCGACGACGCCTCGACCTCGCGGCGAGCCTGGTGGGACGGCCGCAGATCCTCTTCCTCGACGAGCCCACCACCGGACTCGACCCGCACAGCCGCGGTGAGGTCTGGGGCATGCTGCGCGTCCTCGTGGCGGAAGGGGTCACGGTGCTGCTGACCACGCAGTACCTGGACGAGGCGGACCGGCTGGCCGACAGCATCGTCGTGATCGACAAGGGCAGGGTCATCGCCGGCGGCACGCCCGACGAGCTGAAGGCGCAGGTCGGCGGCCAGGTGCTGCAGCTGCGGCCGGCCCGCCCCGGCGACCTCGCCGCGGCGCACGCCCTGCTCACCGAGGCGGCGGGTCCCCTGGCCAAGATCGAGGGCGACGAGATCACCGTGCCCGTGAAGGACCCGGAGCTCCTGCCCGGCGTGGTCCGCCGACTGGACCAGGCGGGCATCGCGGTGGCCGAGCTGACCCTGCGGCGCTCGTCCCTCGACGAGGTCTTCATGGTCCTGACCGGCCACCGGGCGCAGCCGCAGACGGCGGCGGGCGACGGCGACGGTGTCAGTGAAGGTGACGGTGACGGTGACGACGAGCAGTACGCGACCGCCGGGAGCCTGTCATGACCACCGCCTCCGCACCCGTGGCCGGCCCCCTCGCCGGCAGCGGCAGGGTGGGCCCCCTGGCAGCCCTGCGCCAGACCGCGACGCTCGCCTGGCGCAGCCTGGTCTCGGTCAAGCACAATCCGCTGGAGCTCGTCGACTACAGCATTTCGCCGATCATGTTCGTCTTCCTCTTCACGTACGTCTTCGGCGGGCAGATGGCGGGGTCCCCCGAGGCGTACCTCCAGTACGCGCTCGCGGGGATCATCGTCCAGAACACGCTCTTCATGAGCATGTACACGGCCATGGCGTTGAACACCGACCTCACCAAGGGGGTCTTCGACCGCCTCCGCAGCCTGCCCATCGCCCGCTCGGCGCCACTCCTCGGACGCATCACCGCCGACCTGGCCAAACAGCTCTGGGCGATGCTCCTGATGATCGCCCTGGGCACCCTGCTGGGCTTCGACATCACCGGCGGTGTCGCCGGCTTCGCCGGCGGGCTGCTCCTGCTCCTGATCTTCGCCGCGGCCATGTCGTGGACGGCCGTACTGATCGGGATGCTGGCCGGGGACGCGGAGAAGGTACAGGTCTTCGCCTTCACGCTGATCTTCCCGATCACCTTCACGAGCAGTGCCTTCGTGATGGTCGAGACGATGCCCGGCTGGCTCCAGGCCTGGGTGAACGTCAACCCCGTCACCCAGCTGTCGGACGCCTTCCGCGGGCTGCTGCTCGGCACCCCCGCCGGCGAGCCGATCATGTGGTCCCTGATCTGGGCCGCGGGCATCGCCCTCGTCTTCGCACCCCTGGCGATGCGGGCCTACCGCTCCCGGGTCTGACGGGCTCGCCCCCGACGGCTTTCGGGGGCCGGTCCGACGACGGGTTCCCAGCCCAGCACGGCGCGTGGAACGCCGCCGCGACGGCGGGGGGTGCTACTGGAGCGTGGACAGGTCGACCGTGTCGGAGGGCGCGGGGGGCCGGGGCCGGACGGGCTCGTCGAAGGCGGAGAAGGTGGCCTCCACGCGCTCGCCGGAGGCTTTGGCACCCTGGATGCGCAGGAGGTACGGCTCGTCCTGCGTCGACACCTCGTAGGTGCCCGTGTCACCGCCGCGCTTTCCGGTCACCGTGATGGCCGGACGGCCGTCGACGGTGGTGGTCGAGCCCTTCTTCAGCTGCTCGTTCACCGGTTTCGAGGAGAACTCCCTCTTGAAGTAGTCGAGATCGCAGAACTGGGCGAAATCGCGCAGCATGATGTTGTCCGTGGTGCCGTGCAGGTAGCGGCCGTTGATGAGGGCGATCGCGTCCTCGGCCGCGCCGCCCGGTACCTGGGCCCGCAGCAGTTCGTCATCGAGCTTCATCCACACGTCGTTGCCGCGTTTGATCACGTCGGCCTTGCCCGAGCCGCCGGGAGGCGTGACGGAGCCGACGCAGTTGCCCGCCTCGTCGAACCGGATGTCCAGAGCGGTGATGCCGGCCTTCTCGGTCACCTCGGCCACCATGCGCATGCTCGTGACCTCCGACATGGCCTTGCGGGACGCGTCGGCGACGGCCTGCGCGCTCTTGTCGGCCATCCCGTTGTCGTCGGCCAGGGCGGAGCCGGTGCCGGCGCCCGCGAACACGATCAGACAGGCCGTTCCCGCAGCCGCTCGGCGGACCGCGGACGCTGCCCGGGGTGCGGACATCGGGCGTCACCTCCCTCGGGCCGCCGCCGGACGACGACGGGTGTTCCCCCGCCTTCCGGCGCAGCCGCTCACCCGATCAGCGTAGGTCCGCGCCGCGGCCGCCGCAGCCCGGGCGCCGGCCCGGCCCCGCCACCCCGGGGCCCGGGGCCGTCGGCCGTGGTTCAGCCGCTGACGATCCTGGCGACCTTCCGGACGTCCTCGACCAGCCTGGCCTGCAGGAGCGACTCCGCCTCGCCGACCGGACCGTCCCCGCCGGACAGGACGGCGGCGGTGAACGCGGCCAGTGCGTTGCGCACCTGGTCGTCCGCGGGCATCGCCAGCTCGGTCAGCCGGTCCTGCTGCCGGAGCCGGACCACGGGCTTGAGCACCTCCGGCGGCGTGTACGCCCGCTCCACCGAGATCCGCCCCGCGCCGCCCCACAGCGCGTAGCGCGACCGGTAGGAGTGCCGGAAGCCGAACTCCAGCTGCGCCGCGACGCCGTCGGGGGCGCACAGCAGAGCCGTGCCCGCCACGTCCACCCCGGTCGCGTCGTCCACCCGGAGGGTGGCCGCCAGCACCTCCGGCTCGCCGGACAGGTACATCTGCGCCGTGCGCAGCGGATAGACGCCGACGTCCAGCAGCGCGCCGCCGCCGAGCGAGGGCGCGTACCGGAAACCCGTGGGATCCAGGGGCGGCACGCCGAAGGAACCGGAGAGCACCTCCAGAGCGCCGATGGCACCCGACTCGACGAGCGAGCGGACCCCGGCGTGCTGGGAGTGGTGCAGGAACATGAAGTTCTCGGCGAGGATCCGGCGGTGCCGCCGTGCCAGCTCCATCAGCTCGGCGGCCTCCGCGTGGGTCGTGCACAGCGGCTTCTCGCACAGCACGTGCTTTCCGGCCCGCAGCGCCTCGGCCACCTGCTCGAAGTGGAGCGCGGGCGGGAGCGGGACGTACACCGCGTCGATGTCGTCGCGCTCCAGCAGCGTCCGGTAGCCCTTGACCCCGGCGCACCCGAACCGGGCCGCCGCCCGCCGGGCCTTGGCGGCGTCCCGGCTGGCCACCGCGACGAGCTCGGCCGACTCGGCCGCCGCGATGGCCGGGAGCATCCGGCGCAGCGCGATGTCCGCGCATCCGAGCACGCCCATGCGGACCCGGCGTCCGCCGGCCCCGTCCCGTCCCGCGGGGACAGGACTCACAGCGTGGCCAGCACGTCGTGGAGTGCGCCGATCACCTTGTCCTGTACTGCCGGGTCCAGCGAGGGGTACATGGGCAGCGAGAAGATCTCCCCGGCCGCCGACTCGGTGACGGGCAGCGACCCCTTGGCGTATCCGAGGTGGGCGAAGCCCGTCATGGTGTGGACCGGCCACGGGTAGCTGATGTTGAGCTGGATGTCATAGGCCCTCAGCGCCTCGATGATCGCGTCGCGCCGCGGATGGCGGACCACGTAGACGTAGTACACGTGGTCGTTGCCCGGCGCCGTCGACGGCAGGACCAGCCCGGTGCCGGCGAGGCCCTCGGCGTACCGCCGGGCCACCGCCCGCCGGCCCTCGACGTAGTCGTCGAGCCTGCGCAGCTTGCGGCGCAGGATCTCCGCGTGCAGCTCGTCCAGGCGGCTGTTGTGCCCCGGCGTCTGCACCACGTAGTAGCGCTCCTCCATGCCGTAGTACCGCAGCCGCCGCAGGGCGGCGTCCACGCCGGGGTCCGAGGTGATGACGGCGCCGCCGTCGCCGTAGGCCCCCAGTACCTTGGTGGGGTAGAAGGAGAACCCGGCCGCGGCCCCCCAGGTCCCGGCGAGGCGTCCGTTCCGGCGGGCTCCGTGCGCCTGCGCGCAGTCCTCCATGACCAGCAGGCCGTGCTCGTCCGCCAGGGCCCGGAGCGCCGTCATGTCCACGCACTGGCCGTACAGGTGGACGGGGAGCAGACACCTGGTGCGTTCGGTGACGGCCGCCGACACCTGCTCGACGTCCATCAGGTAGGTGTCGGGGTCCACGTCGACGAAGACGGGCGTGGCCCCCACGGAGTCGATCGCCACCACCGTGGGCGCGGCGGTGTTCGAGACCGTGATCACCTCGTCGCCGGGCTTCACGCCGATCGCCTGGAGACCCAGTTTGATCGCGTTGGTGCCGTTGTCGACGCCCACCGCGTGCCCGACCCCGTGGTAGGCGGCGAACTCCTCCTCGAAGCCGCGCCCGCTGGCGCCGAGCACGAGCTGTCCCGACCGCAGCACGGTCTCGACGGCGTCGTGGATGTCCTCCCGCTCGTTCTCGTACTCGCGCAGGTAGTCCCATACGTAGGTGGTCATGGCTGAGTCCCTGTCTCCGCTCGTCTCCGGCACGCGCCGGCTGGGCCCTACTGCCGTACACCGACGAACAGACCGCGGCCGGTCGGTTCGCCGGGCAGGTACTCGACGGTGCACCCCGCGTCGGCGAACGCCGCGAGGTACTCCTCCTTGGTGAACAGGGTCAGGACGTCGACCTCGGTGAACTCCCGGATGCCGGAGCTGTCGCCGACCAGGAACCGCACCTCCATCCGGGTCGCGCGCCCCTGGAGCGTCGAGTGCGAGATCCGCGCCACCGTGCGGCCGTTCTCCCGGCCGAGGTCGCCCGCGACGTACCCCTCCACATGGTCCTCGGGGAACCACCACGGCTCGATGACGAGCACCCCGCCGGGGCGTACGTGCCGGGCCATCGACCGCACCGCGTCCCGCAGGTCGGCGACGGTGCCCAGGTAGCCGATGGCGCAGAACATGCACACGACCGCGTCGAAGGCCCGGCCGAGGCCGAACGCGCGCATGTCACCGGGGTGGACCGTCACCGCGGGCAGCCGCCGGTGGGCCAGCTCCCGCATGGGCGCGGCGATCTCCAGGCCCTCGGTGTGCTTGAACAGCTTTCCGAAGGTCTCCAGATGGGCTCCGGTGCCGCACGCCACGTCGAGCAGGGAGTCCGCGCCCGGGCACCGTGCCCGTACGAGGTCCGTGACATGGGCCGCCTCCGCCGGCCAGTCCTTGCCCCGGCTGCGGTAGAAGATCTCGTAGACCTCCGCCAGCTCCTGTCCGTACATCTCTCTCCTGTCGGTGTCGGTGTCGAGGCCGGTGTCCTTCGGAGCGGGGTCACCCGTCGACCATGGCGACGGCCCTGGTCCAGCCCGCGCCCGCGCCCGCGATCTTCACGGGGAAGCAGACGACGGTGAACCCGTACGGGGCGGGCAGGGCGTCCAGGTTCGCCAGGCGCTCGATCTGGCAGTACTCGCGCTCCCGCCCGGCGAAGTGGGCCGGCCACAGCACCGAGCGGTCACCCGTGCGCCGGTAGCGCTCGATGGTGTCGGTGAACGGGGCGTCCAGGCTGAACGCGTCCGTACCGATCACCCGCACCCCCAGGTCCAGCAGCAGGTTCACCGCCGGCCCGTCCAGCCCGGCGAACTCGGTGAAGTACTCCGGGGTGCCCGCCCGCGCCGAGGCCCCGGTGCGCAGCAGGACGATGTCCATCGGCGCCGGGGTCCGGCCGATCCGCTCGAACTCCTTCTCCAGCCGCCCGGCCCCGACGGCACCGGTCGGCGCGTCCGTGAGGTCGAGCACGATCCCCGGCCGGCAGAACCATTCCAACGGCATCCGGTCGATGTGCCGCGGCACACCGTCGCCGTACCCGGCCCGGGAGCCGTAGTGCGACGGCGCGTCGACGTGCGTGCCGGTGTGCGAGGTCAGGGTGATCCGGTCGAGCGAGAGGAACTCCCCGTCGGGCAGTTCCTCCGGGGAGAACTCCAGCCCGAAGTGCGTACGCATCTCCGCGCTCATGTGCTCCGCACCCTGACGGGGCGTCAACACCTCGTGCACCACCGGATCCGGCTCGTAGGCCGCGGCATCCACCGCCGACGACAGGTCGATCAACCGCACACGGACCTCCTACGCACCGAAACCGCTCGCACCGACGAGCCGATCGTGCTCCGGGCCGGCGGAGAAGCGCTCAAGCCTCACTCGGCTCCCGCGCGTCACGTTCGAGCCGATGTCGAAGGGCGTCGGGAATCGTTCGCGGGTGCGCCCGTTCGCCCCGAACGGGACCAGCGTGAGGAGGACGCGGTGGCAATGCGGACGGGAACCTCGTCGTCGTTCGATGCCCTTTATGCCGAAGTGCAGCAGTTCTACGCCGATCACATGCACCTGCTGGACGCCGGCGACGGCGAGGGCTGGGCGCGGACCTTCACCGAGGACGGATCCTTCGCGCCGCCCTCGCTGCCCGAGCCCGTCGTCGGCCGGGCCGCGCTGGCCGCGGGGGTCGACAAGGCCGCCGCGGTGCTGGCCGAGGCCGGCGAGGTGCACCGGCACCTGCTCGGCATGGTGTCGGTCCGGCCGCGCGACGACGGCTCCCTGAGCGTCCGTTCGTACGCGCAGATCATCGCCACGCCGCAGGGCGGCAGCCCCCGGCTGCACCTGATGTGCGTGTGCGACGACGTGCTGGTGCGGGTGGACGGCGCACTGAAGGTGCGCGAACGCCGCGTCACCCGTGATGACCGACGCCCGTGACCGCGACGCCGCCGGGACCCGCCGTGACGACGGGAGACAGCCAGGAAGGGAGGACGCGGTGGCGACTCCGCGTGACGTGAGAAGGCCCGGTACGGTCGCCGTGCTGGGCGCGACCGGCACCATCGGCCGGCAGGTGGCCGCGGCGTTCGCGCGCGCCGGCCACGAGGTCCTCGGCGTGGCCCGGCGCCCGGCCCCGCACACCGCCCGGCACCCCTTCGTCCCACTGGACGTGGCGGCGGCCGATCCGCGGGACATCGCCGGACTCCTCGCCGAGCGGAACGTGGAGGTCCTCGTCAACGCCACGGGCGGATGGGTGGTGACGGAGGAGGCGATGCACCACGCCCACGTGCGGCTGGTGGAGCGGATGCTCGCCGCCGCCGCACAGCTGCCCACCCGCCCCCGCGTCGTCCACGTCGGCAGCATCCACGAGTACGGATTCGTGCCCCCGGACCCCGACGGCATCGACGAGTCGGTGACACCGGAGCCGACCACCCCGTACGCCCGTACGAAACTGGCCGGGTCGCGGGCCGTACTGGAGGCGGCCCGGGCCGGGGACGTCGACGGGGTCGTGCTGCGCCCGGTCAACGTGTGCGGTCCGCACCCGTCGGAGGCGAGCTTCCTGGGCACCGTGCTGAACCGCCTGCGCGCACTGACGCCGGGGGAGCGGCTGGAGCTGGTGATCGCCGACGCGGCACGCGACTACGTCGACGTGCGCGACGTCGCCTCGGCGGTCCTGCTGGCCGCGGACACGGCGGCATCCGGCACCGTGTTCAACATCGGACGCGGTGAGGCTCCCACGATGCGCGAACTGGTCACGACCCTGGTCGAGGCGGCGGGATTCCCGCCCGGGACGGTCGAGGAGACCGGCGGGGCGGTCGAGAGCAAGGGCGGCGGCTGGACCAAGGCCGACATCCGGCGCGCGGAGCGGGTGCTGGGCTGGCGCCCGGCCATCGGGCTGAGCGACTCCCTGCACGACATGTGGAAGGCGGCGGGCTGAGCCCGGCCGCCACCCCGGGCGCCCGTCGGCGGGCGCCCACTTCCCCACGATCGGAGAGAGGTACGCGTGATGAGTGAACTGACCCTGCCGGTACTGGTCGAGATCTTCCGGGAGTGCGCGGGCGAGCCGGACGGCGCCGGTCTGGACGGTGAGGACGTCGGCGACGTCGAACTGGGCGTCCTCGGCTACGACTCGCTCGCCCTGCTGGAGGCGATCAGCCAGGTCGAGCGGAGGTACTCCATCGGCATGCCGGACGCGGAGACCCGCATCAAGACGCTGAACCAGTTCCTGGACCAGGCCAACGAGCAGCTGGTCCAGCGGCCTTGAACCCCGCCGTCCCGTTCGCCGGATCAGCCGGCGGACGGGACGCCGACGAAGAGGCCGCGGCCGGCGGGCGCGACCGGGACGTAGTCGACGCGGAAACCGGCGGCCTCGAACGCGGCCTCGTACCGCTCCTGCGAGAACAGGCCGATCAGGTGCGTCTCGTGGAAGTGCCGTACGCCCGAGGCGCCGTCGGCGACGAGATAGTGCACGTCCATCCGCGAAGCGGCCCCCTCCCGCACCGAGTGGGAGACCCGGGACACGGTCCGCTCCCCGACGGTCACCGTGCTGCCCGCGACATGCCCGTGCAGGTACGTCTCGGGGAACCACCACGGGTCGACGGCCACCACCCCGCCGGGCGTCAGATGCCGCGCGAACCGGCGCAGCGCGTCGACCAGCGCCTCCTGGGTCAGCAGGTAGCCGATCGAGCCGAACATGCACGTGATGACGTCGTAGGTGCGGCCGAGCTCGAAGTCCCGCATGTCGCCCACGTGCACGGGCACGTGCGGCAGCGCCGCCCGCGCGAAGCGGGCCATCGGCTCGGACAGCTCCAGCCCGGCCACCTCGTCGAACAGCTCGTCGAAGCAGCGCAGGTGGGCCCCGGTACCGCAGGCCACGTCGAGCAGGGCGGCGGCGTCCGGCCTGCGCGCCCGCACCTGTCGCGCCACCTCGGCAGCCTCCTGGAGGTAGTCCTTGCCGCGGCTGCGGTGGATGAGCTCGTAGACCTCGGCCAGTTCGGCTCCGTACACGGCGACCTCGCTCGACGGGCGCCCGCCGGCGCCGGCGACGGCGACGGGCGCAGGGTTGGGGACAGGGGTCCGGCGCGACCGACGCCACTTTGACGACAGGACCTAGAAGAACGCCGGAGACCGGCTGGACGCTCGGGGCCCCTGGGGCGCTCGCGGACCCGGGCCCCGCTGTCGAGCGGGGTTCGAAGCCCCCCTGCCAGGGTCGGGGCACCACGGACCCGCGGCACAGGTTGGAGTCCCACCGTGAGCACAGCAACGAGCACAGACCGGACCGCCGACGAGCGTGCCGGCGCCGGTTCCCCGTCGGCGGAGCTCGCCGGGCTGCTGGACGTACTGCGCGGCTACCTGGACCAGGCACCCCAGCTCAGTCTGCCGCCGCGCGCGTTCACCTCGCCCGAGCTGTACGAGCTCGAACGCACCCGGGTCTTCGGACGTTCGTGGGTGCTCGTCGCGCACCGCGACGAACTCGCCGAGCCGAACAGCTACGTCTGCGTCGACGTCGCGGGCGAGCAGGTCGTGGTCACCCGCGACGCGGACGGCGTCCTCCACGGGATGTCACCGGTCTGCCGGCACCGGATGATGCCACTCGTGGAACCCGGCGCCGCCGGCCGGGCCGACTCCTTCACCTGTCCGTACCACCTCTGGCGGTACGCACTCGACGGCCGGCTCATCGGCGCGACCCACATGCGGAAGAACCCGGACTTCGACCCGGAGAACTGCCGCCTGCCCGCCTTCGCCGTCGAGGAATGGCACGGCTTCGTGTACGTGAACCTCGACGCGGCCGCGGCCCCCCTCGCTCCCGAACTGAAGCGCGTCTCCGGCGACCTGGCCAACTACCGGCTCGACGAGATGGCGCAGCTCGGCTCCTGGAGCGAGGAGTGGGCGTGCAACTGGAAGGTCGCCGTCGAGAACGCCCACGAGAACTACCACGTCATGGGCTTCCACCCAGAGACCCTCCAGCAGTCGACGCCGGGCGGGTCCGACACCGACGTGCGGGTCGACTCCCCGTGGGCGCTGCGCCTGCTCGTCCCGTTCACCGAGCCGCAGGAGGCCTACGTCCTGCCGCTGACCGACGCGGAGAAGGCCCACCTGTACGGCATCTTCGTCTTCCCCGCGGCGAGCCTGGCGGCGGCGGGCGAGATGGTCATCTGGCTCAGCCTCGTCCCGCGGACGATCGACCGGACGCTGGTCCGCGGCGGCATTCTCGTGCCGCGCGCCGCGCTGGAGGGCGCCGACCCCGACGAGATGCGCCGCCAGGCCGAGACATACGCAGGGATGATCAACAGCGAGGACCGCACGGGCCTGGAGGCGGTCCAGCGCGCGGTCGGATCCCGCTTCGCCGCACGCGGCCACCTGAGCCCCAAGGAACCGGGCGTCGTGGCCTTCTACCAGAACCTGGCGCGGGCCCTGCTGCGCGCCGACGACGACTGGCCGGGAGGCCTGTGAGCCCCCCGACGGCCGGTCACTGCCATCCCCGGCAGGCCTACCCCAGCCGGCCACCCAAGGAAGCCACTCAAGGAAGAAGAGGACACCCATCGTGCTCAGTTGTCGGATCTGCCGCGGTCGGCTGCACGAGTTCATCGACTTCGGACAGCAACCGCTCTCCAGCGGGCTCCTGGAGCCCGAGTACCTCGGCGACGAGTTCTTCTTCCGGCTGGCCGTCGGCGTCTGCGGCGACTGCACCATGGTCCAGCTCACCGAGGAAGTTCCCCGCCACCTGATGTTCAACAGCCACTACCCGTACCTGTCGTCCGGGTCCTCCGTCATGCGCCGGCACTTCGAGGAGACCGCCCGGCGCTTCCTGGAGACCGAACTCGCCGGGAAGGACGCCTTCCTCGTCGAACTCGGCTGCAACGACGGTGTCATGCTCCGCGCCCTCGCCGAGGCCGGAGTCCGCCACCTGGGCGTCGAACCCTCGCAGAGCGTGGCCGACATCGCGCGGCGCCAGGGCATCCGCGTCGCCACCGAGTTCTTCCAGGAGTCGACGGCCGCCGACATCCGCAAGGAGGAGGGCCACGCACAGGTCATCTTCGCGGCCAACACCGTCTGCCACATCCCCTACCTGGACTCGATCTTCCGCGGAGTGGACGAACTGCTCGCTCCGGACGGGGTGTTCGTCTTCGAGGACCCCTACCTCGCCGACATCGTCGACCTCGCCTCCTTCGACCAGATCTACGACGAGCACTACTACTTCTTCTCCGTCTCCTCCGTGAGCGCCATGGTCGAGCGGTTCGGCTTCGAACTGGTCGACGTGGAACGGCTCCCCGTGCACGGCGGAGAGGTCCGCTACACCATCGCCCGCGCCGGCCGGCGCACCCCCTCGCCCGCGGTCGCGGAACTGCTGGGGCAGGAGCGCCTGCGCGGGCTGTCGGACCTCGCCACCCTCCAGGGCTTCGTGGCCCGCGTGGAGCGGGCCCGGGACGAACTGGTCGCGCTGCTGAGCCGGCTGCGCGACGAGGGCCGTACGGTCGTCGGGTACGGGGCCACGGCCAAGAGCGCCACGGTCGCCAACTACTGCGGCATCGGGCCCGACCTGGTCTCCTTCATCTCCGACACCACCCCGAACAAGCAGGGGCGGCTGACACCGGGCTCGCACATCCCGGTCCGGTCCCGGTCCGACTTCGAGAACCCCTACCCCGACTACGCCGTGCTGTTCGCCTGGAACCACGCCGAGGAGATCATCGCCAAGGAGCAGCAGTTCCGGGCCTCGGGCGGCAAGTGGATCCGCTACGTCCCGGACGTCCGCGTGCTCTGAGCGCGCCCGCGCCCCCGCTGCGACCACGCCGGACGAGGAAGGGTGCCCCGATGCGGGTCCTGTTCACCACTCACACAGCGAAGTCCCATCTGTTCGCCCAGGTCTCGCTGGCCTGGGCACTGCGGGCGGCCGGCCACGAGGTCCACATGGCCGGCCAGCCCGACCTCGCCGACGACATCACCCGCACCGGCCTGACCGCCGTGACGGCCGGAGCCGCGCTCGACGTGGCGGCCCAGATGGAGTCGTACGAGCAGCACGACGGGTCCGGCGACGGCACGGAGCACGACCCCGGAGCCTGGGAGGAGGCAGCCGGCGCGGACGACTACCGGGCCCTCGCCGAGCGGTACGCGTACTGGACGGACATGACCGAGATCCGTCCGCGGAAGCTGACGTACGAGTACATGCACGGAGTCTTCACCGCCATGACCACCCAGGTGTTCCAGCAGTACTCCGCACCCGCGATGATCGACGACCTGGTGCGCCACGCCCGCTGGTGGCGGCCGGACCTGGTCGTCTGGGACCCGCTGACCTTCGCGGGTCCCGTCGCCGCCCGGGCCGTCGGCGCGGCCCACGTCCGGCTCCTGTTCGGCCTGGACCTCATCGGCCGGATGCGCCGGCCCTACCTCGACGCCGTGCGCCGGCTGCCCCCGCGGCAGCGGGAGGACCCGATGGAGGAGTGGCTGGGTGAGACCGTGCGGCGCCACGGCGGGGAGTTCGGCGAGGAACTCGTCGTCGGGCAGCGCACCATCGACCCGCTCCCGCCCTCCCTGCGCCTCCTGGACGGGCCGGACCGGATACCGATGCGGTGCACCCCCCACAACGGCAGCTCCGTCCTCCCGGACTGGCTGCGCGAGCCGCAGGCGCGCAGGCGCGTCTGCCTCACGCTCGGGGTCTCGCACCGCGAGTTGCTCGGAGCCGACCGGGTCCCCCTCGGCGAGGTGCTCGCCGCCGTGGCCGGGCTCGACGCCGAGGTGGTCGCCACCTTGAACGAGGCCCAGCTCGCGTCCGTCACCGACGTGCCGGACAACGTCCGCGTCGTGGACTTCGTACCGCTGGAGACCCTGCTCCCCAGCTGCTCCGCGGTGATCCACCACGGTGGAGCGGGCACCTTCAACACGGCGCTGAGCTGCGGGGTGCCCCAACTGATCCTGCCCGACGGGGTGTGGGACACCGACCACAAGGCACGCCTGCTGCAGGAGCGCGGAGCCGGCATCCGGGTCGCACAGCCCGAGAAGGCCGACGCCGCGATGCTGCGCGGCCTGATCACGAGGCTGCTGGAGGAGCCGTCCTTCGCCCGGGCGGCCGCCCGGCTCCGCGGGGAGTCGAGGGACATGCCGGCGCCCGGCTCCGTCGTACCCGTCCTCGAAGAGCTCGCCGGGCGACGACCGTACGAACGACAGGGAGAGTGGCAGTGAAGGACCTATCGCGCCGCGGATTCATCGCGGGCGGCGTCGCGGCCGGCGGCGCCGCGGCGCTCGCCACGGCCGGCACGGGAGCGGCCGCGGCGGCGGACACCGCAGCCGCCGGCTGCTTCCCGGTGCCCCCGCCCAAGGACATACGCCCGGGCGACCCCCGCTACGAGGAGCTGATCGCCCGGGGCTACAACGGAAGGTTCTCCGGCCGGCCGGAGTCCGTACGCCTCGTCCACCGCGCCGACCAGGTGGTCGCCGCGGTGGACGACGCCCTGCGGACGGGCCGGCGGATCGCCGTCCGCAGCGGCGGACACTGCTTCGAGGACTTCGTCGACGACCCGGCCGTCCAGGTCGTCGTCGACGTCTCCGAGATGAAGTCCGTGCACTACGACCCGCGGCACAACGCCTTCGCCATCGCGTCCGGCGCGACGCTCGGCGAGGTGTACCGGACCCTCTACCTCGGCTGGGGAGTGACCGTCCCGGCGGGCGCCTGCCCGAGCGTCGGCGCCGGCGGCCACATCGCCGGCGGCGGATACGGGGGCCTCTCGCGCCACCACGGCTTCGTCGCCGACCACCTGCACGGCGTCGAGGTCGTCGTCGCCGACCGCCCGGGCCGGGCCCGCCTGGTCACCGCCACCCGGGACCCCGCCGACCCCCACCACGACCTGTGGTGGGCCCACACCGGCGGCGGAGGCGGCAACTTCGGCATCGTCACCCGCTATCTGATGCGCTCGCCCGACGCGCGCGGCAACGACCCCACGGCCCTGCTGCCCCGGCCCCCGGCCACGATCCGCTCCGTCACCATCGGCTGGTCGTGGGCCGACATGGCCGAGGCGTCCTTCGTACGGATCCTGCGCAACCACGGCGCCTGGCACGAGAAGGAGTCCGGGGTGGCCTCCCGCTACGCACCCCTCAGCGCCTGGCTGATCCTCAACCACCAGGCCGCGGGCCGGTTCACGCTCGTGGCCACCGTGGACGGAGCCCTGCCGCACGGCGCGAAGCTGCTCGACGAGTACGCCGCGGCCGTCACCGCCGGCACCGGGGTGCGGCACGAGGCCGAACAGGCCACCGCGCTGTGGCTGAAGTCCACCCTGACCGCCGACCCCTACGCGGGCGGCCGGTACCCCTTCAAGTCCAAGGCCGCGCTTCTGCGCAAGGCCTGGACGGAGACCCAGATCCGGACCCTGCACCGCTATCTGACCAGTTCCGGCGGTGAGCACCAGGGCTCGGCCGTGTACCTCTCCACCCTCGGCGGCAGGATCAACACGGTCCCGGCGGCCGCGACGGCGATCCCCCACCGGGACAGCCTCTTCAGCGCCTCGTACGAGACGTCCTGGTGGCCCGGGATCTCAGGTGACGAGCAACTCGCCTGGGTGCGCGGCCTGTACCGGGACGTGTACGCCGACACCGGGGGCGTCCCCGTACCCGGCGCCGCCAACGGCGGGGCCTACGTCAACTACCCGGACGTCGACCTGGCCGACCCCCGCTGGAACACCTCCGGAGTGCCCTGGCACACCTTCTACTACCGGGACAACTACCCCAGGCTCCAGCAGGTCAAGGCCCGCTGGGACCCGGCGGACGTCTTCCGCCACGCGCTGTCGGTCCGGCCGCCGGGCCGCTGACGCGCCGCAGGCGCCCGCGGCCCGCGCGCCCGCGACCCCTCACACCAGGGACTGCAGGCGCCCGACGAGCGCGGCGGGGGACGGCATCGCCGTCGCCTCGTCGCGTACCCCGGCCGCGGCCGCCCGCATCCCGTCGTCCTCCAGCAGCGCCCGGAACTCCGCCGCTCCGACGGCACCCGCCGAGGTCCCGATGGCGATGCCCCGCTCGACGAGGGCCCGCTCGTTGTCCTTCTGGTCCGGGCTGAGCGGCATCACGCACTGGGGCACGCCCATGGCCATCGCCACCGCCGACGTACCCGACCCGCCGTGGTGGATCAGCCCGTGACAGGTTCTCAGCAGCGGCCCCAGGGCGAGCCAGTCCACCGTGCGGACGTTGGGCGGCAGTTCGCCCAGCAGCGACGGATCGCCGCCGCCGAGGGTGAGGACGAACTCCGCGTCCGTGCCGGCCGCCGCGGCGACGAGCGGTGCCAGCACGGCGAGACCGCCCCACAGCCCGGCGATCGACCCGAGCGTGACCGCGATCCTGGGCCGGCGCGGCGGCTCCAGAAGCCAGCCGGGCAGTTCGCCGTTGCCGTTGAAGGGCACGTAGCGGAACGGCACGTCGTCGTCCGCCCGCACCCGCTCCGGGAGCAGCTCCAGCAGGCTCGGCGGCATCGAGTTGAGCCGGAATCCGGGCGGCGGCACCGGTGCGACACCGTGCCGCACGTAGTGCTCCTTCATGTGATCGCGCAACAGGCCGGCGATGCGCGGCGCACTGTCGGCGGGACCGGTGACCACCGACACGGCGGGCACGCCGATCGCACCCGCCGCCAGCGGGCCCGCGCCCTGGAGCGGCGAATGGACGATCAGGTCCGGGGACCAGCCGCGGGCCACCTCCAGCAGCCGGTCGACGGTGACGCCCGACACCCTGGCGAACAGCGCGGCGACGAACTCGTCCCCGCCGTCGACGCTGAAGTCGATCTCCTCGGGCCGGAACACCGTCGCGTAGTCGAGTCCGGGGGTCAGATCGACGACGTGGACGCCCGCCGCGGCCACCGCGCCGACGTCACCGCCCTGGGCGAACAGCACGTCGTGGCCTGCCGCGGTCAGCGCGTGCGCCAGGGGCACGGACGGGAAGATGTGCCCCAGCCCTGGGGAGTTGACGAACAGTACGCGCATGGGGACTCCTCGCCTCATGAAAGGGGTGGGGTGGCCGCGCCGCCCTCCTCCCGGGTGGTGGTGCCACCTTCCCCCCGCGTCCTTGAAGGCTCACGGAGCCTTGTTGAACACACCCTTCGAGCGTCTTTCGACACCCGGCTGCCAGGGTCGGTGCCCCCAGCGAGCCGAAGGACTGCCTTGTCAGATGGAGATCATCGGGAACGGGTTCCTCGCACGACATCTCGCACCGCTCACGGCCGGACATCCCGCAGTGACGGTGCTCGCCGCGGGCGTGCCCACCCACCCGCTGCCCGACGCCGAGCACCGCCGTGAGACCGCGCTCGTCGAAGACACGGTCCGGCACTGCCTGCGGCAGGGCCGGATGCTCGTCTTCTTCTCCACCGCCAGCATGTACGGCGGACCCGGGGAACCCGCCGGCCCCGGCGTCGAGAGCGGCCCGCAGGTCGCCTCCACCCGCTACGGGCAGCACAAACTCGACCTCGAACGGCTCATCAGGGCCTCCGGGGTGCGCCACCTCGTCCTGCGGCTGGGCTACGTACTGGGCCCGGACGAACCGGGCTTCCGCCTCCTGACGGCGCTCGTCACCCAGGTCCTCGCCGGCCGGGTGCGCGTCCAGCGCGGAGCGCGCCGGGACATGCTCCACGTGGCCGACTTCACCACCGTCGTCGACGCCCTGCTCCGTACCGGGGTGTGCGACGAGACCGTGAACGTCGCCTCCGGGGACTGCGTGGAGGTGGCCGCCGTCGTGCGCCACCTCGAACACCGCCTCGGCGTCACCGCGCACCGGGAGGTCACCGACGACAGCGTCGAGCACTGCCCCTCCGTACGGAAGCTGCGGCGGCTGGTGCCCGGGCTCGACCGGCTGGGATTCGGGCCGGGATACCACCGGTCCGCCATCGACCGATATCTGGCGGCGACGCGTCCCGCGGACGTCATCCGGAGGGAAAGGACACAGACGCCATGACGGCGGGAGACCTCACCGAACCGCGCACATCCGAGGGCCGGGCCCTGCTGGACGTACTGGACCGGCACCTGCCGGACCTGGCGGCCGGCGCCGCGGAGCACGACCGCAACGCCACCTTCCCCCTGGACGCGGTCCGCCGCATGGGCGCGGACGGCGTACTCGGCGCGACCGTGCCACGGGAGTTCGGCGGACTGGGCGTCGCCGACGTCCACGACGTGTGCCTCGCCGTGAAACGGATCGCCGAGGCCGACGCGTCCGTCGCCCTGTCCCTGCACATGCAGTTCAGCCGCGGCATCACCATGTCCTACGAGCGGGAGCACGGCACCGACACCGGGCGCGCCCTGGCCGAACGGCTGCTGCGGCTCATGGGCACCGGAGGGGCCCTGGTCAGCGGCGCCCTCAAGGACGCCGGCGCCACCACCGAGCTGGTGCCCGCGGACGACGGCGGCTGGCGGCTGACCGGCCGCAAGATCCTCGTCAGCATGGCCCCGTTCGCCACGCACCTCGTCGTCGCGGCGCAGACCCGCCCCGCCTCGGGCCCCCCGCTGCTGGCCTCGGCCTTCCTGCCCGCCGACACCCCCGGCCTGAAGGCGCCGGACAACTTCAACGGCATGGGCATGCGGGCCTCCGCCAGCACCGAGGTCGTCTTCCGGGACTGCCCCGTGCCCGCGGCCGACGTCTTCCTGCGCGGCCCGGTCGGCGTCCGCAACGACGCCGCGATGGCGGGCCAGACCGTCAGCTCGATCGGACTGCTCGGGGTGTACGCCGGGATCGCCCAGGCGGCCCGTGACTTCGCCGTCGCCGGCGTCGCCCGGCGCGGCGGAGCGCCGGCCGCCGCCGTCCGCACCCTGGTGGCCGAGCTCGACGTGAAGCTGTACACGCTCCGCACGGCGCTCGCGGCGGCCCTGGTCAACGCCGACCACCACGCCCACCGCACCACGGTCGACCCCGACGAGCGCGGCCGCCTGATGATGGCGCCCTTCCAGTACGCGAAGCTCGTCGTCAACCGCACCGCGGCGGCGATCGTCGAGGACAGCATGACCCTCATGGGCGGGGCGTCCTTCACCACGAGCCACCCCCTGTCCCGCCACTACCGCGACGTCCGCGCCGGCTGGTTCATGCAGCCCTTCACCTACGCCGACGCCGTCGACCACCTGAGCGCGCACGCGCTCGGCACCGACCCGGAGGGCAGCACGCCGTGAGCGGTACGAAAGGCGAGCCGGTGCAGGAGCGGCCCGTCGACACCCTGGTGCGGATGTCGAACCTGGTGACCCCCATGGCGCTGCGCGTCGCGGCCACCCTGCGGCTGGTCGACCACCTGCGCCGCGGCGTCACCGGCCCCGGTGCCCTCGCCGAGGCGACCGGGACGGACCCGGACGCCCTGTCGCGGCTGATGCGGCACCTGGCCGCCGCCGGGGTCCTGGAGGAGACCGGACCGGGCCGCTACGCACCGACCCGCCTCGGCGACCTGCTCGCCGAGGACGACCCATCCCGGCAGCGCTCCTGGCTCGACCTGGACCAGGCCGTCGGCCGCGCGGACCTGACCTTCCTCGACCTGCTCCAGGCGGTCCGCACGGGGCGGCCGCAGTACGCCGACCGGTACGGCAAGCCCTTCTGGACGGACCTGTCCGACGACGACGGACTCGGGGCGTCCTTCGACACCTTGATGACGAGCCGCGAGGACGCCGCCTTCGCCGCGCCCGTCGCCGCGTACGACTGGAGCCGGGCCCGGCACGTGCTCGACGTCGGCGGCGCACCGGGCGGTCTGCTCAGCGCGATCGTGCGGGCCGCGCCCCGGGCCCGCGGCACACTGCTGGACCTGCCGGGAGCGGCGCGCCGGGCGCGCGAGCGCATCAAGGCGGCCGGCACGGACGACCGCATCGACGTCGTCGCCGGCGACTTCTTCGACGAACTGCCCGTCTGCGCGGACGTCGTCGTGCTGTCGTTCGTCCTCCTCAACTGGTCGGACGCGGACGCACTGCGGATCCTGGGGCGCTGCCGCGACGCCCTGCGGCCCGGGGGCCGGATCGTCCTGATGGAGCGGGCCGAGGCCCCGTCCGGTGGCACGCGGACCTCCGACCTGTACTTCAGCGTGCTCGACATGCGCATGCTCGTCTTCCTCGGCGGCCGGGTCCGCACCGACCGCGAATGGGCCGCCCTGGCCGACGCCGCGGGCCTTCGCGTCGTCTCCCGGTCCGGGCCGCTGGTCTCACCGAGCGTGCCCCTGGACTCCTGCGTGTGGGAGCTGGCCCCGTACTGAGCACGTCACCGCCCACGACGACCGCCGATCCACGGAACCAGGGGTTCCGCGAGCCGAGAGGAATACCGGAGTGGCAGAACGCATCGTCACGTCGAAGGACGTGCAGCTGTGGAGCGAGGACTTCGGCGACCCCGCCGACCCCACCCTGCTCCTGGTGGCGGGCGGGGGCCTGACCGCGATGAGCTGGCCCGCCGAGTTCGTCGACCGGCTCGTCGCCGGCGGGCTGCACGTGATCCGCTACGACCACTGGGGGGTGGGCCGCTCCACCGGCTGGGACCCGGCCGAGCGCCCGTACAGCTACCTGCGGCTGGCCGCCGACGCCGTCGCGGTGCTCGACGGCTGGGGCGTCGAACGGGCCCACTTCGCGGGCATGTCGATGGGCACGGTCCTGTGCCAGCTCGTCGCCCTCGACCACCCGCGGCGGATGCTCAGCATGTCGCTGATGCTCGGCGGGGCACTCGACGTGGACTTCCCCGGCAACATCCGCCGCGCCTTCGCCGGCGAGCCCTCGGCCGACGGACTGCCCCTCCCGCAGGAACGGTTCCTCAGGGCGCTCGCCGTCATGAACGAGGAGGTGGACGGCCCGGAGGCGGAACTGGAGCGGCGGGTGCGCCGGTGGAAGCTGTTCTCCGGCGACGAGACCCCCTTCGACGAGGCCGATTTCCGGCGGTGGGAACAGCAGGCCGTCGACCACTCGGGCTCCCTCACCGAGCCGCAGGTGCACTACGCGGTGCAGCCGCCGCCCCGGGAGCGCGCCCGCGAGCTGCGCGACGTAAGGGTCCCCACCCTGGTGGTCCAGGCCATGCAGGACCCGATCGCGCCCCCGCCCCACGGACGCCACCTCGCCGGCCTGATCCCGGGCGCGGACCTGGTCGAGATCGAGGGCATGGGGCACGCGCTGCCGCGCTCGGTGCACCCGCCGCTCGCCGAGGCCGTCCTGCGGCACGTACACCGGAGCGGGTGACCGGGCCGGGCCACCCGCACCGGTGCACGGTGCGGGTGGCCCGGCCGACGGCTTCAGTCGGCGAGCTCGAACCGGGGCTCCCCGGTCCGGGTGCGCTTGACCTCGTAGAAGCCCGGAACACCGGCCATCAGCAGCAGGCCGTCCCACAGCCGGCCGGCCGTCTCCCCCGTGGGCGCGGGGGACACCACCGGACCGAAGAAGCCGACCCGCTCGCCGCCCGGCCGGGCGACCGACACCACCGGCGTTCCGACGGCACCGCCGGCCAGCGCCACGGCCTGCGCGTGCGAGGCCCGGACGGCCCCGTCGTACGCGGTGGAACCGGCGACCTCCGCGATCTCCTCCGGCAGCCCGGCATCGGCCAGGGCCCCCGCCAGGTTCCCCCAGTCGCCCTGGAGGTGGAAACGGGTGCCCATCGCCGTGAAGAGGTCGCCGAGCGCGCGCTGCCCGTACCGCTCCTCCACCGCGGCGCAGACCCGTACCGGCGCCCACATGTAGTCCTCCCACTCGCCCTCGGGGTTGTCGTCCCGGTGCTCGTTGAGCACCGACAGACTCATCACCCGCCAGTGGACGGTCACCGGCCGCACCTTGGTGACCTCCACCAGCCACCGCGAGGTGATCCACGTGTACGGGCAGACAGGGTCGAACCAGAAGTCCACGGTCCGCTGTTCGGTCATCGATCGGCGCTCCTCACACGGCTCTCTCGGCAGGACACCCGCTAACGGCGCCAGCCGTCCGGCTCCGGCCACGGCTCGCCGAGCTGGCGGTAGGTGCTCTGGTACTCCGGCCAGTCCCGGTGGTCCCTGATCTTGCCGTCGACGACGCGCAGCAAGTGGATCTGCTCCCCGGAGAAGCGGCGACCGGTCGGCGCGATGCCGACCATGGGGCCGACCTGACGGCCGTAGAGCACCAGGTAGGCCCGCACCCAGTCGCCCCGCTCCTCGATCCTGACCTCCTCCAGGTGCGCTTCCTCGGAGAAGGTCCTGCGCACCCAGGCTACCGCCATGGCGAACGCCTCGGGCCCCTCACCGAGCCCGTGCTCGATCGTGGCCGGATTCAGGTACTCCGGGTGGATGAACTCGTCGGCGTCGTCCGTCCTGCCGGTGTTGTACGCCGCGATCAACCGCCGCACGGCTTCGAGGTTCCGACTCACAGTGTGCCTCCGGCTCTCGGTGTGCTCGTTGCCGACGAGCATCCCAACACCGCCTTCGGCAGCGGATCGACGTTCGCTGGTGCCGTTCCTCCACGGCCGCTCCACGGCGTCTCCACGACCGCTCGACCCCCGACCGGCCGCCGACACCGCCGGATCCAGACGGTGTTGAGCGGGCTGCGAGAACCGACGCCCACGTTGGACGACGCCACAACGTCAGAGCGCGACGCCGGACCTGAAAAGAGGCGTGAGATGCAACCGAACGACCGTGATCCCAGCGGGAGCGGGGTGGTCACCTTCATCAACAGATTCACCGTGCACGCCTCACCCGAGGAGTTCGAGAAGGCCTTCGCCGAGACCGGACGGCACCTCGCAGGCCGGGACGGATTCCTGCGGTACACGCTGCACCGGCACGCCGAGGACCCGACCCGCTGGGTCAACATCGCGCACTGGCGCGACACGCGGGCCTTCCGCGCCGCGGTGGGCGCCCCGTCCTTCCCCCAGCACGTCGCGCGGCTGCGGGAACTGAGCACCAGCGAGCCCGGCCTGTACGTCCCCCGGCAGTACGTGCCGGCGGAGCGGGCGGCGACGGAGGGCCCCTGATGGCCGCGTCCACGGGCCGCCGCGTCGTCATCACCGGCATCGGGGTCGTCGCCCCGGGTGCCGTGGGGCGCAAGCCCTTCTGGGACGCCCTGACCGCCGGGCGCACGGCCACCAGGCGGATCACCTTCTTCGACCCCGGCCCCTACCGCTCGCAGATCGCAGCCGAGGTCGACTTCGACCCGCTGGCCGAGGGGCTGACCCCGCAGCAGGTCCGGCGGATGGACCGCGCCGCGCAGTTCGCCTTGGTCAGCGCCCGTGAGGGGGTGGCCGACAGCGGGCTGGACCCCGCGGAACTCGACCCCGCGCGCACCGGTGTCGCCATCGGCAGCGCCGTGGGCTGCACCATGAGCCTGGAGGACGAGTACCGCGTCGTCAGCGACGGCGGCCGGCTGTGGAACGTGGACGACTCCTACGCCGGACGGCACCTCTTCGACTACTTCGTACCGCACTCGATCGCGGCCGAGGTCGCCCGCGACGTCGGCGCGGAAGGACCCGTGTCGCTCATCTCGACCGGCTGCACCTCCGGGCTGGACTCGGTCGGACACGCGGTGGAGCTGATCCGGGAGGGCATCGCGGACGTCATGGTGGCCGGCGCCACCGACGCCCCGATCTCGCCCATCACCGTGGCCTGCTTCGACGCGATCAAGGCGACGACGCCGCGCAACGACGAACCCGGGCAGGCCTCACGGCCCTTCGACCGGACCCGGAACGGATTCGTCCTGGGCGAGGGCGCCGCGGTCTTCGTCCTGGAGGACGCCGAGCACGCGCGCCGCCGGGGCGCGTACGCGTACGCCGAGATCAGCGGCTTCGCCTCCCGCTCCAACGCCTTCCACATGACCGGACTGCGCCCGGACGGCCGCGAGATGGCCGAGGCCATCCGCGTGGCGATGCTGCGGGCCGGGGTGTCCCCGCGGGACATCGACTACGTCAACGCGCACGGCTCGGGCACCCTCCAGAACGACCGCCACGAGACGGCGGCCTTCAAGAGGGCCCTGGGCGAGGACGCCTACCGGGTGCCCGTCAGCGGCATCAAATCGATGATCGGCCACTCGCTGGGGGCGATCGGCTCGCTGGAGATCGCGGCCTGCGCCCTGGCCGTCGAGCACGACACCATCCCGCCCACCGCCAACCTGCACGAGCCCGACCCCGAATGCGACCTGGACTACGTGCCGTTGACCGCGCGCCGGCAGACCGTGGACACCGCACTCACCGTGGGCAGCGGCTTCGGCGGCTTCCAGAGCGCCATGGTGCTGCGCAGCCCGGACAGGGCGGCGTCATGACCTCCACCGCCGTGATCACCGGCATGGGCGTGATCGCGCCGACCGGCCTGGGCGCGTCCTCCCACTGGAGCCGCACGTTGGCCGGTCGGGCCGCGATCGGCCGGATCAGCCACTTCGACGCCGAGCGCTACCCGAGCCGGCTCGCCGGCGAGATCGCCGGCTTCGATCCGCGCGAACACGGCCTCCCCAGCCGGCTCCTGCCACAGACCGACCACATGACCCGGCTGTCCCTGGTCGCCGCAGAATGGGCGATCAAGGACGCCGGGGTGGACCTCGCGACGATGCCCGAGTACGGCGTGGGCGTGGTCACGGCCAGCTCGGCCGGCGGATTCGCCTTCGGCCACCGGGAACTGCACAACCTCTGGAGCAAGGGGCCGGAGCACGTCAGCGCCTACCAGTCCTTCGCCTGGTTCTACGCCGTCAACACCGGCCAGATCTCCATCCGGCACGGCCTGCGAGGCCCGGGCGGCGTGGTCGTCACCGAACAGGCCGGCGGCCTGGACGCCCTGGCCAAGGCCCGTCGCCAACTGCGCGACGGTGTCCCCATGGTGATCGCGGGCGGCGTCGACGGTTCCCCCTCGCCCTGGGGCTGGGTCGCGCAGCTGGCCGGCGGCCGGATCAGCACCGTCGACGATCCCGAGCGGGCGTACCTGCCCTTCGACGAGGACGCCGCCGGACACGTACCGGGCGAGGGCGGCGCGCTGTTCGTGCTGGAGACCCCGGAGTCGGCCCGCGCCCGCGGCGTCCGGTCCTGGCACGCGGAGATCGCCGGGCAGGCGTCCACCTTCGACCCGGCGCCCGGCAGCGGCCGCCCGTCCAACCTGCGGCGCGCCGCCGAACTCGCCCTCGACGAGGCGGGTCTGGCACCGGACGACATCGATGTGGTCTTCGCGGACGCCGCAGGCGTCCCCGACCTGGACCGCGCCGAGGCGGAGGCCCTCCGCGGGCTCTTCGGCCCGCAGGGCGTTCCCGTGACCGCGCCCAAGACGATGACCGGACGGCTCGGCGCCGGCGGGGCGGCCCTGGACCTGGCGACGGCCGTGCTGTCCATCCGGGACGGGGTGATCCCGCCGACGGCCAACGTGCGCCGGCCGGTCGCCGCGTACGGCATCGACCTCGTCCGCGCCCCCCGCCACGCACCGGTGTCCGCCGCACTCGTGCTCGCCAGGGGACACGGCGGCTTCAACGCGGCCGCCGTCCTGACCCGCCAACGATGACGACGAGGAGAGACATGTCCGCCCAAGACGACCGCCACGCCCTGGTCACCGGCGCCACCAGTGGCATCGGGCTCGCCATCACCACCCTGCTCTGCGAACTGGGGCAGCGCGTCTTCATCTGCGCCCGCGACCCCGAGAACGTCGCACTCACCGTCGAACGCCTCCGCGACAAGGGCCACGAGGTCGCGGGGCAGGCGTGCGACGTACGCTCCACCGAACAGGCCGGGGCCCTCGTCCGGGCCGCCGTCGACCGGTACGGCCCCGTGGACGTGCTGGTGAACAACGCCGGCCGCAGCGGGGGAGGCCCCACGGCGCAGATCACCGACGAGCTGTGGCTCGACGTCATCGACACCAACCTCAACAGCGTCCTGCGGATGACCCGCGAGACGCTGACCACGGGCGGCATGCTCGACCGGGGCACGGGCCGGATCGTCAACATCGCCTCGACCGGCGGCAAGCAGGGCGTGGTCCTCGGCGCCCCGTACTCCGCATCCAAACACGGCGTCGTCGGCTTCACCAAGGCGCTGGGCCTGGAGCTGGCCCCCACCGGCATCACCGTGAACGCGGTCTGCCCGGGCTACGTGGAGACGCCGATGGCCCAGCGGGTCAGGCAGGGGTACGCCGCGGTCTGGGACACCACGGAAGAGGCCGTGCTGGAACGGTTCGAGGCGAAGATCCCGCTCGGCAGGTACACCACCCCGGAGGAGGTGGCCGGCCTCGTCGGCTACCTCGTCACCGACCAGGCCGCACCCGTCACGGCGCAGGCGATCAACGTCTGCGGCGGACTGGGCACCTACTGACGGCCCGTCCGAGGACCAGGAGACCCGCACCATGACGAACAACCACCGAGCCGAACACCGCATCACGGTGCGGGCACCCGCCCGCACCGTCTACGGCCTGATCGCGGACGTCGAGGCGTGGCCGCGGGTCTTCCCCCCGACCGTGCACGTGGACGTCCTCGAACGGGCCGCGGGCGAGGAGCGCATCCGCATCTGGGCGACCGCCAACGACGCGGTCAAGACATGGACCTCGCGGCGCGTCCTCGACCCCGGGGGCCTGCGGGTGGGCTTCCGCCAGGAGGTGTCCCAGCCGCCGGTCGCCGCGATGGGCGGCGCATGGACCATCGAACCACTGTCGGACACCGCCTCCCTGGTCCGCCTGACCCACGACTTCCGGGCCGTCGACGACGACCCGGAGGGCATCGAGTGGATCACCCGCGCCGTCGACCGCAACAGCGAAGCGGAACTGGAAGCCCTCCGGCGTGCCGCCGAGCGGACCCCCGGCGCCGGCGAGGACGGCCTGTCGTTCGAGTTCGACGACGGGGTGGAGGTGGCCGGCGATCCCGCCGACGTGTACGACTTCCTCTACGACGCCCGGCAGTGGCAGGAGCGGCTGCCGCACGTGAACCGGGTCGAGCTGGAGGAGGGCACCCCGAACCTCCAGCTGCTGGAGATGGACACGCTCACCCCGAACGGCGCCGTCCACACCACGAAGTCGGTACGGGTCTGCTTCCCCTCCGACACCATCGTCTACAAGCAGCTCAGGACACCCGCCCTGATGACCGTCCACAACGGCCGCTGGCGGATCGCGAAGAGCCCCTCCGGGTGCACCGTCACCTCGACGCACACCGTCGTCCTCAACCGGGACGCCGTCGTCCCGGTCCTCGGCGAGGGCGCCACGGTCGGTGACGCGCGCACGTTCGTCCGCGACGCGCTCGGCCGCAACAGCACCGCGACCATGCTGCTCGCCAAGGAGTACGCCGAGCGAGCGGCACGGGAGCGCTGATGCGGGTCCTGTTCACCACCTTCGGCGCCCGCAACCACGTCCACGCCCAGGTCGCGCTCGCCTGGGCGCTGCGGGCCGCCGGCCACGAGGTGTGCCTGGCCAGCCACCCCGACCTCGTGGAGGTCGTCGCCCGCACCGGTCTGACCGCGGTCCCGGTCGGCCGCGAGCTGGGCGAGGAGCGGCTGATGGAGGAGCTACGGGAACGCGACGACGCGGGCCGCGACGCCTACGACGAGGACGCCCCGGACGCCCAGCTGCTGCTGGCGATGGACGAACTGCGCGCGGAGAAGCTGACGTACGACCACATGCACGGCGTGTTCACCGCGATGACCTCGGCGGTCTTCCAGAACTACTCGTCGGCCGGGATGATCGACGATCTGGTGGGCTTCGCCCGCGGCTGGCGTCCCGACCTGGTGATCTGGGATCCGCTGACCTTCGCCGGAGCCGTCGCCGCCCGGGTCACCGGTGCGGCGCACGCCCGGCTGATGTTCGGCCTGGACCTCGTCGGCCGCATGCGCGAGAGCTATCTGGCGCAGGTGCGCGGCAGGCCCGCCGCGCTGCGCGAGGACCCCATGCGGGAGTGGCTGGGCTGGGTGATGGAACGCTACGGCGGCGAGTTCACCGAGGATCTGGTGACCGGCCAGTGGACCGTCGACCCGGTGCCGACCTCGCTGCGGCTCCCGGCGGACCTGCCGTACGTACCCGTGCGCTGCGTCGCCTACAACGGCCGGGGCAGCGTTCCGCACTGGCTGCGCGAGGCACCCCGGCGGCCCCGGGTCTGCCTGACGCTGGGGGTCTCGCACCGCGAGGTGATGGGCGGCGACCAGGCGTCCGTCGGCGAGCTGATCGAGGCGGTGGCCGGACTGGACGTCGAGGTGGTCGCCACCCTCGACGCCCGCCAGCTGCGGGACGTCGGCAGCCTTCCGCCCAACGTCCGCGCCGTCGAATTCGTCCCGATGGACGTGCTGCTGCCGACCTGCTCGGCGCTCGTCAGCCACGGCGGGTCCGGCACGGTGCACACCGCCCTGCTGTACGGCGTCCCGCAGGTCCTGGTGCCGGGCACCATGTGGGACAACGCGATCCGTGCGGACCTCGTGGCACGGTCGGGCGCCGGACTGGGCCTGGACGCGCGGAACCTGACCGCGGCCGCCCTGCGCGACGCGCTCACCCGCGTGCTGACCGAGCCGTCGTTCGCGTCCGCGGCCGAGCGGCTGCGCCTGGAGACGCTCGCCACCCCGTCCCCCCGGGACATCGTCCCGCTGCTGGAGCAGCTCACCGCCGAACACCGGCAAGGACCCGCGCACCACGACGATCCTGTGAGGAACCATGTCTGACGCAGCACCCCCGCCCCCGGCCCCGCGGTCGGTCGTGGTGACCGGAGGCGGCTCCGGCATCGGCAGGGCCATCGCGCACGCCTTCGCCGACGAGGGCGCGGCCGTCCTCGTCGTCGGCCGCACCGCCGCTGACCTCGCGGCCACGGCCAAGGGGTACGACACGATCAGGACGCTCGCCGTCGACCTCACCCGGGCCGGCGCGCCCGGCCAGGTCGTGGAGACCGCGGTGCGCGAATTGGGCGGGATCGACGTCCTGGTGAACAACGCGGCGGCGCTGGGCCACCGGGCCCTCGCCGACGTCGACCCCGAGCAGGTGGCCGTCCAGCTCGGCACGAACCTCGCGGTGCCCGTGCTCCTCACCCGGGCCGCGCTCGACGCCCTGGCCGCCGACGGCGGCGGCACCGTGGTGAACATCGGCTCGTCCGGTGCGCGGGGGTCCCGGGCCTGGCCGGGCAACAGCGTGTACGGCGCCGCCAAGGCCGCCCTCGACTTCCTCACCCGCAGCTGGGCCGTCGAACTCGCACCGCGCGGCATCCGGGCCGTCGGCGTCGCCCCCGGGCTGGTCGACTCCGGCTTCGCGGAGCGGGCGGGCATGTCGGCCGAACACTACGACGGCATGCTCCGGCACGTGGGCGCGCTGACACCGCAGGGCCGGGTCGGCACCCCCGAGGAGATCGCCTGGTGGGTCACGCACCTCACCCGGCCCGGGGCACGCCATCTGACCGGCGCCGTACTGCCGGTCGACGGCGGGCTGTCCCTGACATGAACCGGCATGACCCCCATATCGGGACGGGGCCGCAGGCCCCCGGAGAGGCGGAGTTCGGCAGATGGCGACCATGAACGAGAGCGAGCTGGGCCGGGTGCTGCTCACGCACCGCGGCGTCCAGTGGATCATCGGCACGAAGGACGACCCGTACGCCCTGCTCGTGCGGGCCGCCGGCGACGACCCGCACCGGCTCGGTGAGCAGATCCGGGAGCGGGGCCCGCTGTACCGGAGCAGCGCCGAGGCCTGGGTGACGGCCCATCACGAGGTCGCCGCGGCCGCGCTCGGCGACCCGCGGCTGAGCGTCCGGCACCCCGACGCGGACGCGGCCGCCGCTCCGGACGAGGGCGGGCAGCGCGAGCCCATGCCCTGGGAGGTGCCCGCGCTGCGCGAGATCCTGCCCTTCGACGAGGTCTTCCTGACCGCCGGCCGGGCCGACTGCGAGCGGGTGCGCGAACTGCTCGAACCCCTGCTCGGCGCGAAGGCCCTGGAGCGGTGGCGGCCGGTGGCCGAGGGGGCGCTGCGCCGTGCCCTCGACGCGGCGGGCGGCGGCTTCGACCTGCGGGCGGAGGTGGCCGACCCGGTCGCCGCCCGGATCGTGGCGGAGCTCCTCGGTGTACCGGACGAGGAGCACGACCGGTTCGCGACGCTGTGCCGGGGCGCCGCGGGCCTCCTGGACGCCACGGTGTGCTCGCCGCACCTGCGCACGGCCCGCGAGCTGATCGCCTCCGTCGAGGGTATGCGCTCGCTGCTCACCGGCCTGATCGCGCGGCGGCGGGAGAGGCCCGGGGACGACCTCGTCAGCGCCCTGCTGGCGGCGGCGCACGAGGACGAGGTGCGGTCGGTGTGCATGCTGCTGGCCCTCGTCGGACCCGAGTTGGCCGCGACCCTGTACTGCGGCGCGGTGGCGGAGCTGCTCGACCACCCTGCGGTGTGGCGGGCGCTCCGCGAGGACCCCGGGCTCGCGCCGGCGGTGGTCGAGGAGACGCTGCGCCACGCGCCGCCCGTCCGGCTCGTTCCCCTGTACGCGGCCCGGGACCTCGAACTGGCGGGGACGGCCGTCGCGGCGGGCGGCCAGGTCGTGGTGGCGGTCGAGGCGGCCGGCCGGGACGCGGCGGTGCACGCGGATCCGGCCGCCTTCGATCCGGCCCGCGGGCGGACGGGGGAGCGGCTGGCGTTCGCCGAGGGCCTGCCCACGTCGCTGCCGGCCCCGCTGGTGCGGTTCCTGGCGGAGTCCGGGCTGCGCGTACTCGCGGCCGAGGCGCCCGGCCTGCGGCGGACCGGGCCCGTCCTGCGGCGGCTGCGGTCCGGGGTCACCGGGGCGGTCATCGAGCTGCCCGTCGCCCGCTGAGCCGGTCCTCACGGTGCGTCACGAACCCTTTGGTCATGTGACTTGTACGGGTCGTAGTAGAGATACTATCTTTGATCTCACAGGTCTGATCGAAAGGTAGGGACCTATGGCGGAGTTAAGTGATCTGCGCGAGGCGAACCGGGCTGCGGGAGCGCCGGACGACTCGGCAGGCGAACGAGTGATCGACATCCGCGGACTGCGTATGCGGTACGGGTCCAAAGACGTGCTGAACGGCGTCGACTTCAGCGTCCGCAGGGGTGAGGTGCTCGCTCTGCTCGGGCCCAACGGCGCCGGGAAGACGACGACCATCGAGATCATGGAGGGGTTCCGGACACGCTCGGCGGGCGAGGTCAGCGTGCTCGGCGTCGATCCGGCCAGGGGGGACGAGGAGTGGCGCGCCAGGCTGGGCGTCGTGCTCCAGTCCTGGCGCGACCACGGCAAGTGGAGGGTCCGCGAGCTGCTGGCCCAGCTGGGGGACTTCTACCGGCCCTACTCCACGCCCGAGCGGCCACGACCGCGCGACGTGGACGAACTGATCTCCATGGTCAGCCTGGAGGAGCAGGCGGACCAGAAGATCGGATCCCTGTCGGGCGGCCAGCGCCGCCGCCTGGACGTCGCGATCGGCATCGTGGGACGGCCGGAGGTGCTGTTCCTGGACGAGCCCACCGTCGGGTTCGACCCCAAGGCGCGCCGCGACTTCCACGACGTCGTGCACCGGCTGTCCGACCTGGAGGACACCACGATCCTGCTCACCACGCACGACCTGGACGAGGCCGAGAAGCTCTCCGACCGCATCCTGATCCTCGCGGGCGGCCAGATCGTCGCGGACGGCAGCGCCGACCAGCTCGCCCGCCAGACGTCGGGCAAGGCCGAGGTCCGCTGGAGCCTGAACGGCGAGCAGTTCGTCCACGCCACCCCCGACGCCAGCACGTTCGTCCACGAGCTGTTCAAGCAGCACGGCGACCGGGTCCGCGACCTGGAGGTGCGCCGGGCCAGCCTGGAGGACACGTACATGACCATGGTCCGTCAGCACGAGGCCGGCCGGTCCGAAGAGGCGGTCGCCGCGTTCAGGGAGGCAGGCCGATGAACCCCACCCTCTACGCCGTACGGCTCGGTCTGCGCCGCGGCTGGACCGAGTTCCGGCAGAGCGTGACCTCGCCGGGCGACATCGTCTACTACCTCTTCCTCGGGGGCGTCTTCCTCGGGGTGCTGTTCTTCATGCGGAACTCGACCGTGGAGGGCACCGACCTGTCGCTGGCCACGCTGACCATGCCGAGCATGATCGGCGGACTGCTGGCCTTCCAGGCCCTGGGCGGAGCGGCGTTCGCGCTGGCGGCCGAGCGGGAGGACGGCACGCTGCTGCGGGCCAGGACCGTACCGCAGGGACTCGTCGGCTACATCGCCGGCCGGGTGCTGGGCATCGCGCTGAGCACCCTGCTCACCCTGGTCATCATCCTGGTGCCCAGCGTGTTCCTCTTCGACGACCTGATGACCGGGGACCTCGCCAAGTGGCTGAACCTGGTCTGGGTACTGGCCCTCGGGCTGCTCGCCACCCTGCCGATCGGCCTGATCATCGGCGCGATGGTGAAGAACCCGCGCGGCGCCAACACGTGGGGCATCTTCCCGACGATGGGCCTGATGGCGATCTCGGGTATTTTCTACCCGATCACCTCGCTCGCGGGCTGGCTCCAGGGCATTGCGCAGCTGTTCCCCGTGTACTGGGTGGGCCTGGGCACCCGCGCCGCGCTGCTGCCCGACGCGGCGGTCGCGGTCGAGCTCGGCGACTCCTGGCGCAGGCCCATGACCGCGGTCGTGCTCCTCGCCTGGGCCGTCGTCGCGCTGGTGATCGCACCGAGGGTCCTGGGCCGTACGGTGCGCGGCGAGACGGGTTCGAAGGTCGAGGCCCGGCAACAGGAGGCATTGAAGCGCGTTGGGTGACAAGGAAACCGGCAGCAGGCGCGCGCCGGCGCGCCGGGGCACGTCGGCGGCGGAGCCGGAGGCCGGGGCGGCTGCCCCGCGGTCCGGCTCCGGCGCCGACACGCCCGCGGCGGGCTGGCGCTCCGCCGGCGAGCAGAGCCGTCCGCGCGGCGGCGCCGGGAACGAGACGGTCCACAACCGCATCGCCGTGCTGCGGGTCGAGCGCGCCATCACGCGCAGGCAGCTCGCCGACGCCCTCGGGGTGCACTACCAGACGGTGGGCTACCTGGAGCGTGGCGAGTACAGCCCCAGCCTGCACCTCGCCCTGCGGATCGCGGAGTACTTCGAGGTACCGGTCGAGGTGATCTTCTCGACCTCCCCGTTCCCCCGGATCGGGAGCACTCCCTCCGCATAGGACGTGCCCAAGCCGGGGCCGTCCGCCGCGTGCCCCTGCGCGCAGGCGGACGGCCCCGAGCCGTGCTCCCGGCCGGGTGCCCCGTCCGCACGGTTCAGCGCGCCGCGGGTGCCGGGCCGCGCGACCGGTGTTCGGCGGTCAGCCGCTCCAGCACCGGGACGATGTCGGCCGGCGACGGCGTGGCGAGGACCTCCCGGCGCAGCCGCTCGGCGTTCGCGCGGAACGACGGCTCCCCCAGCACCCGGACCAGCGCGGCGCGCAGCCCCCCGGGTGTCAGCTCCTCCGGATCGATGCACAGCCCGGCCCCCGCGTCGCGCACCCGCTGCGCCTTGGGGACGTTGCACCACATCTTGGCCGGCACCATCACCTGGGGCACGCCGTGCGCCAGCGCGGTCTGGAGGGTGCCCGAACCCCCGTGGTGCACGATTGCCGCGCTGGTGGGCAGCAGCGCGTCCAGCGGTGCGAAGTCGACGACCCGGACGTTGTCCGGCACCCGCCGGCCGGGATCGAGCTGGTCCGCGGTGAACGTCGCGACCACGTCCACGTCCAGGTCCGCCACCGCCTCCAGCAGGTCGCCCGCTGACGCCCGGTCGGCGCCGACCACCTCGCGGAACGACCTGCCGAGGGTCATACACACGCGGGGCCGGCGGGGCGGCGGCTCCCGCAGCCAGCCCGGGACCGTCGCCTCGCCGTTGTACGGCACGTAGCGCACCGGCACGGACGGCAGGTCGACGGGCAGCCGCAGCGACGGCGGAACGGGATCGATCGTCCACTGCCCCACGACCAGGTCCTCGGTGAACTCCCGGCCGTACCGCCGCAGGATCCGGTCCATCCACTCCTCCAGCGGATCCTCCCGCAGCGCCGGCGGCAGTGCCGCCAGCCCGCGCAGATAGTGCTGCCGCATCAGCCCGACCAGGTCCAGCCCGAACATCAGCCGCGCGTGCGCCGCGCCGCTGATCCGCGCCGCGAGCGCGCCGGGGTAGTACATGGTGTCCCAGACGACCAGGTCGGGCCGCCAGGACCGGGCGAAGTCGATCAGTTCCCCGGTGGCGTCGTCGGGCAGGGTGTTCTGGTAGACGAACGATGTCCACGCGGTGAGCACCCCGTGGACATAGGGAAGGGTCAGCTTCTCCGGCTGGGTCTCGCTGATGTCGAGGACGTCCAGCCACGCTTCGTCGCGTATCTCGTCGGGCTCGTCGGTGTACTCCGGATTCATCGTGGCCGCGACGTCGAGGACCCCGCCGACCGCGACCGCGGTCAGGCCGGCGTTGTTGATGTCCTCGACCACGTCCGGCCTGGTGGCGACACGGACCTCGTGTCCCGCGGCCCGCATCGCCCACGCCAGGGGTACCTGGGTGTGGACGTGGGTGCTCGCCGGGAACGGCGTGAACAGCACTCGCATGGGAGGTCACCCTGCCGGTGCCGCTTCGTACGGCGCTCGAGGATTCCCGCAGCCCCGCACGAGCCCGCGCCGACGGGCCTCCAGCGAACTTCGAAGCCCACCGGCGAGTCTCGGCCCGGGGCAACGGAGGTCCGCCAGGACGGCCGCCACCGACGCGGGAGAAGACGATGGCCACATCTGACAAGGAATTAGACGTACTGGTCGTGGGCGCCGGCCTGGGAGGCCTGTCCACGACGATGTTCCTCGCCCGGCTGGGCGCGGCGGTGCTCATGGCCGAGAAGCATCCGACGACGTCGATCCACCCCAGGGCGATCGGCCAGAACCCGCGCACCATGGAGCTGTTGCGGCTCGGCGGGATCGCCGAACAGGTACAGGCCGCCACCGACCACCGCGGCGCCAAGGGCCACTTCACGACCCGCGTCGCCGAGACCGTACGCGGCGAGGTGCTCGGCACCTTCGAGGAGGGGTTCGACAACCTCGTCGCCACCACCGCGCCCTGTTCCCCCATGCCGTGGGCGCTGGCCTGGCAGGACCAGCTGGAACCGCTGATGCTGGACCGGGCCCGCCGGGACGGCGCGCGGATCCGGTTCGCCGCCGCGCTGGTCTCCTACGAACAGGACGCGCACGGGGTGACCGCGCTGCTCCGCGACCGCGAGAGCGGGGCGGAGACCACCGTACGGGCGCGCTACCTGGTGGCCGCGGACGGCGACCGCAGCCCCGTCAGGGAGGGGCTCGGCATCGCCCGCCGAGGCTACGGCTCGCTGTCCCACGTGGTCGGCATGATCTTCGAAGCCGACCTGTCCGAGGTGCTCACCTCGGACGCGTCCGGACTGTACTACCTGCGCAACCCCGCCTTCAGCGGCATCTTCATCGGCAGCGACCGGCCCGAGCGGCACACCTTCCTCGTCGAGTACGACCCCGAACGCGGCGAATCCGCCGAGGACTTCACCCCCGAGCGGTGCCTCGATCTGATCCGCACCGGCCTGGACGCACCGCAGCTCGAGCCCAAGGTGCTGGACGTCCAGCGCTGGGAGATGGCGGCCCGCATCGCCGAACGCTGGCGCGCCGGCCGGGTGTTCCTCGTCGGCGACTCGGCCAAGGTCGTACCGCCCACCGGCGGGCTCGGCGGCAACACGGCCATCGGCGACGGATACGACCTGGCCTGGAAGCTGTCCGCCGTCCTCACCGGCCAGGCCGGCCCAGGACTGCTGGACAGCTACGAACCCGAGCGCGGCCTCGTGGCCCGGCTCGTGATGGACGAGTCCATGGCCCTCTACGCCTCCCGGCTCGCCCCGCACCTGCAGGACCGCATGGCGGAGCCCGCCGGCTACGCCGAGGTGATCCTCGGCTTCCGGTACCGCTCGGACGCCGTCGTCATCGACGACGACGACCCCGCCCGGGTCGAGTCCCCGGCCCGGCCCTCCGGCCGGCCCGGATTCCGGATGCCGCACGTGTGGGTGCGCAGGGCGGGCGAGCGGATCTCCACCGTGGACCTCTTCGGCTCCGGCTGGCTGCTGATGACCGGGGCGGACGGCGCCGGCTGGACCGGATGGGCCCGCGGCGTGAGCCGGGACCTCGGCGTCCCCGTCGAGGTCCACGGCCCGGCCACCGGTCTGGACGACCCCGACGGCGAGCTCGCCGAACGGTTCGGCATCGGCACCGGCGGGGCCAGCCTCATCAGGCCCGACGGCGTCGTGGCCTGGCGCACCGCCACCCGGCCCGACGACCCTGCCGCCGCCCTGCGCGACGCCCTCACCCGGGTGTTGTCCCGCTGACCGGGACGCCCCCGTTCCCACCACCACGACGAAGGAGCGAACACGCCATGACGGCCCGAAGCGCCCCGGTAGCGGCCGGCGACCTCCTCACCGACGAGGCCCGCCGCCACTACCGGGAGAACGGTTTCGTCCGCATCCCCCAGGTCCTCTCCGCCTCCGAGGTGGAGCGGTTCAGGGCCGCCTCCGAGGAAGTGCTCGCCCGCTTCGGCCCGGAGGTCTGGGGCGCCGGCGAGGACGAGGTGCAGGTCCATTTCGTCGCCCAGGCCTGGCTCAAGCACGAGGCGCTGCGCGACCTCGCTCTGCACCCGGCGATCACCGGCATCGCCAAGCGGCTCGCCGCCGGCCCGCTGCGCCTCTACAGCACCGACATCCTCCTCAAGTCCGGCCGGAAGAAGCTGAACACGCTGCCCACGATCGTCCACGACGACGAGACCGGCCTCCCGCTGCACGGCATCGACCGGACGCTGACGGCGTGGGTCGCGCTGGTCGACGTACCGGCCGAGAGCGGCTGCCTCACGTACCTGCCCGGTTCCCACCTGCGCGACGACGCCGAGCGGCAGATCCACATGACCAGCTTCGCCGAGTACCGGCCCATCGCCGACATCTGGCCGGACTACGACTGGCACCCCCGGGTCACCGTGCCGCTGCGGGCCGGAGACGTCGCCTTCCACCACTGCCGCACCGTGCACATGGCCGGGGCGAACCTCACCGACAACCCCCGGATGGGCCACGGCATCGTCTACATGGACGACGGCGCCACCTACCGGCCCGGGACCGAGGACGCCCACATCTCCCACATGGCCCCCGGGGACCCGCTGGACAACGAGAAGTTCCCCCTTCTCTAGAGGAGACCGCCGAAGGTGAGCGTCATGCAGGGCACATGGAACCGCACGGACATCAAAGAGCTGGGCAGACGGCTCCAGCGGGCCAACGGGGAGCTGTGGCTCCAGCAGGTCAAGGGCGATCCGTACGCCGACCTCCTGCGCGGCCACGCCGAGGACCCCCGGCCGGCCCAGGAGCGGATCCGCGCGCTCGGCCCGCTGTGGCGCAGCGCCACGGGCGCCTGGGTGACGGCGGACCACGCACTCGCCGCGGAGCTCCTGGGCGGGACGTGGCCGCACCGGCCCCTGACGGACGAGGAGGCCCACGTCCCGGTGCACGGCGCCGGGCTCGGCGGGGACGCCGCGCGGTACGAACACCTGCGCGGCCACGTACGGGACGCCGTCACCCCCGCGGCGGTGGACGCGGTGTGCGAGCGGGTGGTCGGCGGCCTGGCCGCGGACTTCGACCTCGTCACCGACCTCGCGGAGGTCGTGGCCGTGGACCTGCTCGCCGCCACCCTCGGGCCGGCCGGGGCGGACCGCCGGGAGCTGGCCCGGTCCTGCGCCGCCGCGGGGGTCGTCCTCGACGGCCTGCTGTGCCCGCAGCCGCTGGACGCCACCCGGCGGGCGGTGGCCGCCGTCGGCCGGCTGCGCGAACTCCTCGCAGCCCCTGCAACCGGCCCGGGTCCCGGGCCCGGCCCGCAGGAGGCCGCGGTCCTGCTCGCCACCGCGGGGGTGCGCACCGCGGCGCGCCTGACCGCCGGCGCCGTGCTGGCGGTGGTGGACCACCCCGCCCAGTGGTCGCGGCTGGCCGACGACCCCGCGCACGCCGCCCCGGTCGTCGCCGAGGTACTGCGCCACGACCCCCCGGTGCAGATCCATCCGGCGGTCGCCCTCGCCGACACCGAGTTCGCCGGACAGCGCGTCGCGGCGGGCGGGCGGGTCGTGGTGCTCGTCGCCGCGGCGAACCGCGATCCCGAGGTCTTCGACGCCCCCGACCGGTTCGTCACCGGCCGCCCCGCCGAAGCACTGGCCCCCGCTCTGTACCACCGGGTGACGTGGCCGTTCGCCCGCGCCCAGGCGGAAGCGGTCCTGCGCGCACTGGCGGCCGCCGGCCCGCGCCCGCGCCGGTCGGCCGGCCACCTGCGAAGCCGCCGCTCACCGGTGACGAGGCACCTGCTCGGCTGCCCCCTCACCACCGGCTGACCGGCGCCCACAGAAAGGAACCCGGCGATGAGAGTCCTGTTCACGTCGATCGAGGGCAACCACTTCCACCAGATGGTCCCGCTGGCCTGGGCCCTGCGCACCGCGGGCCACGAGGTGCGGGCCGCCTGCAACGAGAGCCTCGTCGACACCGTCACCCAGACCGGCCTGACCGCCGTGCCGATCCAGTCGCCCACCCTCTGGGAGCAGCTCGACGGCTTCCAGAAGGAGGCGATCTCCCTCTTCAACGAGATCGGCACCAGCAAGCAGGACCCCTCCAAGGCGACCTGGGAGGACCACCTCTCCTACGAGAACATGGTCGTCCCCGCGCTCTACCAGCCGCTCAACAACGACGCGCAGATCGACCAGCTCGTCGAGGCGGCCCGCAGCTGGCAGCCCGACCTCGTCATCTGGGAGAGCTTCTCGATCGCCGGGGCCGTCGTCGCCGTCGCGACCGGCGCCGCCCACGCCCGCCTGGTGTCCGGCCCCGAACTCGCCCTGCAGATGGTCACCCGCGGACACTTCGTACGCCACCGCGACCGGCAGCCCGAGCCGCTGCGCGAGGACCCGACGGCCGAGTGGCTGAACTGGACCCTCGAACGCCTCGGCAGCGACCGGCGGTTCGACGAGACGATGCTGACGGGCCAGTGGGTCGTCGACACCCGGCCCGCCCGCCTGCGCCAGGAGCTCGACCTGCCCACCGTCCCGATGCGCTACGTCCCCTACAACGGGCGCTGCGTGGTGCCCAGGTGGCTGGGCGAACCGGCGGAGCGCCGCCGGGTGTGCATCACCCTCGGCACCTCCATCACCAGTGAGGAGTCCGAGCGGTTCCGCCTCGACGACACCCTCGCCGCCCTCTTCCAGAGCCTGGCCGGACTCGACGTCGAGATCATCGCCGCCCTCGACCCGGCACAGCTCGACGCCCTGCCCGACCTGCCGGAGAACATCCGCACCACCGACTTCGTCCCGCTGGCCGAGCTGGCGCCGTCGTGCTCGGTGATCGTGCACCACGCCGGCTACCAGACGAAGGCCACCGCGGACCTGCACGGCGTGCCCCAGGTCGTCATCGTCGGCTACGAATGGGTGAGCGAGGACATGGGCGAGGAATACGAGAAGTCCGGCACCACCCTGGCCGTCTCCGCCCGCGACCTGACCGCCGAGGTGCTCCGCGAGAAGATCCTCCGGCTGCTCGACGAACCCTCGTACACCGAACGGGCCGGCGCGCTCCGCGAGGAGATCCTCGCCATGCCGACGCCCAACGACATCGTCCCGGTCCTTGAGGCGATGACCAGGGAGCACCGGCACCGCGGATGACCGGTGCGCCGGTCCGGCCAGCCGGTGGACCAGTGCTCCTCGTGCGCGCTTCGAGATCCGTGCCGCAGATTCGACGCCATGCCGAATCCGTGGGATCTCCCCGACGAACTGCCCACCGACCTTCCCGTCTCCCGCTGCGAACTGCCCGACGGCCGCGTGCTGTCGGCGGTCCAGGAAGCGGAGGCGCACACCCTCTGGGAGGAGATCAGCACCGCCGCCCCCTATCGCAAGGCGGCCGAGGGCCTCCGCCCCGACGAGGCCGTCATCGACATCGGCGCCCACATCGGGCTGGCGTCCCTGCTCTTCGGCGGGCTGGCCCCCCAGAGCCGCCTGCTCGCCTTCGAACCCGCCCCCAAGGCCTTCACCTGCCTTGAGGACAACCTCGCCCGCCACCTGCCCAGGGCGACCGCGGTCCGGCAGGCGCTGGGAGCGGCGCCCGGCACGTCCGAACTGACCTACCGGCCCTACGTGGCCTCCGCCTCGACCCTGTACGACGACGCCGAGGACGACGCCCGCAACCTCGAAGCGCACCTCGACAACATCGGCGCCGACGAACGGACCCGGGAGGTCGTACGGCGCACCTTCAACGTGACCCAGCGCGTCACGGTCGAGGTGACCACGCTGGCCGCCGTCATGGAGGAGCACGCCGTCGACCGGGTGGGCCTGCTCAAGATCGATGTCGAACGCGGTGAACTCGACGTCCTCGACGGCATCGGCCCGGCCTGCTGGCCCCGCATCCGAAGGGTCCTCCTGGAGGTCCACGACATCGACGGCCGGCTCGGCAGCGTCGTCTCACGGCTGGCCGGCCTGGGCTTCCACGTCACCGTCTCCCAGTGGGGGGTCTACGTCGGGGGCAGCGTCCACCTCGTGCTGGCGGAGCGGGACTGACGTGCCGGGGAGGAAGGGCCGATGAGCGACGGCGCTCCGCGTCCGCCGGGAGCCGGGGCGACGGCGGACCGCGCCCTCGCCCCCGATCTCGCCCGGGGCCTGATGCTGCTGATCGTCGCGCTGGTGCACGCCCACATGTTCGTCAGCGGGAGCGCCGCCGTGATCCGGGGCTACCCGGTGGTCGCCGGCTCGCCGGCGGACGCGCTGACGGCGGGCGTGCTCACGGTGCTGGCCGACAGCCGCAGCTTCCCCATGTTCGCCCTGCTGTTCGGCTACGGCACGGGCCGGATCCTCGCGCGCGAGCGGGAGCGGGGGCGGGACGGACCCGGTGCGCGCGGGGTGCTGCGGCGCCGCGCCCGGTGGCTGCTGCTGTTCGGGGCCGTCCACGCGCTGCTGCTGTTCGCCGGGGACGTGCTGGGCGCCTACGGACTGCTCGGGCTGGCCGCCGTCGGCCTGACCGGCGCCCGCGACCGCACCCTGTTCTCGGTGGCGGGCGCCGGTGTCGTCGTGGGGACGGTGCTGTACGCGAGCATGCTGGCCGCGAGTGCCTCCGGCGACCCGGACGACACCGCGGCGGCGCTGGTCCTGGCCGCCGACCCGGTGTCCGACGCGGTGTACCGCCTCGGCACCTGGGTGTTCACCACACCGCTGTTCGCCGTCATGTCGCTCGGCCCGTTCCTGATCGGCGCGCACGCGGCCCGCCGACGGATCCTGGAGGAGCCGGGCCGCCACCGGGTCCTGCTGCGCCGGGTGGCGGTGGCGGGCACCGCCCTGAGCGTCGCCGGAGGTCTTCCGCTGGCGCTGGTCACCTCCGGGGCGTGGACCACCGCGCCCTCCGACGTGGTGTGGGGGCTCGCCGCCCTGCACGTGCTGACGGGGTACGCGGGGGGCTGCGGCCTGGCCGCGGCGGTGGCCCTGCTCGCGCTGCGACTGGAAGACCTCAGGAGCAGGGCCGTCGTCGCCGTCGCCGCCTGCGGACGGCGGTCGATGAGCGCTTACGTCTGGCAGTCGGTCGTATGGCTGGCGCTGTTCGCGCCGTACACCTTCGGGCTCGGTGACCGCGTGGGCGTCCTCGGCTCCGCGCTCGTCGCCCTCGGCACGTGGGGCGCCGGGGTGCTGCTCGCCGAACTGCTGCGCCGCGGGGGCCGGCGGGGGCCCGCCGAGACCCTGCTGGCCAGAGCCACCCGCCGCCGGTCGTCGCTGGCGGCCGCCGCTGCGGCGCGGGGGAGCGCGGTACGGGAGGTCAACGGGCCACCGTCGCCGTGACGTAGCGCACCGGCGTCTCGATCGACAGGGGTCCGCCGTCGTGACGCATCGCGTCCAGCGCCCCGGTGAGCCGGATCCGCAGCCGCTCGCGGTCGTCGTCGGGCAGGTGCTCCCACAGCAGGCGCATGCCCTGGGTGTGGGACCACGCCACCCATGCCTCGCCGGACGGGGCCACGAGGTCGACCGCCTCGTCAGTGATCTCGACCTCGTGGAACCCCGCGGACTCCAGGGCCCGGCGCAGGTCCGCCTCCTGCGCCAGCCAGCTGTTGAAGCGCTTCTGGAGTTCCTCCGGCCGCCACTGCGGCGGCAGGTTCTCCAGGAGCGAGCGCGGGATGAGCTCGGTGAAGACGGGCGGGAGGAACGGGAAGGTGTCGTCGTCGAACACCGGGCTGGTGAAGGCGATGCGCCCGCCGTCGGCGAGCAGTTCGGCGTAGCGCGGCAGGGCGGCCCGGGCGTCGGGGAAGAAGATCAGGCTGTAGCTGCCGGTGACGACGTCGAAGGAGCGGGCCGGCAGATCGGGGAACTCCCCGTCCATCACCCGCAGTTCGATGTTGCCGGCGCCGATGCCGGCCGCCTCCTTGCGGGCCTCCTCGATCATGGCCGGCGCGATGTCGATGCCGAGGACGCGGCCCTGCCCGCCGACGAGCGTGGCGGCGTGGAACAGGCACGCCCCGCGCCCGCAGCCCACGTCCAGCACGCGCTGCCCGGGCCTCGGTGCGGCCCGCTCGACGAGGCGCCGCCCCATGGGGGTGAAGAAGGTGACCCCCATCCGGTCGTAGGACCCGGCGGCACGGTCGAAGGCGGCCGTGACATGGGCCTTGTAGGTGGTGTTGTCCACGTGCGTCGCTCCCAGGAGTGGTCGGCGTGTCCGGCCCACCATCGTCCGGCCGGCACCTGCGCAAGCGCTCGAGGGCAGGTGGACCCCGCCCGGTCGCGGGCGGGGCCGGGGGCGGCGGCGTCCAGCCGTCGTTGAGGCGCGTACGAGACCCCGCGGGAATCATCGTCAGCAGCACGCGGGCCCAGGTCCTGTCGTCGAAGTCCCGTCGGGCCCGCGGCGTCCGGCACCGCACCTCGCCGCGTTGTCGGAGCGCCCGAGTACGTCCAGTACACGGGCGCCCCTCCGCCGTGCGATGCACGGCACCGGACGCCGCGGGCCTGACCGACGCCACTTCGACGACAGGACCTGGCGGAGAACTCCCGATCCTGGCACGCCGGACACGGGACCCGGGCGCTCACGGACCACAGACCGCACATCACTGCACCGAATGGGAGTCCGTCATGCTTTCCTCCATGGAGTCGCGGAAACTCTCCGTCGAGGGCGCAATCGAATTCACCCCGCGCGTGTTTGACGACGAGCGTGGCATATTCCTCTCGCCCTACCAGGAGTCGGCGTTCTCGGACGCCACCGGCGGGCACACGCTGTTCCGCGTGGCCCAGACCAACCACAGCAGGTCACGGCAGGGCGTGGTGCGAGGGCTGCACTACACCCTGACGCCGCCGGGTTGCGCCAAATACGTGTACTGCGCGCGCGGCAGGACGCTCGACATAGCGGTGGACGTCCGGGTCGGATCGCCCACCTTCGGACAGTGGGACGCCGTACTGCTGGACACCGAGGTGTTCCGCTCCGTGTACTTCCCGGTCGGCGTGGCCCACGGCTTCGTCGCGCTGGAGGACGACACCGTCGTGTCCTACCTGCTCTCCGGGGAGTACGTCCCGGAACACGAGCTGGCGCTGTCGATCCTCGACCCGGAACTGGCCCTGCCCATCCCCGCCGGCATCGAGCCCGTCCTGTCCGAGCGCGACCTCGCGGCTCCCACCCTGGAGAAGGCAGCCTCGGAGGGCCTGCTGCCCGACTACGCCGAGTGCCTGGCGATCGACCGCGCCCTGCGCTCCGCCTGATCCGCGGCGCTGCGACGAGGGGTGGGGCCCACCGCTGGAAACCGCCGATCCGGCGGGCCCCACCCCTCGTCCGCGTCCGGGCGGCTCAGCCGCTCACAGGACGAGCGCCTCTCCGCCGGGCCGCCGCGGCGCCAGCAGGCTGTGCAGACAGGCCACGAGGGTACGGGCCTGGACGTTGAGGTAGTGGCTGTGCCTCAGGAGGGTGCTGAGCTGCTCCAGGGTCAGCCAGCGGAAGTCCCGGTCCTCCATGGACTCGGCGTCGCCGTCCGCCTCGACGACGAGGTAGCGGTTGAGGGCGTGGTGGAAACGGCCGCCCTCCTCGGACAGCAGGCAGTCGAACCTGGTCCGTTCCGGCGGGGCCGACAGCACGTCGTCGACGAAGCGGGGCAGGGCCGCGCCCGGCGCCACGCTCTCGGGGGTGAACTGGACGGTGGGGGAGAGCTCGACCCCGTCCACGTATCCCGGCTCCACACTGGCCCGCAGCAGGACGTGGAGCACCCCGCCGATCTCCTTGACCAGCACGGCGATCACGCCGGTGCCGTGCGGCTCCAGCATGGGCTGGGACCAGCCGCGGACCTCGCGCGTGCCGGCCGAGACGTTCACCCCGATCACGGAGAAGAAGCGCCCGCTGGTGTGGGAGACCCGCTCCGGCGAGCTGTGCCAGTCGCGCAGCTCGACCAGCGGTACCGGGCGGGTGGTGAGGTCGTTCTGGGCGCGGTGCTCGGTGATCCAGCTCTGGAGCTCGTCCACGGTGTGCACTCCGCCCGGCTCCCCGGCGCACGAGCGCGCCAGCGCGTCCCGGAAGCCGTCGCCGCTGCCCGTCAGGACGTCGAGACCGCCGCCGGCCAGGGGCAGGCACGACAGAGTGGTGCGTGTGTCCATGTTGACGATGTCCTCGACGGCCAGCAGCCGGTGGATCTCGCCGAGCGTCATCCAGCGGAAGTCCTCCTCGACGGCGATGTCCTCGGTGGCCTCGATCACGATGTTCCTGTTCCGCTTGCGGTAGAACCAGGCGCCCTGTTCCGACTGGAGCACGTCGGCGATGACGCGGTGCCGCGTCCTTTGCTGGAAGTACTCCAGATAGGGGACGGCGCGCCCTTTGTGCAGCCGCCGGTAATTGCTGCGGGTGGCCTGCACGGTAGGGGACAGCTGCAGGTGGTTCCTGTTCCCCGGCTCGACCTTGGCCTGCATGAGGAAATGCAGCACCCCGTCGAACTCCTTGGCCAGCAGGCCGAGGACGCCGACCTCCGGCTGGTGGATGATCGGCTGCTGCCAGTGGGGTACGGGACCGGAGGGGAAGCGCACGTCGAGCCCGTCGATGGCGAAGAAGCCGCCGCTGGAGTGCCGCAGCGCCCCGGTCCCCGGGTCCCGCTCCCAGTTGTCGAGGCCGTCGAGGTCCACGCGTTCGACGTGCAGGCCGGAGCGCTCGCGGGCGCCCGCGAACCACGAGGCGAACGGGACCGGTTGGCGGACGCGGCTCTCCTCGGCGAGGGCCGACCCCGCGAGCCGGTCCTGGAGCGTGCGCAGGACGGTCGGGGAAGGGAGCGGGAGGGCGATTCTGTTCACAGGGACTCCTTTGCGCCGGGAGGACAGGGTCGTGCTGCGTGTTCGGCGGTCGTCCGCGTCCGCGGCGTCGAGGAGGGTGGCCGTACCGGTGTCCTCGGACGCTCCCGTGGGGGTCGGGGCCTTCGACGGCGCGCAGGGCCCAGTACAGTGCGGGCTGCCAGCAACGACCTCGAATCTCCCTGAACCCCGGCGGCGGGGCGGGTTGGTGTCCCGCGCAGCGGAACTGATGCGTCCGGATGGAGTCCGGTGAGGGGTTCGACCGTTCTTCGAGGGTGACGCCCGATGGTTGTGGCCATGACGCCCCCCACGCGCCGCCCGTGCCCGTCCGGAGAGTGCTGCCCTCCTCCCGGAGTCGAGCCAGGATCGTGGCGACCTCCAGGCACCCCGACGGCTGTGTGCGCCGAAAGGAACCGGCGCATTCACGCGGGTGATTGGCGTGAATCCGAAGCGGAATCCCGCCGCTGTGAGGGTTCCCAGAGGTGGGCGGGTCTCGGAAGATCCAACTCCGTTTAATTCTGGCCTGTTTGGGGCCGGTAAACCCGCCGGTGGCCGACGCCGCCTGGGTGAACGGGTCGCAGGACGCTGGCATATGGCCTTGCCCTGTCTTAAAGGAAGAGTTAACTTAGTGCAAAGTCAGGAGAGAAGTAGCTCCGTGACCCTTACGTCGGCCAGGCGGCGCTCGAACCTCTTGTGAACGTGCAGCATCACTGAACGGGGGACGTGAGATGGACTTCCGGATGCTCGGCCCATTGGAAATACTCGATGGTCCGCGCAATGTCGTGCCCACCGCACCCAAGCCGCGCCAGGTGATAGCCCTTCTCCTCATGCGGAGGAACACCCTGGTGCAGACCTCTGAGCTTATCGATGAACTGTGGGAAAGCGACCCTCCCGCAAGTGCGATGACCACGCTGCAAACGTATATCTACAAACTCCGGAAGATTCTGACGGCGCGAAATTCGGAAGAAATTCTTTTCACCAGGCCCGGGGGATACACCCTCGCCATTCCCGACCGCTCCGTCGACCTCCACCGATTCGAAACGGAAGCCGGTGAGGGAAAGTCGCTCTTGAAGGGCGGCGACCCGGCGGGGGCGGCCGAGTCGCTCCGGCGCTCGCTCGCGCTCTGGCGCGGCTCCGCACTGGTCGACGTCGTGCCGGGCGGCCTGCTGTCCTCCTACGTGACACGGCTTGAGGAGTTCCGGGAGCGCACCCTCGACCTGCGGATCGAGGCCGATCTCCAGCTGGGACGCCACCAGGAGCTGATCAGCGAGCTGAAGTCGCTCGTGCTCAGCCGCCCGCTCCACGAGAACGTGCACGCCTCCCTGATGATCGCGCTCCACCGCTCCGGACGGCGCCACGAGGCCCTGGAGGTCTATCAGGTGCTGCGCCGCAGCATGATCGACAACCTCGGTCTCGAACCGGGCAAGGAACTCCGGGCGCTCCACCAGGCGCTGTTGTCGGAGGCCACGGGGGGCGTACTGTACGAACGCCACCGCCAGCCCGTCCTGATCGAGCCCGACCGGAGCCCGGTCATGCCCCCCGAACACGAGGAGGAGCCGGCGGCCGCCACACCCCGGCCCACCCCTGTCCGGCCCACCGCGCAGGGCATCCCCGCACCCGCCCAGCTCCCGCCGGACATAGCCGACTTCACCGGCCGGGAGTCCATCGTCGACCAGGCTCCCGCGCTCCTGGCCGGGACGGGGGAGCGCGACCGGCCCCCTACGGCCCCCGCCGTCGCGGTCATCAGCGGCATGCCGGGCGTCGGCAAGAGCGCACTCGCCGTGCACCTGTCCCACACCGTCCGGCCGTTCTTCGAGGGCGGCCAGCTCTACGCGGACCTGCGCGGCTCCACCGGCGTGGGCGCCGACCCCTCGGAGGTGCTCCACGGCTTCCTGCGCGCCCTGGCCGTCGCGGAATCCGAGATCCCCGCCGACCTGGAGGAGCGGTCCAAACTCTTCCGCTCCACCACGGTCGGCCGGCGCCTGCTGATCCTGCTGGACGACGTGTCCTCGCTGGCCGACGTACGCTCCCTGCTCCCCGGCGACCCGGAGTGCTCCGTGGTCATCACGAGCCGCAGGCGCCTGCACGGCCTGGGGGGAGCCTGGAACGTCGACCTCGACGCCATGGACACCGCGGAGGGCCGGGAGCTGCTCGCCCGCATCATCGGATCGGCGCGGGTCAGGCGGGAGCGCAACGCCGCCAACCAGCTGATGGAGACCGTCGGCGGACACCCCCTCGCCGTGCGGTGCATCGGAGGGCGCCTGAGCGGCAGTCCGGGGCTCACACTGTCCGGCTTAGCCAGCCAACTGACCTGTTCCGAGAAGCTGCTGGACGAGCTGCGCCTCGGGGAACTCGACGTACGGTCCCGCTACGACTTCAGCTACGAGGGGCTCGGCCGCGTGGAGCAGAGCGTCTTCCGGCTGCTGAGCATCCTGCCGCCCAGACGGTTCACCGCGGACTCCGTCGTCGAGCTCCTCGGCAGCGACAGCCGCAGCGTGGAGCACCTGCTCCAGCGCTTCGTCGACAGCCATCTCATCAACATCGTCCGGTGGGAGGACGGCGGGGCCCGCTACGAGTTCCCCGAACTCACCCGGGTGTACGCCCGCGAGCGGCTGCTCGACACCCTCTCGCGCGACGGACTGGAGAACGATCGGCCCTCGACCCCGATGGGCGGGCCCGCGGTTCCCGGCGAGGAGGGCACGGGGGTCGACCTGCCGGGCCTGCGGACCCGGTCCGGATCCGGCCGCCCGGCCCCCGCGGCGGGCATCTGGCCGGACCGCCGCCGGTGCTGACCCGGCTCCCCACCTGTTCCCGCCCGCCCCGCGCACCGCTTGGCCGTTGCGCCCCTCAGCCGTAGACGGCCTTGGCCCAGCCGCGGTCGACGGTCCGCGCCGCCCTCTCCAGCTGCGCCTCCGTCGGGAACACCGGGGTGCCCTCGACCGTCGGCAGCTTCTCCGCCGCGGTCTTGTCGAGGGTGCCGTTCTCCTCCATCGCCTCCATGAGGACCGGGCGCGCGTAGGCCATGAGCCGCAGGTTCTGCCCCTCCGGGCTGAAGAGGTACTCCTGCCACAGCCTCGCCGCCGCGGGGTGCGGGGCGTCCTTGTTGATCCCCTGCGCGTAGTACTGGGCGAAACTGCCGTCGAAGGGGATGGCGGTGTGCCAGTCCACGTCCGCGCCCTTCCTGCGGAAGTCGTCGGCGTATCCGAGGTTGAGGAAGTCCCAGTCGACGCTGATCGGGGTCTGCCCCTTCTCGATCGTGGCGGGGGTGGACTGGACCGGGATGAAGTTGCCGTTCTCGCGCAGCTCGGCGAAGAAGTCGATACCGGGCTGGATGTTGTCGAAGGAGCCCCCGTTCGCCAGGGCCGCCGCGTACACCCCGGCGAAGGCGGAGCCGGACTTGGTGGGGTCGCCGTTGAGCGAGACCTGGCCCTTGTACTCGGGCCTTCGCAGGTCGGCGAAGGTCGAGGGGCAGGTCTTGACGCGCTTGGCGTCGCAGCCGATCGAGACGTAGCCGCCGTAGTTGTCGTACCAGCGGGCCCGCGGGTCCTTGTGCCCGTCGGGGATGTCGTCGTACGGGGCCACCTCGTACGCGGCGAGCAGGCCCTGCCGGGCCGCGGCGGGGCCGAAGGTGCCGCCCACGTCTACCACGTCGGGCGCGGTCCCGTCGCGCCGGTGCTCCTTGAGGGCGTCGACCTCGTCCTGGCTGGTGCCTTCCGGGTTCTCCACCGTGACCTCGATCCCGTACTTCTTCTCGAAGCCGTCGATCAAGGCGCCGTAGCCCGCCCAGTCCCTCGGGAGGGCCATGGTGTTGAGCGTGCCCTCCTTCCTGGCCGCCGCGGCGAGTGCCGCCATGCCGCCCGCGTCTGCCGCGGAGGTGGCCACCGCGGGCGCCCTGGGGGTGGCGGGGGGCTTGTCTCCGCAGGCGCCGAGGGGCCACGCGGCGAGGGCGAGGCAGGCGGCGACGGCGGCTGTCCGGAGACGAGGTGTGGGCACAAAGGCTCCATAACGGGCGGCACGTACTGATCAAGGCCAGCGTACGTGGGGCAGCCGCCACCGCGCAGTCCCGGCGGGTCGCGCCCACCCCCCTGTCCTCCGGCCGACGTACCGGAAGGCGTCCCGGAGCGCACCGCAGCCGTCCTAGTGCCGCGTCAGGCAACGTTCGCCCCGTCGCGACGCCCGGCACGCACTCCCGCCGCACCGGCCGAAAGCCACCTACGTCCCGCACGACCGCTCCCGGCCGGCACGCCGAGAGCACGCACCGGACGCCGCTCCTTGCTCCACGGGGCAACTCGATACAGACCCTAGAACGGCTCGTCGTCCCAGGCGGCGAGAAGCGCCGCCCCCAGGTCCTCCCCGGCCGAGGAGGGCTCGGCATGGATGACCTGCTCACTCCAGATGATCTTGCCGCGGGCGGTGTAGCGGGTGCCCCACCGCTCGGCGAACTGGGCGACGAGGAACAGCCCCCGCCCTCCCTCGTCGGTGGCCTCGGCCCGGCGCAGGTGCGGGGAGGTGCTGGACCCGTCGGACACCTCGCAGATCAGGCTGCGGTCGTACAGCAGCCTCACCCGGATGGGCTGCGAACCGTAGCGGACGGCGTTGGTGATCAGTTCGCTGAGGATGAGTTCCGTGGTGAAGGCGATCTCCTCCAGCCCCCAGTCGGCCAGCCGGCGGGCGCAGGCGTTGCGCACCGGAGACACCGCCGCCGGATCGGACGGCACCTCCCACTCGGCGATCCGCCCCGGGTCCAGCCGGCGGGTCCGGGCCACCAGCAGCGCGATGTCGTCGCTCTGCCCGCTGGGCAGCATCGCGCCGATCACCGCGGCGCAGGTCTCCTCCGGTGTCCTCGCGGGCCCGGCCAGCGCGGCGCCCAGCGCGGCCAGGCCGGCGTCGACGTCGCGGTCACGGCCTTCCAGCAGCCCGTCGGTGAAGAGCACCAGCTGGGCGCCCTCGGGCACGGTCAGCACCGCGGTCTCCATGGGCATGCCGGCGCCCAGGCCCAGCGGTGGCGAGACCGGCATCTCGGGGAAGGACACGGCGCCGTCGGGGTGGACGACGGCGAGGCCCGGATGGCCGGCGGTGGCGGCCGTCACCTGCCCGGAGACCGAGTCGTAGACGGCGCACAGGCAGGTGGCGCCGGTCAGCCCCTGCCACTCCTGCTCACCGGCGCCCTCGTCGGTGTCGATGTGGGCGACCAGCTCGTCCAGATGGCTCAGGAGCTCGTCCGCGGGCAGGTCGAGCGTGGAGAAGTTGTGCATGGCCGTCCGCAGCCGGCCCATGGTGGCCGCCGCGTGCAGCCCGTGCCCGACGACGTCGCCGACCACCAGCGCCACCCGGGCGCCCGGCAGCGGGATGACGTCGAACCAGTCGCCGCCCACCCCCGCCTGCGCGGGCATGTAGCGGTGGGCGACCTCGACCGCGGACTGGTCCGGTACGCCCCGGGGCAACAGGCTGCGCTGCAGCGTGACGGCCATGGTGTGCTCGCGCGTGAAGCGGCGGGCGTTGTCGACGGACAGGGCCGCCCGGGCGGTCAGCTCCTCGGCGAAGGACACGTCCTCCTCCTCGAAGGGCGGGGAGGGCTCCACCCGCCAGAAGCCCGCCATCCCCAGCAGCACGCCGCGGGCCCGCAGGGGGACGGCGATCACGGAGTGGAGGCCCTGGTCCAGCATGCGCCGGGACCGGGCGGGGTCCTGGGCCATCCAGTCCCGGGTGGCCCGCAGGTCCGCCACGCGCACCGCGTGCTCGCCGGCCACCCCGATCGCCATGGGGCTGGTCGGGACGAACCGGATCAGCTCGCCGACCTGGTAGAGCGGGTGCGGGTGCTGCGCGGCGACGACCGCGGTGCGGCGCATCTCGGTGCCCGGCTCGGGCGGCTCGTCGCCCTGCAGTACCGGGTCCAGCAGGTCGACCGAGGCGATGTCGGCGAACCTCGGGACGGCGACCTCCGCCAGTTCCCGGGCGGTGCGCTCCACGTCCAGGGTCGTACCGATGCGCACCCCCGCGTCGTAGAGCAGCTTCAGCCGCTCGTGGGCCATCTCGGCCCGGCCGGACAGAGCCCGCAGCTCGGTGGTGTCGCGCAGGGTGACCACGGTCCCCGCCTGCCCGAAGGGGGCGGTGGGCCGGATGTTCACCGCCAGCAGCCGATCGGCCGCCATGTGCAGCTCGTCGGTCGCGGAACGGCCCGACGCGATCGACGCCGCGATCCCCTCCTCCAGGCCGAGCTCCGTGACGGGGCGCCCTTCCGCGTCCGCGGGGAGGTCCAGCAGCCGCCGCGCCTCGTCGTTGGCCAGCAGCAGGCGCCCACCGCCGCCGACGATCACCACGCCCTCCCGCACCGCGTGCAGCACCGCGTCGTGGTGCTCGTACATCCTCGTCATCTCCGCCGGCCCAAGGCCGTGGGTCCGGCGCAGCAGCCGGCGGCTCACCAGGGCCGTGCCGCCCGCGGACAGGGCCAGCACCAGGGCCGCGGTGCCGATGACGACCGGCAGCTGCCGGTTCACCATGCTCTGCACGTTCTGCACCGTGACCGGGGAGGAGACCACGGCGATGACCCGGTCCTCGGCGTCCTTGACGGGCACCACCGAGACCACGGACTGCCCCAGGGAGCCCTCGAACGTCTCGGTGAAGGACTTCCCGGCCGCCGCCTTGGAGAAGGGCCCGACCACGTGCTTGCCGATCTGGCGCGGGTCGCTGTGGGTGAGGGTGAGCCCGTCGAGCGTGTAGACGTTGATGCCGTCGACCCCGGCGATCTTCCGGGCCGCCTGGGCGCTCGGCTGCAGCAGCGCGCTCGGGTTGGGGCTGCGCAGGGCGGCGACGATGCCGGGGGACTCCGCGAACGTACCCGCGGCGGCGAGCGTGCGGTGCCGCGCGTCCAGCATGGCGTCGCTGCGGGCCTGCACCACGAGCGCCACCACCGCGGCGGCGACGAGCAGCACCACCACGACGAGCTGGAGCAGGAACACCTCACCGGCCACGCTGCGCGCGCTCAGGAGCGAGGACAGCCGCTGCGGCTTCCGGACCTTGCTTGCCCAGGGCTGGGCGGGTTCCTGCGGCTCCTGCTGGTGTTCTGAGCGGGGACCTTCGGAGGCGGCGGAGGAGCGTGTGGCCAGGCCAGGCAGCTGACGCCGGAGATGTCCCAGGAAGACGCTCATAATCCATCTTCTAACCTCTCCGTCCCGTTGGCAGCGGGGAGCGCCACGCACCGAGCTGCGCCCGCCTGCGATCCCGGAGCTCTCCCGCCCTGTGGAGGACGTTCCACGGCGTCCCCAGGTGCCGGCTGGCTGACCGGCACCGCCGCCTCTCCCGCCCTCTCCCACGAGGAGGCCGGCCCCCGCCACGTGGGGCGAGGAGCAGCGGGGGCCGCCCCGACCGCCGTCCTGCTCTGCGCCCACGACGTGGCCATCCGCCGCGCTGGGCCGAACGCGACCGAGGAACCGAGGGGCCACTTCCCCTACCGCGCCGGCGCCGGCGCCTGAGGGTCGGCGGGCGTCGGGGCGGTGAGGGTGGTGAGGGCTTCGTCATAGAGGCGGAACAGGCGGGGGCGCCCGGCGTCCTGGTCTGCGCCGCCCAGGGCTTCCCAGCACTCGGCGGCCAGGGCGCGGGCACGGGTGCCGGGCCAGGGCTGGGGCAGCAGTTCTGGCGGCAGCAGCGGGTCGGGCTCCATGGCGGTGGTGAAGGCCGCCGCGAGCTCCATGGCGTAGGTCAGCCTTTCGACCCCGGTGGGACGGCCGGGGGCGGACAGCCGGGCCGTCCGGGCCGTGGCGAGGGCGGCCAGTGCCTCGTGGCGCTCCGCGATCGCGTCGAGCGGCCACAGGAGGGCGGCCAGCCGCGCCGGGTCCCCCTCCTCGCCGACCCTCAGATCGCGGCTGGTGAGACGGGTGAGTGCGGGCAGGACGCCGAGGTGGCGGGCGTGGGCCTCCACGATGCCGCCGATCGCGTTCGCGGCGACGTACAGGCCGCCCTGGAGCGGGGCGGCGCCGAGGTGCAGGAGCGTGTCGCGCAGGGCGTCGCGGGACTGCCGGGCGGTCTCGGGGATGGCGAAGGCGAACAGGTGCCAGGTTCCGTCCCAGGGGGCGAGTCCCCGGTCCTGCCGGTAGGCGTGGCGGACGTACTCGACGTCGGGCGCGATGGCGCCCGTCGCGTCGGCGGTGGCGAGCAGGCGGGCCTTGCGGCCGCGGCCCTCCTGGGCGAACCGGCCCTCGGCGACCAGCCGCTTGAGACAGAGCCGGACCTGCTGATCGGTCATGCCGAGGGCTTCGGCGACGGCGTACAGCTCGCCCGCGTCGACGGTGCCGTCCTCGCGGACGAGGGCGAACACCAGGGTCCGGGTCCCGATGCCGGGGGTGGCGGGCTCTGCTGCGGGTCGGCTGGTCATCGCTGCTGCTCCAAGGAGTGGCCGGGGTGGGCCCGGTGCATCGTGGTCACCGCGCCGAAGCCCATGAGGTGCTTGAGGTACGGGGTCTGCTCGGTCCGTACGGCGCTGAAGCCGTGTCGCTCGTACAGGGCGCGGGCCCTGGGGTTGGCGTCGATCACGTCCAGCCGGACCCGGGAGCACCCGTGTTCGGCCGCGACGGCCGCGATCTCCGTCAGCAGGAGGCTGCCGATGCCCGCGCCGCGGTGTGCGGGGTCGACGGCGATGCCGTCCATGACCAGTTCGCCGGGCTCCGGGGTGCGTTCGAGCAGGGCCAGTACGGCGAGCCGGGGCAGGCCGCGGAAGAGCCCGTAGGCGCCGAGCACGTCGCGCACGCCGCCGCCGGTCAGTGCGCGTCCGCCGAGCCGGTAGCCGGCCACGCCCACGACCCGGTCGCCGCCGCGGGTGAGGGCCACGGCGGCGCGGTCGTGGTGGATGTGGTCGGCGATGAAGGCCCGGCCGCGTTCCGGCGGACCCAGAGCGGCGCCGAGCTTTCGACCGAAGGCCTCCCAGTACAGCTCGGCGACCTGCTCCTCGGCCCCGAGCGGCACGCCACGCCCGATGACGACTGCTGCGTCCATGACTCCTCGACCCCTCTCGCGTTAACTGTATGAACAGAGTACGGTCGAATTAGATACGGTCGTTGCAAAAGCGATAGTTTTTTGGAGGGGGTCGGATGGAGCACATGCGGACGACACGAACGCCGCGCCGCCGCCGAGCGGTGCCCGCCGCGCTCGCGGCGCTGGTCGCGCTGGTGGTGGCGGCGGGGGGTCTGGGCGGGCTGGTGGTCTGGCAGAACACCTACGAACTGCGCGAGGAAGCGGTGACGATACGTCAGGGAGGGCGCGTCCTGCACGGCGTGCTGGCCCTGCCCGCACAGGGGAAGGGGCCTTTCCCGCTGGTGGTGTTCGTGCACGGGGACGGTCCGGTGGACGCCACCCACGACACCTTCTACCGTCCGATGTGGGAGGCCTTCGCCCGCTCCGGGTACGCCTCGCTGTCCTGGAACAAACCGGGCGTCGGCGGTGCGCCGGGCGACTGGCTCGACCAGAGCATGGCCGACCGCGCCGGCGAGGCCGTCGACGCGATCACCTGGGCCCGGCAGCGCCCGGACGTCGACGGCGGCAGGATCGGACTGTGGGGCGCCAGCCAGGCCGGCTGGGTCCTGCCCAAGATCGCCGCCGAGGACCCCGGCATCCGGTTCGTCATCGCCGTCTCGCCCGCCGTCAACTGGCACCGGCAGGGCCGCTACAACCTCCTCGCCGAGCTGAGCCGTGACGGCGCCTCCGGCGCGGAGGTCGCGACCGCCCTCGCCCGCCGCGAGACGGGCCTGGAACTCCTCGCGCGCGGCGCCTCCTACGAGGAGTACGTCCGCGCCGTCGGCGACCCGAAGGGCATGACGGCCGCCCGCTGGCGGTTCGTCTCCAAGAACCACACCGCCGACGCGAGCGCAGACCTGCCGGCCCTGCGCGGCACACCCGTCCTCCTGGTGCTCGCCGGACACGACGTCAACGTGGACACCGCCGACACCGAGGCCGCGTACCGCCGCCTGCTGCCAGGGCCGGCGCTGCACGTCGCCCACTACCCCGATGCCGGCCACGGCCTGGTCAGACACGCCGTCGAGGACTCCTCGCTGCGCCTGGCCCTGACCGCGCTGTGCGCGCCCCGATCCCTGTTCGCCGAGGGATTCCTCGCCGACCAGGAGCGGTTCCTGACCTCCGTCGCCACCGACGGAGCCGAGCGGTGACCACCGGGCGACGGCTGCTTCAGGCCCGCGGCCTACGGCGTCAGGCGCTGGTAGGCGGATCGGGCGTGGGCGAGCCGGGCGAGAACGGTCCCCTTTGCCGTGGCCGCTGCACTCCGAGACCAAGGCCGCCCCGACATCCGCCGACGAGGGCCGAGGGGCCTTGAGCGCGCGCTGAATTCGAGGCGTCGGCTCGGCCGGGGCTCGGGCTCGGGAGGCCTCCGACTCCCGGGGCGCCGCGGCGGCCGCCGGCGTACGGGACCGGGCCGTCCTCAGCGAACGGCGACCAGAACGTGGCTGTTGCCGAACTGCCAGACGGCTCCGGCATGCCGGAACCCACCCCCGCGCAGAAGCTCGACGTGGGCGGAGACGGAGAGGTCGTTGCCCTCGCAGTGGGGGTGGCGGCGCTCTCCGGTCCGGGCGGGCAGCGCGGAAAGTTCGGGGTCGGCCGTGGCGCCGGCCCACCACGACTGCCAGTCCTCCCGGGCGTGGGCCTGGCACCGTTCGGACCTGCGCCGGCCGATCTCCCGGGCGAGGTCGTGGATGGCCGCGGAGTCGGGGTTGATGTGGTCGCCGTTGACGAACACCCCGCCGGGTCTCAGCCGTTCGGCCAGCTCGCGGTACACCGCGCGCAGCGTGCCCTCTCCCAGGTAGTGCAGGGCCGTCGTGGACACGGCCGCGTCCAGTGGCCGGTCCAGCGCCAGGGCGTCGAGCCAACCCGGCGCCCCGATCATCGCCTCCACGTAGCGCAGGGCGGAGCCGTAGTGCGCCCGGCCCAGCTCCAGCAGGAGCGGATCGGCGTCCACCGCCAGCACCACAGCAGTCGGCAGGCGGGCGGCGAGCCGGGCGGCCAGCGCTCCCGGTCCGCTGCCCAGGTCGACGATCAGCGGGGCGGTGCAGTCGCGCGATACGTGCTCGACCACGTCCGCGATGACGGTGAACCGCTCCTCACGGTCGATCGCGTAGCGCTGCTGCTGGTCCTCCCAGCGCTCCACCCACTGTGCGGCCACCGCTGTGCTCATACTCATGCTCGCGCTCATCGTGATCGAACTGCCTCCGTCACCCGCACCCACACCCTGCTCATGAAAATCATTGCAGTTCGGTGAGCAGGGTCAGCAACTCCTCCATCTCTTCGGGTGTGTTGTAGAGATGCAGACTGACGCGCACCGAGCCGTCGCGTACACTCCGCCCGGCCTGGCAGTGGTCGTCGGAACGCACCATGAATCCCCGGCTGAAGAGGATGAAGCCGAGGTCCTGGGCGCTGATCTCGCGGTGCCGGAAGGTCACGATGCTGCTTCGCCGCTGGACCGCGGTGCCCGCCGAGAGGCTGGTCCGGCAGCCGAGCACCTCGTACGCGTCCAGTGTGCTCAGCCCGTCGGTGAGCAGCGACGCCAGAGACGTCGTCCAGCGCTCGATACGGCCGGTTCCCGCGGCGTCCAGCCAGTCGAGGGCGGCGGCCAGGCTCGCGATCCCCACGGTGTTCGGGGTGCCCTGCCAGCCGCCGGGGCGGAAGCCGGGGCCGCGGAGCCCGCGCGCCCAGACGGCGCCGGTTCCGGGCAGGGCCAGCGCCTTGTGTCCGGAGAAGACCAGGAAGTCCACGTCCAGAGCGGCCACCGACACCGGCAGGTGCCCGACGCTCTGCGCCGCGTCCAGGCAGATGACCGCATCCGGACCGACGGCCTCCCGGATCCGGTGCACGTTCATGTCGGCGCCGTACACGTGGTGCACGTGCGTGGCGGCCACGAACCGGGTGCGCGGCCCGACCGTCCGGGCGAGGGCCTGAGGATCGTAGTCCCCCGAACTCGCCTGGTACGGCAGCTGCTGTACCAGGATCCGCACCCCCTGCCGGGCCAGCTGCTCCCGGGCCTCCAGCCAGGGCGCCAGGTTCGCCTGGTGATCCGCGTACGGGACGACGATCTCGTCGCCGTCCTCCAGGAGCTCCGGAAGCCAGTCCCGTGCCACCGTGCGCAGCCCCTCGGTGGTCCCACTCGTGAAGTGGACCGACGAGCGCTCCGGGGCCGGATCGCCGAGGAATTCCTTCACACGGTCGCGCGTACGCTCCACCAGGGAGGTCGTGGTGTTCGCCCACGGGTAGGAACCCCGTCCGGCGTTGGCGTTGGCCGTCGTGAGGTAGGTCTGCACGGCGTCGAGAACCGCTCGCGGTTTCTGCGCGGTGGCGGCGCTGTCCAGGTAGGCCAGGTCCGTATGGCGGGCCACGATGGGGAACTGGGCGCGCAGTGGACGCTGCCATGAGGCGAGGGACTTCAGTTCGACTGCCGGGTCGTCCATGTCAGTCACGCACCAGCGGTGCGCCCGCGTCCCGCCAGGCGACGATGCCACCGGCCAGGCTCCGAACGTCCGGATGGCCCATGCGGGTCAGCAGGGCCGCGTACCGGGCGGACTTGTCGCCGACGGGACACGCCAGCAGCACCGGCCGGCTCGTGCTGAACGGCAGCGCGGAGCGTACGAGTTCGTCGAAGAGCTCGTCGACGATGTTGACGGAGCCGTCGATGTGCAGGGCGGCGTACGCGAACGGGCCGCGCAGGTCGACCACGAGCGGATGCCCGGTCTCGATCCACTTCTGTGCCTCGTCGACGCCGATGGCCGTGACCCGGCTCAGGTCCGCCGGGGTCAGGGTGGTCACGGAGTTCTTGACCGGAGGGCGGCCGAACAGCTCAGGGCGGCGCGCGCGGACGTAGCCCAGGTAGCTTTCCGCCCGGTCGCACACGATGAAGACGGCGGTCCGGCGCTCGGTCAGCTCTGCGTCCAGCGACCGGAGATGGCGTACGGCGCCGAGGTAGGCGGCTCCGCCGGTGGGCCCGGCCAGCAGCGCGCAGCGCCGCAGCAGGGTCACCATCCCGTCGATGGCCTCGTCCGTACTGACGGTCTCGATGGCGTCGTAGGCGGCCGGGTCGAAGAGGCCGACCTCCTGCACCTCGTCGGCCGTGCGGATGCCGGGGATGAAGTCGGACTTCTCCCCGACGAGGCCGATGACGCGGACGGCCGGGTCGTGGTCCCGCAGCGCGGCGGCGACGCCGGTGGACGAACCGGCCGTGCCCACACAGGCGATGAACCAGTCCGGGGCGCGGCCGTCCAGGTCCGCGATGATCTCGGGACCGGTGCCCTGCGCGTGGGCCTGGGCGTTCAGCGGGTTGAAGTACTGGTCGGTGTGGAGATGGGCGCTGCCAGGGCGGCCCAGCTGTTGGTGGAAGACGGTCAGCGGATCGTCGATGGCGGTCGGGTCGAGGCATTCGCTCTGCCCGGGCAACTCCTCGATCTCGGCGCCCAGTAACAGCAGGAGGTCCTTGACCTCGGGGATCCGCATGCGGTTGGTGACGCTCTTGAAGGCAAGCCCGTGCAGGCCGGCGATGAGCGCCAGGGCCTTGGCGGTGTTCCCGCTCGACAGCTCGACGATCGTCTCGCCCCGCTCGGTCGCCCCGGCCAGGCCCGCGCGGACCATGTTCCAGGCGGCCCGGTCCTTGAGGGAGCCGAACGGGTTGAGCATCTCCAGCTTGGCGTAGAGGTCGATGTTGCGCAGTCCGTGCACGTGCGGATCGATGCGGACCAGCGGGGTGTTCCCGACGGCCTCGGTGATGTTGTCGTACCTCATGCCCGCTGTCCCCCCGTATCCAAGACCGGCCAGTACCGCTCGTCGAGACACCAGCGCCAGGAACCGCCCTCCTCCCATACGGCGACTCTGCGGGCCGAGGGCTGCTGTTGGGCGGCGGTGGCGGTGAAGTCCATGCAGTAGCCCGCCGTGTTGGAGAAGGCGAGGAGGTCACCCGGCTGGGGCAGGGCGGGCAGGAAGACCGTGCGGCGGGTGATCAGGTCGGACTCCAGGCAGAGGTTACCCGCGAGGTGCACTCCCACGGGCCGGCCGGACGCGGTCGCGGGCGTGGTGCCGTCGCGGCGCAGCAGGACGGGGTCCACGAGGATGCCGTGCTGCTCCAGTCCGATGTCTCCGGAGTTCAGGGCGAGCCGCACCATGGGCGGACCGCCGCCCGCCTCCCGCACCTCCAGGACTGTGCCGAGGGTGACCCCGCACTGGTCCACCGCGGCGCGGCCGGGCTCGGCGTACAGATCGCACAGGCTCTCCAGCAGCAGGGTGCCCAGCGGCCGGTCGAGGCGCGGAGCCGGGCAGGAAAGGAGCTCGTCCAGGTACCCGGCCCCCGCGACGGGGCGGAAGGCAGGGTAGAGACCCAGCGCCCCCTTGAGGGTTCCGTTCTCCGCGCGGAGTCCGTAGCCGTGCCCGCCCCAGGTCATGGGGGATCGCGCGCCCATCACGGCCTGGGTGAGCGCGGTCGTGTAGCGCTCCCACTGCTCCGCGTGGGCCAGGTAGCTGACGCCGAAACCCCCGCCGACGTCGACCGCCCGTGGCCGGAAGCCGCGCAGCCTCAGCTCCTCCACGGCGAGCAGGCAGCCTTCGAGCGCCGCCGCCTTCTCGTCGAGACCGGTGGTGTCGAGGTGGTAGCCCACACCGATCGGCTCCAGCTCGTCCTTGAAGTACTGCAGGGTGTCGAGCAGGCGCCCGAGGGCCTTGAAGGAGGTGCCGAACCGGCTGGTGCGGGAGAGTGTCCGCGCGCCGGAGGTCTCGCACCCGGACAGGCGCAGCAGGACCCTCAGCCGCGGCAGGCCGTACGTCCGGACGAATCCGGCGGCCGCGGTCAGTTCACCCAGCCCGTCGACATGGACGATCGCCCCGGCCCGCGCGGCCAGCCACAGGAACTCAGGGTCCTTGGGTCCGGTCGCCATCACCTTGTCGGCGGTGAAGCCGCAACCGAGCGCGTGCTGCAACTCGCCGATGGAGGCCGCGTCCAGCCCGGCGTCGGTCGTCGTGAGGCGGCGGACCAGAGCGCTCGACCGGTTCGCCTTGTGCGCGAAGAAGAACCGCCCGGAGAGCTGATGCCGGCGCAGAACGGAGCGGAACACCTCCAGATTCAGGACGATCTGATCAGGAAGCATCACATTGAGCGGTGATCCGAGTGCGGCCACGAGCGACTGCAGGAAGGGGCCCGACCGCAGCAGCGACGTCATCGCCGCACTGAGCCGAGGTTCCAGGTACAAAGGCGCGTCGCTCATGGCGGCTGTTGCCTCCCCGACGAGGTATCCAGGCCCGTGCTCAGCGTACGTTCGTACGGCTTGGCTCCATCATGGGCCCCTTTGCGTCGACTCTCCAGGGGACGGGTCGGCTCCGCTCCCGTATCGGCCGGAACAGGCCGGTTCAGGGGCTGACGCTCATGAGGATGTCGTCACGGTCGTCGCCCGGTGCCACGCGCAGCGCACCCGGCCACCGGCCCACCTCCACCCACCCGAGCCTCCCGTAGAACTCCTCCAGGCCGAGTCCCGCCCGCGCGCTGAGCTGCAAGCGCTCCAGGCCCATCTCCTCGCGTGCCACCACTCGTACACGCTCCATCAGGGCCGCGCCGATCCCTCGGCCGCGGAATCCCGGATGTGTCTGGACGTGGTTGACCACACCGCAGTGCGCGATCAGAGGGTGCGGGTCGCGCCGGAGGACGAGCCAGCCGGCGAGGGTGTCCCCGTAAGCGGCCAGAAGGATCCGGCAGCGATCCGGTTCCAGCCCGGCGATGAGCTGATCCGCGACCGGGGCCACCTCGTGCGTACGGACCGGCGGCATCGGGAACCCGGCCGCGATCACCGCACCGCCTGTGTTGGCCACGGCCACCCAGCAGTCGATCAGCTGCCGCCTCAGGTCGGCGGCCAGTGCGTCGGGCCGGGTCGCCTGGAGGAAGTCGGGGGACTCGGGGGTCGCCATGGTGGTCAGCCTGCCAGAGGGTCGTGGGCGGTGGCCAAGTGGCGCACGGCCCGTGCGCTATCGGCCGGCGTACGGGAGCAGGGCCATCTCGCGGGCGTTCTTGATGGCCAGGGCGAGCTGGCGCTGCTGCTGCGCGGTGACGCGGGTGACGCGGCGGCTGCGGATCTTGCCCCGGTCGGAGATGAACTTACGGAGCAGGTCGGTGTCCTTGTAGTCGATGTACGTGATTCCTGCCGTGTCCAGCGGGTTGGGGCGGGACTTCGGGGGCTTGCTGGGGGAGGGGCGGCGGGCCATGTCGGTTCCTCGGGGTACGGGAGTGCGGGGTGTCGGGTCAGGAGACGGAGTCGAGCAACGGCGCGAAGGCGGCGGGGAGCTGTTTCCAGGCCTCCCGCCCGGCCGTGTACTCGGCTTCGGTCAGGAGGCATGAGTCCAGGAGCTGTTCGATCCCGTCGCGGTCGAGCCCGGGAGAGGTGAAGACCAGGTGCTGGCAGCAGTCGCCGTGTTCGGGGTGCCAGTCGAGGGCGGCTGCCGCCTGGCGCATGGCGGGGACCAGGTCCCAGGCGGCGTCGGGGAGCGAGGCCAGCCAGGGGCCGGCGCTCTCCACGCACAGCGCGCCACCGGCCGCGTCCCAGGCGAGGAGGGTGTCGGGGCGGTCGGCGAGCCAGAACCGGCCGCGGCTGCGGGCCGCGGCGCAGGTCAGGTCCTCCAGGGCCTCGTACAGTCGCTCGGGGTGGAACGGGCGCCGGCGCTGCCATACGAACGTGGCGACCCCGGCCTCGTCGGCCTCCTGGGGGAGGAGCGCGCAGGCCGGGTGCTGGGCGGCCGCCGCCGTCTCCACGTCGAAGCCGGCGAAGGCCAGACGGGTGAGCTCGCTGGAGCCGGTGGGCACCTGTCGGGCCGTCGGGTGCAGTTGGGCGAGCAGGGCGCGGTCCTCGTCGTCCGCCTCCTCACTGTCGGCGATCGCGAGGACCGGCGCGTATTCGAGCTGACGGGCCCAGGTGTCCCCGACGGTCCGCTGGTCGGTGGCCGCCGCGGCGAGTCCGGCCTCGGTGAGGTCGTCCCCGTTGCCGAGACAGGGCAGGACCAGCGCGGGGTCGACGGCGGTGATCACGTTGGTGAGTTCCAGTACGTCACCGGCGTGGGCGGCCACGACCTCGGCCATCGCCCTGGGCTCGACGGAGTCCCAGAGCTCCACCACGGCCAGCCGGGTCAGCCCGCCGGAGGCCAGCCGCTCCAGCTCGGGGACGAGGTCCTCGCGCAGGGCGCAGCAGGCGCAGTCGTTGACGAGCGGGGTCTCGTCGGTGGAGATCGCACCCCCCGAATCGCGCAGCGTGCGAAGGACGTTGCCGTCGGCCGCCGAGGACAGATCGTGGTGCAGGGCGATGCTTCCCGGCACGGCGCGCAGCAGGTGCTCGACGGTCTCCTTGCGCGCGTCGGCGTGCATGCCGCCGACGATCACGACGGGGAGGGTCACTTCCGCCCTCCGTAACGCCGTTCGAAGCGCTCGACACGGCCGGCGGTGTCCAGGACGCGGGCGGTGCCGGTGTAGAAGGGGTGGCTCTGCGAGGAGATCTCGACGTCGATGACCGGGTAGGTGTTGCCGTCCTCCCACTCGACCGTCTTGTCACTGGTGGCGGTCGAGCGGGTCAGGAACGCGAAGTCGGCGGCCTTGTCACGGAAGACGACGGGGCCGTAGGCGGGGTGGATTCCAGGCTTCATGAGGTGGATCTCTCTGGGGGAGGGGGTCAGCGCTCTTCGCGGAAGTCGACGTGCCGGCGGACCACCGGGTCGAACTTGCGCAGCACCATGCGGTCCGGGTCGTTTCGCCGGTTCTTGCGGGTCACGTAGGTGTAGCCGGTGCCAGCGGTGGAGCGGAGCTTGATGATCGGGCGTACTTCGTTGCGTGCCATGGCCTCAGTATACGATAATGGAAATCATTTTCAATAATGGGGTGAAAGCCGGGCCGGACGGTGCCGTGGCTGCGACCACCGTCCGGCCCGGAGTCTTCAGGCCGCTTGAGGGGCGGCGGGTTCGTGCTCGCAGGCATCGTCGATCCCGTACGTCTCCCAGTCCGGGAAGGCGTCCCCGGTGGGCACGGCTTCACCCGGGCTGAGCAGGCAGGCTTCGAGGGCTGCCCGCAGCGCCTCGGCGCGCAGGCCGGTGCCGATGAAGACGAGCTCCTGGCCCTGCGCGGTGTCCGGTCCGCGGGCACCTGAGGGCTCGAAGCGGGCGACCGCGCCGGCCTGGGACCACAGGCCGGTCACGCGGGGACGGCTGGCCAGCCAGAAGAAGCCCTTGGAACGCAGGATCTGCCCGAACCTCCCGCTGTCGAGCCCCTTGGTGACGAAGGCCCAGAGCCGGCCGGGATGGAATGCCAGGTCCGAGCGGAACACGAGCGAGGAGATCCCGTACTCCTCCGTCTCCGGGACGTGGTCGCCGTTCAGCTCCTTGACCCAGCCCGGAGCCTGCTGGGCCCGCTCGACATCGAAGAGGCCGGTGCCCAGCACCTGCTCAAGAGCCACTTGCCCGCGGACGGCGGGAACGATCCTCGCCTCCGGGTTGAGCCGCGCGAGAGTGGCGCGCAGCCGGGAGGCCTCCGCCGGCCCGACCAGATCGAGCTTGTTGAGGACGATGACGTCCGCGAACTCGATCTGGTCCATGAGGAGATCGCTGACCGTCCGCTCGTCGTCCTCGTACTGGTCGAGCCCGCGAGCGGTGAGCTCGTCGCCGCCGGCGAGCTCCGGCAGGAAGTTCGCGGCGTCGACGACGGTGACCATGGTGTCGAGGCGGGCGATGTCGCCGAGGGTGGCGCCGTCGTCGCGGGGGAAGGAGAACGTGGCCGCCACGGGCATCGGTTCGGAGATCCCGCTGGACTCGATGAGGAGGTGGTCGAAGCGCCCCTCGCGGGCCAGTCGGTCCACCTCCTCCAACAGGTCGTCCCGCAGGGTGCAGCAGATGCACCCGTTGGTCATCTCGACCAGCCGCTCCTCGGTGCGCGACAGTGCGGCCTGACCGCCGCGGACGAGGACGGCGTCGATGTTGACCTCGCTCATGTCGTTGACGATGACCGCGACGCGCAGGCCTTCGCGGTTGCCGAGCACGTGGTTGAGCAGGGTGGTCTTGCCGGCTCCGAGAAATCCGGACAGGACGGTGACCGGGAGCGGGGCGTTCGTCGAGCATGCCATCGGCTCAGCCTTCAGGGTGCAGCAGGCCGCGTTCGTACGCCTTCACCAGTCGCTGCGGGACCTGGTGCACGGAGCCGTCGACCGTGATCGGGACGAGCTGCGGCGTGGTCGCCTTCCACTGGGCCCGGCGGTGACGGGTGTTGCTGCGGGACATCTTCCGCTTGGGGACGGCCATCGGGGTCTCCTGAGGTGTCGAAGTATTCGGCGCGAGACTATATGAAAACGACGACCATTTTCAATTGGCTCGGATGGGGGCGGCTCGTGCGGCAAGGCGGTGGAGGCCGACGGCACGGCTGCCGACGCACTTCACCGGATGCCTGTGGCGGGGTGCGTCGGCAGCGAAGGGTCATCCAGGTGGAACTACCAAGAGGACTTGGTCACGCCGGGCAGGAAGCCGGCGTGTACCTGCTGCCGGGTGCGTACGCGGGAGAGTCCGAACCTGCGGAGGTAACCGCGGGGGCGGCCGTCGACGCTGTCGCGATTGCGCACGCGGGTGGCGCTGGCGTCACGCGGCTGTCGGCGCAGTTCCGCCAGCGCGCTCCGGCGCTCGTCCTCGGTGGACGAAGTGCGCCGGATGATCTCCTTCAGTTCGGCCCGCCGCGCGGCGTACCGCTCGACGACCTCCTTGCGCTTCTCGTTCCGCGCGATCTTGCTCTTCTTCGCCATCAGACCTTCACCCCTCGCGCCCGGATCCGGGCCACGGCGGCTTCGATGCCGATGGCGTCCACCGTCTTGATCGCCTTGGCGCTCAGTGTCAGGCGGACGTTGCGGCCTTCGCTGGGCAGCCAGTAGCGCTTGCTCTGGATGTTCGGGTCGAAGCGGCGTGACGTGCGCCGGTGGGAATGGGAGATGTTGTTGCCGAACCCGGGCTTGGCGCCGGTCAGTTGGCAGTGGGCGGACATGGCTGGTTCCTGCCTCTCGCTAGCCATCGCTTAATGGAAATGGAAACCGTATCCATATACTAGCGTCCTGGGTCGCGGGGGTTCCGCCCGGCCGCCGCTGACGGTCGTCGTCGGGGCCGGCGGCGCCAGAGCGGCGGCTCCGGCCCGCCCCCCGCCCGACCCTCCGCTCGGTGTCGAGGTCTTGGTGGTGAGACGGGTGAACAGTTCTCAACCAAGGAAAGTTGAACGTCGCGAATGATGCACGAATGCTCGATTGGCGCCACAAAGCGATCACTGCGGCGACTTATCGTCAGATGATCGGCCTACCTGGATACGGTGTGACGACCGGGCTGGCGTAGGGAGTTCCCAGTTGCGGTGTCCACGGCGAGAGCGGCTGATTGCGGGGACATGTCAGAGGTTGATGTATCGGCACCACACCGAGGACCGTCGAGAGTGACGGGGCTTGATCTGGCCAGGGCACTCACCGAGGTGTCGCAGGACCGGCTCTCCGGGGCGCTGATGGTGTCGGGGGAACCTGGAGGAGTCTTCCACCTCCGGTGCGGTGCCCTCGTCGAAGTGGCTTCACCCGGGGCCCCCGGAGTCGAGACCCTGCTCCTGCGATCGGGCCGGGTGAGTGAGGCCGACTGGGTGTCGGTCACCCGGTCGTGTGCCGCGGACGGTCGCGTCGGGGCCGTGCTGATCGCCCAGGACCTGGTCGGCAGTGCGGAACTGCAGCTGATGTGTGCGATGGCCGCGCTGGACGGAGCGCTGGCCGTCGGGATGGGCCGGATCAGCGACTTCACCTTCGAGCGGGATGCCCGCACCTGCCGCCTGGCCGCTCCGGACGGCATTGAACCGGAATGGCTGGTGGAGGAAGCGGGAAGGCGGATTCGGGTCCTCGGCGCCATTGCGCAGTACCTCTCCCCGTTCCGCAGTCGGCTTGCCCAAACCCCTGCCGGCTCAGCATGGCTCGCCACCACGGGCAGGGGCGAGCGCAGGGAGATCCTGTTAAGGGCCAACGGTCGCCGCAGCGTCCGGGACATCGCCTTCCTGCTCGGCCGGAGCCTGTACGCCGTCACCGTCGAGGTCTCGCGCCTGATGAGCGACGGCCTGTTGGAGACGGTGGTACCGGCCGATGTCCCGAGCCCCGCAGTCCCGTCCCCGCATCCCGCTCCCGTCCGTGGCCGGCCCGCCCAGGGGCAGCTGCCGCAACGCCTCCCCGGTGCCAGCGGCATCACCGAGGTGCTGCCGCTGAGGCCGGTGGCCGAGTGCTGGCGGCCCCCGTCGACGTACCTCGCCAGGCACCGGGCCCGCGGTGGAAACCCTTGAACCCTCCAACAGGTAACACGTCGAGCACAACAGGAGAATCGTGACAACCAGGAATGCGCAGCTCGTCACCGAGATGCGGGAGCTGCGGCACCGGGTCGTCGGCGTCACCGACGTCGTGGTGGCCTCCGCCGACGGTCTGCTGATCACGGCAGAGACCGACGACGTCGCGGATCCGGAGTGCTTGGCCGCGCTCACCGCGGCGACCCTCAGTATCGCCCGCCGTGCCGGGGCCATGACGAGCAAGGGGCTGCTCCACCACACGGTGTCGCGGTACACCGACGGCTACCTCGTAGCCCATGCCGTCGGAGACATGGCCCTGATCGGGGTGCTCGGCGACACGGGCCTGGACATCGGGCGCCTCCACGCCGAGACGCAGGCCTCCCTGCAGCGCCTGGGCGCACTGCTCACCTCGCCGGACACGCAGTCTGCGGGCGACTGACCGGTGCGCTGGAACAAGAACAACGTCAACGAAGGAGCACGATGAGCGGCGCGAACACCCAGGGGCAGCAGAGCATGTCCGAGCAGGTCGCAAGCCTGGTCAAGAGGTTGCGTATGGAGGTTCCCGACTGTGTGGCCGCGGGGGTCATCGACATGGCGACCGGCATGCTGCTGTCCGTGGAGACCGTCGACTCCCACCCGGCGGAAGTCCTCGACATGCTGGCGGCGGCGACACTGGACCTCTTCCAGGGCCGCAACGTGGTGATGATCGAAGGGATCTTCAAGGAGCGCCGCGGGATCGTGAGCGACCGCCACTACTTCCAGGAGATCCTGGTCAACAGCGACAACCTGACCCACCTCTTCCTGCGGGTCGACAGCGCCGACGAAGTGGTCGCCGTGGTCGTGTGCCGCAAGACCGTGAACGTGGGCATGCTCTTCGCGCAGGCCCGCCGGGTCCTGAGGGAACACGGACATCTGTAGGCCGTGCCACGGGCGACGTCCCCACGCCCCTCCTGCGCTGGCGGCGACGACCGCGACGTGAACGGTGTCGGCATGGGACAGCGCCGCGGGCCCCGGCGCAGCCCGTGGCTCAAGGACCTCTGTGTCCTTGAACGGAGGTTGTCGGCGTAGGAGTTCGACGCAGCCGCTCCGCTACGCTCACCGGAACCCGGACTCGGAGTCCCTCAGGGGCGCGTCTGCGGAGTGCACCCGGCGAGAGCAGCGAGGGCAGTCCGCGCATCACGCGGGTCGCTGCGATGCCGAAGACCAGCGAGGTGAGGAAGGCCAGGTGCCGGGAGAACCCGTCGATCAACGGGAAGATCTGCCAGTGGGTCAGGTAGATGTACAGCGAGCTGCCGGCCAGGAGGCCGGCGACCTGATTGACGCGTTCGCCGCCGGGGAGGGTCGGCACCCAGACGAGCAGGGCGAATGTTCCCATGACGATCGCTTCTCGTCCGGGGTCGCCGGGGAAGAAGCCGGGCACCGTGGCCAGGGCGGCGGCCGTGACGATGATCCGCTGTGTCCTGGTCCCGGCCTTCGCCGCCGCCCAGCCCAGCGCGAACAGCCAGAAGACGGTGACCGCGTCGGGTATCCGGGTGCGGTCGGGGAGCCCGAGCAGGTCGTAGCGGGTGAGCAGGCCGAGAGCGGCGAGTGTCAGGGGCAGGCCGTACGGGAATCGGCGCTCCGCCCGGTCCGCGAGGGGGAGTGCCAGGAGGGCCACGGTGACGATCAGGATGTAGACCAGCGCCTCGATGAACCAGAAGTGCATGCCCGTCTTGCTGTCCTCGGGCCCGAGGACACTGTCGAGGAGGGCGAGGTTGGCCAGGGTGTAGTCGTCGTTGAGGAGGAGGACGAAGCCGATCCAGACCATGGCCGGCACCGCGACCCGCGCGATGCTGAGGCAGGCGCGCCGGATGCGCTCGCCGCGGTCGACGGTGGTGAGGTGGAAACGGGCGAAGTTGTAGCCGGCGATGGCGAGGAGCAGGTGTGCTCCGCCCTTGATGCCGAAGACGTGGATGTGCGATCCGACGATGCAGAAGATCGCCATGGCGCGCAGGGCGACGCTGGTCTCCAGGGTCCGTCTGCGTGCCGGGAACCCGCCCTTCGCGGGCCTGAGTTCCCGGATCGGCGTAGTGTGCCAGTCGGTCGGCAGGTGACCGAGCCGCTCTTCCAGGTGGAGGGACATCTCGACGTACGAGAGGGAGTCGCCGCCGAGGCCGACGAAGGTGCTGTCCCGCGTCACATCGGTCCGGTCGAGTACGCGTGCGTAGAGCAGGCACAGGTCGTCGGGGCCGTTGCCCGGCCCCTGTGCCGGTGAGGCGCCGTCGGCCGGGCCGGCCAGCTCGCGTACGGCCCGGTAGTCGGGCTTGCCCGTCGGCAGACGGGGAAGGTCCGCCAGGACGTGGACCCGGACCGCCCGGGCCGGCAGGCCGCACTCGCTCGTCACCAGCCTGCGTATGCGCCGCGCGTCGGCCGCGGGGGCACCGGCGGTCGCGACGGCGGCCACGGACAGCGCGGTGTCGTCGCCGGCGCACAGGGCGGTGACCTCGTGCCGTGCGAGCATCGCCTCGACCTGTGCGGGGTCGACGCGCAGGCCGAGGATCTTCACGAACCGGCTCCGCCGGCCGATGATCTCGTACATGCCCTCGGCGGTGCGCCGCGCGATGTCGCCCGTGTACAGCTCCTCCACGGTCCGGCCCAGGGCGAGGTCGCCGGGGGTGTGCGCGTAGCCGAGCATGACGTTCGGACCCGCGTAGACGAGTTCCCCGGTGTCCTCCTCGGGCCGGTCGGCCAGCGGCCGGAGCCGGAAGGAGCCGCCGGGGATCGCGACTCCGACCGCCTCGGGGTGGCTCTCCGCGAGGTCGGGCGGCAGGTAGGCCATCCGGGCCGTCGCCTCGGTCTGGCCGTACATCGCGAACAGCTCCCAGCCGGCGGCGCGGCCGAGAGCCGCGTAGTGGCGGACCCGGCCGGGCGCGAGTCGGCCGCCCGCCTGGGTGACGTAGCGCAGGTGGGGCAGGTCCATCGCGGCGAAGCCGACGCGGTCGAGCAGGTCGAAGGTGTACGGGACGCCGGCGAAGGTCGTTGCGCGGGCGCTCCGGAACAGATCCCAGAAGCAACTGTCGGCGACCGAGAGGTCGGTGAGGATCAGTGCGGCGCCGCGCAGCAGATGGCTGTGGATGACGGAAAGGCCGTAGCAGTAGTGCATGGGCAAGGTCGTGGCAGCACGGTCGGTGTCCCGGATTCCCAGGTACTCGGAAATGGATTCCGCGTTGGCCTGAAGGTTTTCGTGCGAAAGCCGGACCAGTTTCGGCGACCCCGTCGAGCCGGACGTGCTCAGCAGGAGGGCGAGTTCCGGGTGCAGGTCGTGCGCGGAGTCGGGGCGGCGTTCGTCGAGCAGCCACTCCCCGCTGTCGTCGGGGCACGCGACAACATCCGGATCGTAGGCCTCGACGAGTGACCGCACCGCTTCCGGGTGGTCGCCCGGCACCAGCAGGACCGGGTGCCCCGCCGAGAGCGCCGCGAGATGGACGACGAGGGCGTCGACGGTGTTGGCTCCGGCCACCAGGACCAGGCGCCGGGTCCGCCCCAGGCGCTCGGCTGTCGCCGCCACCCGGGCGGCGAGCTCGCGGTAGGTCACGGCGCCGTCGGCGGTGATGACCGCGGTGCGGTCGCCGTGGGTCGCGAGAGCGCCGGCGAAGGGGACGTTCTTGGAGCCTGGCAGGAGGACGGAGGGGGCAGTCACGCGTGCATCTTAGGAAAGGCTTACCTGAGGGAGTAGTCACAGGAATATCACGACCGGGCCGATGAAGATCCATAAGGATTTCCCGGATAGGGTCGGCTCCGCCGAACTCCCGGCGAAGCCGAAATGTTGCGTGCATCACCTTGACGTTTAGGTAAGCTTTACCTTACTTATAAGGCGTTCCCAGGTTCTCGCTGCACGTGCAGGAAGGCTTCCCATGCGACGCCCCTCGACCCGACGTCTGACCGCGCTCCTCGCGGCAGCGCTTCTCCTCCCCGCCGCCGCCGGCTGCGGCGTCGACGAGGACGATGCCGGGCTCGTGATCTACTCCGGCCGCAACGAGAAGCTGGTCAAGCCGCTCCTCGACGAGCTCGAAGAGGTCGTCGGCACCACGGTCGCCGTCCGCTACGGCGAGAGCGCCGAACTCGCCGCCCAGATCCAGGAGGAGGGGGGCAGGACCAAGGCGGGCCTGTTCTTCTCCCAGGACGCCGGCGCCCTCGGCGCGCTCTCCTCCCAGGGCCTGCTGGAGAAGCTGCCCCAGGCCTCGCTCGACAGGGTCGACCCGGCGTTCCGCGGCGGCGCGGGCGACTGGGTGGGCACCTCCGGACGTGTCCGAGTCCTCGCGTACCACCCCGGCCAGGTGGCGAAGGCGCCGGACACCGTGCACGACCTGGTCAAGCCGGAGTGGAAGGGCAAGATCGGTTACGCCCCGACCAACGCCTCCTTCCAGGCGTTCGTCACCGGCATGCGCGTCCTCGAAGGCGACGACGCCACCCGCGCCTGGCTCAAGGGACTCAAGGCCAACGAGCCGAAGGCCTACGACAACAACCTCAAGGTGCTGGACGCCGTCGGCAAGGGCGAGGTCTCCCTCGGCCTGGTCAACCACTACTACTGGTACGAGCGCGTCGCCGAGAAGGGCGCGGACAAGGTCGGCGCGAAGATCCACTTCCTTCCGGGCGGCGATCCGGGCGCACTCGTGAACGCGGCCGGAGTCGGCATCGTCAAGGGCACCGACCAGGCGCCCGCGGCCCAGAAGGCCGTCGACTTCCTCCTCTCCGAGAAGGCACAGAAGTACTTCGCCGACGAAACCAAGGAGTACCCCCTGGCCTTCGGCGTCACCAGCACGGTCAAGGACCTGCCGCCGCTGTCCTCCCTCGAAGCCCCCAAGATCGACCTCGGCAAGCTCGAATCTCTTCAGGAGACCCTGAAGATGCTGCAGGACGCCGGGATGGTCTGAGCCGTCATGCACTCCACGGATCCCGTTCCGCACAAGGATCCGGCCGCCCGCCCGCCCGGCGCCACCCCGCCGGCCGGGCGGCTGCGTGCCGTGAGCCGCCCGCCTGCCGCCCTCCTCGTCCCCGCCGCCGTCGCCGCCGTGTTCGCGCTGCTGCCCCTCGGCTATCTCGCGATCCGCTCCCTGGAACGCGGTCCCGCCTTCGCCTGGGACGTCATCGCCGACGAGCGCACGGCCCAGCTCCTCGGCCGCAGCGTGGGACTCGCCGCGGTCGTCGTGACCGCCTCCCTGCTGCTGGGCGTCTCGCTGGCCTGGCTCACCGTACGGACCGCTCTGCCCGGCGCCCGGGCCTGGTCGGTGCTGGTGACCCTGCCGCTGGCCGTGCCCAGCTACGTCGCCGCGTTCGCCTGGCTCTCCGCCTTCCCCGGCCTGGAGGGCTTCACCGGGGCCGCGCTCGCCCTGACGCTGGTGAGCTTCCCGTACGTGTATCTCCCGGTCACAGCCGCGCTGCGCGGAACCGATCCGGCGCAGGAGGAGGTCTCCCGCTCGCTCGGCCACGGACCGCTGCGGACCTTCCTGCGCGTCACCCTGCCGCAGCTGCGCCCTGCGGCCGCCGGGGGATCCGTCCTCGTCGCGCTGTACGTGTTCTCCGACTTCGGCGCCGTCTCCCTGATGCGGTACGACACCTTCACGCGCGGTATCTACACCTCCTACCGGGCCAGCTTCGACCGTACCCCGGCCGCCGCGCTGAGCGTCGTCCTGGTGGTCATGACCATCCTGCTCGTGGCCGCCGAGGCCCGCACCCGCGGCCGCGCGGGCCATGCCAGGACCGGAGCCGGCACCGCGCGCCCCGCCGTCCCCCTACCGCTCGGCCGCTGGCGGGGGCCCGCGCTGGTGTGGTGCACAGCCGTCACGGCCGTCGCCGTCCTCGCCCCGCTGGCCACGCTCGCGTACTGGCTCGCCGTCGGCAACTCCGCCACCTGGGACCCGGCCCGGCTCCTCGACACCGCCGGCACGACCCTCGGGGTTGCCGCCGCCGGAGCCGCCCTCACCACGTTCCTCGCCCTGCCGGTCGGCGTGATCGCCGCCCGCTACCGCAGCCGGACGGCCTCCCTGCTGGAGCAGTCCGCGTATGCCGGACACGCCTTGCCCGGCATCACCGTCGCGCTGTCCCTCGTCTTCTTCGCGGTCCGCTACGCCGAACCGGTGTACCAGGAACTCCCGCTGCTGGTCTGCGCGTACGCCGTGCTCTTCCTGCCGGTCGCGGTGGCCGGCACCCGCGCGGCCGTGCTCCAGTCCCCGCCGCTGCTGGAGGACGTGGCCCGCTCGCTCGGCCGATCCCCGCTGAAGGTGCTGCGCGAGGTGACGGTGCCGCTGGCGGCGCCCGGAGTGCTGGCCGGAGCCGCGCTGACCTTCGTGGTCTGCATGAAGGAACTCCCCGCGACCCTCCTGCTGCGCCCCACCGGCATGGACACCCTCGCCACCCGCCTCTGGACGGAGACCGGCACCGGATCCTTCGCCGCCGCGGCCCCCTACGCCGCAGCGCTGATCCTGCTGGCCGCCGTACCGTCCTACTTCCTCGGAAGGCACCGCACATGACCGACCTTCAGATCACGGGGCTGACCAAGGCGTACGGCCCAGGCGCCACCGTGCTCGACGGACTCGACCTCACCGTCCCCGCCGGCGCCCTGGTCGCCGTACTCGGCCCTTCCGGCTGCGGCAAGACCACCCTGCTGCGCATCATCGCCGGCTTCCTGCGCGCCGACGGGGGCACCGTCACCCTCGGCGACCGCATCCTCAGCGGCCCCGGATCGCACCTGGTGCCCGAACACCGCCGCATCGGGATCGTTCCCCAGGAAGGCGCCCTGTTCCCGCACCTCAGCGTGGCGCGCAACGTCGCCTTCGGCCTGACCGGCCTGGACCGGGGTGCGCGCAGCCGTCGCGTGGGGGACATGCTGGAACTGGTCGGACTCGCCGGGTTCGGTGACCGTATGCCGCACGAGCTCTCCGGCGGCCAGCAACAGCGCATCGCCCTCGCCCGAGCCCTGGCCCCGCAGCCTCAGCTGGTACTGCTCGACGAGCCGTTCAACGCACTGGACAGCGCCTTGCGGTCCGGCGTGCGGGCCGATGTACGGGCCGCCCTCCGGGCCACCGGTGCCACCGCTGTCCTGGTCACCCACGACCAGCAGGAGGCACTGTCCGCGGCCGACCTCGTCGCCGTCGTACGGAACGGGCGGGTGGCCCAGTGCGACACACCGCACGAGGTCTACCGCCGCCCCGCAGACCCCTGGGTGGCGGCCTTCGTCGGTGACGCGGTACTCGTCGCCGGCACCGTGGACAGGGGCACGGCGACCACCGCGCTCGGCCGTGTCCCGCTGGCAGACCCGCCGGGGGGCGTACACGCGGGCATGGTGCTGCTCCGGCCCGAACAGATCCGACTGACCGACACCACTTCGGCGGAGGCCTGCGGCACGGTGACGGACGTCCGCTACTACGGCCACGACGCGATGGTCACCGTCACCCTGGACGGAGTGGACGCACCCATCGACATCCGCGTCCCGGGCCCCGCACCGGCGTCCCCCGGCGAGCGCACCGGCATCCGGATCACGGGAGAGGCCACCCTCCACCCGGTCCCCGCGTGACCCTCCACCCCCCGAGCGCCGCCAGGAGCAGCCGTACAGGAGGCGGGCGGACCCGGTGCGAGCGCCGGTGCCGACCAGCGGTTCCCCCGGAGGGCACCGTGCGCCGGCCGGCCTCCTGGCGGACGCCGGTGACGAGGCGACGACCGAGGGACCGCCGGACAGGGCGAGCGGCCCAGCCCATTCGGCTGAAACCCGCCCATACCAGGTCGGCCCGGCCATAGCCTCATGCCATGACAGCGATCAATGACACGACGTATGAGTACCGCATCGCCCGCCCCGAGGACACCGAGGCCATCGAGGCCCTCGACGGGTCCTTCAGCACCAGCACGGTCTTCGAAGTGGCCGTGACCGGCGACGGCTTCGCCCTCCGCGAGGTTCCGGTGGACCCGCCACTGGTCAAGGTGTTCCCCGAGGACGAAGGAGGCGACGACGCGGAGACGGAGGGCGAGGACGCCGACAGCCGCACCTTCGTGGCCGTTGGCGCCGCCCGGGCGCTGGTCGGCTTCGCCGCCGTCTCCTACTCCCCGTGGAACCGGCGGCTGACCATCGAGGACATCGAGGTCGCCGCCGACCATCGGGGCCGGGGTATCGGCCGCGCGTTGATGGGACACGCGCTGGACTTCGCCCGGGAGCGGGGCGCCGGGCACGTCTGGCTGGAAGTGACCAACGTCAACGCCCCGGCCATCCATGCCTACCGGCGGATGGGCTTCTCCCTCTGCGGCTTGGACACCGCCCTGTACCTGGGCACCGAATCCGAGGGCGAGCAGGCGCTCTACATGAGCATGCCCTGCCCCTGAGCAGCCAGCAGGCGGCCCACAGCGGGGCCGGAGCCGTCGGCGGGCGCGACGGTGACGGTCAGCAGCCAGGCGGCGGCCCCGTCCGGCCCGGCCGTCGGTGCGTACCACTCCACGCGCGCGTCCAGCAGCCGGTCCCCGGCCTCCCGGCGTGCGGCGTACCACGTCCGGAACGGCTCGGTCCGCCACACCGTCAGCGGTACCGCCCGCTCGCCACCGCTGCGCGCGGAGCCCGGCCCGACCGCTCGCAGCGCAGCCTCGGCCGCACCCGCCGGCGTCCGCTCCACCGGCACCCCCAGGGCGTCCGCGAAGTGGAGCAGGTAGGCCATGCGTTCGGCCTCCGGCGGTGCACCGAGCACGGCGCGGCCCGAGTCGCACCACGAGCCCCACTTGATGTTGGACACCAGGCCCGGCAGCGTGGCCATGTCGCGGGGGATCCAGAAGAGGATCACGTCGGACCGGCGCATGGCGTCCTCCTCCCACGCGATCTGGTCCCCGTACGCCGGGTAGCCGCCGCCGGGTACCGGTTCGGGCAGGAACACCACCAGCCGTCCGGCACCGGACCACGCGGACCGCAGTGCGGCGACGGCGCCCGGCCGCCACGACGGTTCGGCGGGGTCGACGGGGGTCGGGCCGCACAGGTACACGGCCGCGGCCCAGGAGTCCGGCGGCTCCTGGCCGACGTGGACGACCTCGACCTCCGAGGTGACGGGGGTGCGGGGCTCAAGGGGCATGGGACACTCCGGGGTCGGTCGGGGCCAAGGTGGTGAGGAAGTCCAGCAGGACGGCGTTGAAGGCCTCGGGCCGTTCCAGGAACCCGAGATGGCCGGTGTCCGGCAGCTCCGTGTACCGGGCTCCGGGGATCGCGGCGGCGACCTCCCGGCCCAGCGGGGCGGGCGCGAGGACGTCGTCGGCGAACCCCAGCACCAGGACGGGGACGGGGATCCGGCCGTAGTCGGCCAGCCGGTCGACGACCGCAGGGCCCGGCCGGTACGCGACCGACTCGCCGGCCAACGCGGCGAGTTCGAACAAGTCGAGCCATTCTGCGGCCGCGCCCTCGTCGGCCAGGGTCCGGGGGGAGAGGTTCTGCACCAGGCGGACGAAGGCCTCGTACTCCGGCGGCAGCCGGATACCCGCTCCGGCGGACGCGGCCTCCGCACGTGCCAGGGCCTCTCCCACCGCGTCGGGCCGGCCGCGGGTCGCCGTGAGCAGCGCCCCGCTCGCCAGGTGCGGATCGGTCAGGAGCAGCTCCTGGACGGCGAGGGCACCGAGGGAGTGGCCGACCAGCGGGCAGGGCGGCAGATCGAGAGCGATCAGCAACTCGCGTGTCTGGGCGGCCAGTTGCGCAGCTCCGGCCGTGGCTGTCGGCCCGTGGTCGAAGGTGACCGCCTGTCGGCCCGCGGCGGTCAGCGCCGGCACCTGGTGGTGTTCCCAGATCCGTCCCGCGCCGCCCCCGCCTGCGACCAGCACCACCGGAAGGTCCCCCGTCCCGTGCCGGGTGTACGCCGTCCCTCCGGGCGTGTGTCCCGTCCTGCGCACGGAACACGCCGCGCCGTCCGCCCCGTGCCGGCTCGCCCCCGGGCCCCTCACGGTGCCATCCTGCGCAGCGCCGTCTCCACCCATGCGGGGCGGCCGGTGTCCAGGCCCCGCAGCGCCACGTGGACCCAGAGGAAGGAGGCGCGTGCCAGGACGTGCGCCCGCATGCCGTCGCGCACCTCACCCCCCGCCGCCCGGTAGGCATCCAGGAGCCGGTCCAGGACGGCGGGGCCGCCGGCGTACAGCATGTCGACGAAGTCGACCGCCGGATCGCCGACATCGGCATTGGCCCAGTCCAGCAGCCCCGACAGGGCCGGCGGGCCGGAGCGCGGGCGCACCACCAGGGTGTGCCCGGGGTGTACGTCGCCGTGGACGAGAGTCAGCCGGCCGGGCCACAGCCGGTCGTCGTCCAACCAGGCCCTCCAGCGTCGCAGCCCGGCGGAGGGGAGCGGGAGTTCGGCGCGGGCCCGGGTGAGCCGGTTCGCGATCCTGGTGCGCACGGTGCCGGGGTCCGCCTGGCCCCGGCCCGCGAGGACGGGGGAGCTGTCCAGTGCGGTCGTGTGCACCGTGACCAGGGCCCGGGCGAGGGGTTCCAGGTAGTGGCCGGGGTGGGCCAGTGGGTCCATGGACCAGCCGTAGACCAGCGTGTGGGGATCCTCGGTGCCCGCCGCCTCACCGGGCAGACGAGGGTAGGCGACCAGGTCCGGGCCGTGCAGGCGCCAGTCGGGTACCGGCACGGGTGTCCGTCCGCGCACCGCGGCCAGTACCGCGCCCTCGAAGGCGAGTTGCTCCGAGGCTTCGGGTCGGCGCGGCTGCCGCAGGATCCACCAGGCGCCGTCGGCCGCGCGGATGTGCGTGACCCGGAAGTCCCAGCCGCTCTCGTCGGCGCGAGCGGTCGAGGGATCGAGGGTCACGCCCAGGCGGCGGGAGGCGTACGCGGCGAGGTCGGACCGGTCGGCGCCGGCACCGGGGTCCGCCCCGGCGGGCGCAGCGGACTCCGGTACGGCCGGGCCCGGCGCGGCCGCCTCGGCGACAGGTTCCGGTGCCTCGGCACCCGCTGTCGACGCCTTCCCGCGTGCCGCCCCCGCGGCGCCGGTCGCGGCGTTCACCGCACCGCCCCGGTCGTGGCCAGGTACCGGTCCCTTGTGGCGTTGCGGTCCACCTTGCCGGTGTGGGTGCGTTCCAGTTCCGCGACCGGTACCAGCAGGCTGGGCACCAGGTGCGGCGCCGCCGTGCCGGCCAGCCGGGCCCGGACGCCCGTCGCGACCTCACCGGGGTCGTGGTCCGCGAGCGGCACGAAGAAGGCGGCCAGCGTGCTGTGTTCCGCCCGGTCGACCCGCGCGGCCGCCACCTCCCGCACCCCCTCGCAGCTTCCGACGAGAGCCTCCACGTCGACCAGGTCCACCCGGTGACCGCGGATCTTGACCTGGTGGTCGGAGCGGCCCCGGAACACCAGGGCACCCCCGGGCGCCACGGAGACCAGGTCCCCGGTGCGGTACCAGCGGGTTCCTCCGTGTTCGGTGAACCTGGCCGCCGTCGCCTCCGGGGCCGCGTGGTACCCGAGGGCCAGCCCGGGCCCGGACACGTACAACTCGCCCGATTCGTCGACGTGCTGGCCGACGTGCGGCAAGGGCAGCCCGATGGGCAGGTCGCCGCCCGTCTCCGGCAGTCCGGGCGCGCCCGGCCCGGCCAGCTGCACGGCGTGGGTGACCAGGGCCGTCTCGGTGGATCCGTAGGTGTTGAGCAGCCGCACCCCGTGGGCCCCGAGCCGCCGCCAGCGTTCCAGCATGTCGGCGCGCACCGCCTCCCCGCCGATCACGACCGTACGCAGGGACGGGGGCAGACCGGCGCCCTGCTGCAGCAGGTCACCGGTCAGGCTGTACCAGAATCCGGTCGGCAGCACCGCGACGGTGACCTCCTGGTCCTCGGCGACCTGCGTGAAACCCTCGCGTGCCGCGTCGTCGACGACGAGGGTGGCGCCGCCGGTCAGGGTGGGCAGGATCTCCTCCAGGCTCGTGTCGCCGCCGGCGCCGTGGAAGTGCAGCACGGTGGCGTGCGGGCCGATGTCGTACAGAGCGCGCAGCGCCGGCACCACGGCGGCCAGGGACCGGTGCGGCACCACAACCCCCTTGGGCCTGCCGGTGGAGCCGGAGGTGAACAGCACGTACGCCGGATCCTCGGGGCGTACGCCCGAGTCGTGGAGCACGGGGGGCGCCAGCGGGGAGGGCGCCCAGCGGGGGCGGATCAGCCGTGCGACGGTCGGCTGCCAGCCGGCGTCGGCCGTCGCCACGGCCTCGCGGACCCCCAGTCGGGCCAGGACGGACTCCAGCAGGGCCCCGGGGTGACCGGCCTCCAGGGGCACGTAGGCGCGCCCCGCCGCGAGAACGCCCAGGAGGGCCGCCACGTCGCGGGCCGAGTGGTGTACGACGACCCCGACCGGCGGCTGGGGCAGATCCGTCCGGGGGGCGACGGCGTCGGCCACCTCCAGCACCCAGGCGGCGAGGGTGCCGTAGCCGACGACGAGCCCGTTGTCGACCACGGCCGGGCGGGCCGGATCCGTACGCGCCGTCTCGAAGAACGGTTCCAGGAAATGGATTCCTGAGGGCTGCATTGTGAATTCCCTCGTCCTGATGGAATATGGGTGGGTGCGAATCATGGTGGAACACGATCTGAAAATACCTATGCGCGACGGCACTTTATTGAGTGCCGATCTCTACCGTCCCGAGGCCGCAGGCCCGGTGCCGGTGCTCGTGCGCCGGACGCCCTACGGGAAGTCGGGCAGCCCGGGCGGCGCCTCCGTCGACGGCCTGCGCCTGGTCCGCTCCGGATACGCCGTGCTGGTGCAGGACGTGCGCGGCCGGTTCGGCTCCGACGGCTCCTTCGAGCCGTACTGGCACGAGGCGGCGGACGGCGCGGACACCGTTGCCTGGGCGGTGGAGCAGCCCTGGTGCGACGGCTCGGCCGGCCTGTTCGGCCGCTCGTACGAGGCGATGGCCGCACTGCTTGCCGCGGCCGAACGCCCGCCCGGCCTGGGCGCGATCGTCCCGCACGTGGCCGGATCGGGCTTCGACGAGGGCTGGACCCGGCAGGGCGGCGCCTTCCAACTTGGCTTCGTCCTGTACTGGGTGCTCTACGACCTGCTGCTGGAGGGGGCCGGGCTGACCGGGACCGATCTGGACGAGGTGGCCCGCGCCGTCGACCGGATCGACGAGCTCTACCGGGACCCGGACGCCGCCGCGGACCTGCTGGACCGGCTGGCTCCGTACTACCGCCAATGGCGCGAGCGCCCGGGCGGCCACCCGTACTGGCGGCGCGCCGCCCCGCGCGAGTCCTATGCGGCGATCGACGTCCCGGTACTTCACCTCACCGGCTGGTACGACATTTTCCTCGCCGGCGCCCTGGAGAATCACAGGGGAATTCGGGAATGCGGAACGCCGTCGCAGCTGGTGGTCGGCCCGTGGTCCCACTGCGTTACCGGCGGGATATTCCCGCAGCGCCGTTACGGGCTGGCAGCCGATGAACGCAGCATTGATGTCACCGGTCTCCATCTGGACCATTTCGACCGGCATCTGCGACTGCGCGCCGATGCCCCGGAAGCCGACCCGGTACGGCTGTTCGTCACCGGTGCCGACGAGTGGCGCGTCTTCCCCGACTGGCCCGTCCCCGGGACCCGGGACCTCGTCCTGCACCTCCATGACCGCTGTCTGACGCCCGGCCCCACCCCGGAGGACTCCGGTTGCGACCGGCTCCGTCACGACCCGGCCGACCCCGTGCCCACCACCGGCGGGGCCACCGCCCTCCCCGGCCAGTTCACCGGCGGCGACTGCGGTCCGCTGGACCAGCGCGGGGTGGAACGGCGCGCCGACGTGCTGTGCTTCACGAGCGAGCAGCTCACGGCGCCGCTGACCGTCGTCGGCGACACCGTCCTGACGGTGTACGTCACCCCGGACGCGGCGGGCGGCGACGTGACCGGCAAGCTCGTCGACGTGTACCCCGACGGCAGGGCCGAGCTGCTGTGCGACAGCGTGCGCCGGCTGGCGCCGGGGGCGGATGCGGCATCCGCCCCCGGGGAGCCGGCCGAGGTCACCGTCGCGCTGGGCGCGGTCGGTCACGTGTTCCGCGCGGGCCACCGGATCCGTCTGGAGATCGCGGCGAGCAACGCGCCACGCTTCGACGTCCACCCGCGGGTCCTCGCCCACCACACCGTCCATCACGGCGGCGACCACCCCTCACGCCTGCTGCTGCCGTGCCTGCCCGGCGGCTGACGGTTTGCCAGGGCCGGCGGCGTCCGGGTGGAAGACCGACAGGTCGGCCACCTTCTCGATCCGCCGGCCCGCCTCCCAGTGCGCCCGTCGCAGGCGTCGCAGCTGGGCACTGCTCAGCTTGGTGCTGTGCTGCGGGATCGACCGCACCATCCGCGCCCGTTTCGCCGAGGCGGGGTAGCGGTCGCGCACCTGGTACGGGTCGTTGAGCAGGTGGTGGACGGTGCCCGTGTGGAAGGCCGCCTTCAGCAGCGCGTAGTAGGCCGCCGCGCCCACACCCTTGTCACGGGCGCAGTGCACCAGCGTCCGCGACGCCTCGAACAGCCGCCACACCACCGGTACCGCCGGGGTGGTGAACACGCCGGTCTCCTGGGCGATGCCCTCGCCGACGCCGTAGCGGAAGTAGCTGCGCATGTTGCCGAAGCCGTGCTGTGCGTCGTGGAAGATCCGCGCCTGCGGCAGGTACACCACGGGGATGCCCGCCAACTGGAGCCGGAAGTCGAACTCGCGGTCCTCGCACCAGTGGATCAGCTCGTCGAAGTGGTAGCCGCCGATGTGGTCGACGATGTCGCGGTTGTAGATCAGCGGCGGGGACAGCGCACTGACGTAGTCGCCCTCGTCGAACTCCCTCACACGGGCGGTGAGTTTGCTCAGCGTTCCGTCCGACTCCCCGTACACCACCTGCCCCTTGACCACCGGGTCGGTGAGCACCGCGCGGACCATGGCGCGGACCACCCCCGGGGCGAAGACGCAGTCGGAGTCCATCAGCAGCAGGTACTGCCGGTCGGTGGCGGCGGCTCCCGCGTTGTAGGCGGCGCCCAGGTTGCCGACGTCTTCGATCTCGGTGACGGTCAGCGGGCGGGGGTGCTCGGCGATCAGTTTCAGCACGGCGTCGCTCGGCCCGTTGAGTGCCAGGACGATCTCGACGTCCTCGTCGATCGACGCGATGCAGTCGGCGATCCGCAGGTCGTCACGCAGGGCGATGATCACGCTGGTCCGGGCGATGCCCTTCTCGACTGCCGCCTCGTCCACCAGGTCGGTGGCCATCTCAGTTCTCCCTCGTCAAGCTCGTGTGCGGACGGTGTGCCCGCTGCGTGGGCGCTGTCATGGAGAGCCCGCCTTGAACCGCAGGGGCAGGGCGTGCAAGGCGCGCTCGGCGATGGCCTCGGCCTCCCCGGCGTGCGCCGCGTGGGCGATCACCCCGGCCAGTACGTCGGCGCCGCCGCGGTAGGGCGGCACCACGGTGCCGGGCTCCAGGTCGAGGCCCCAGAAGACGTCGTGCACCCCGGACCGGCGGGCGACGTCCCGCGGGTCGCCGACCCACTCGACCACGCCGCCGTCCGCCGGGACGAACCGCTGTACCGCGGCGCGGCTGTGCCGGGGCGTCAGTTCGCCCGTTTCCAGGGGCCGGCCCAGGGCCAGCCGGACCAGGTTGGGCAGCGGGTCCACCCCGGTCGCCAGCCGCATCACCTCGGTGGCGATCCGGGCTCCGGTCAGCCGGCAGGTGATCTCCAGGAGGATCACACGGCCGTCGTGTGTGCGCAGGATGTCGGTGTTGATCACCGCCGGGTCCAGGCGGAGGGCGCGTGCCCCGCGCCGCACCGTCTCGGTGACCTCCTCGATCTGCTCGGCGGCCAGCCGGCTGGGAAGGGTGTCGCCGCCCTCGAAGAAGTGCGGGGCGAACTCCTCCTTGCGCCCGTACTCCCGGTCGGCGAATCCGAAGCGGTGGAGCTCGCCGTCGACCATGAAGGCCGCCAGCGTGTGCTCGGTGCCCTCCAGGAACTCCTCCACCACGATCCGCCCGCCGGGGCTGAGCCGCAGCGCTTCCTCCGCCAGCCCGCGCACCTGCCCTTCCGACTCCACCTTCAGCACACCCAGCGACCCGGTCTGGTCGCTGGGCTTGATGACCGCAGGCAGACCGATCTCGGCTACCGCCCGCACCGCCTCGCCGACGCTCTCGGCGGTGGCGAACCGGGGCAGGTCCAGCCCGGCCGCGCGCAGGATCCGCAGCCGCCGGTCCTTGAGCGTGCAGTCGAGGGCCGTCTCCAGCGGCAGCCCGGGGCGGCCGAACCGCTGCGCGAGCACGCTGATCACCGGCGGATTGTCCGCGCCGAGCGAGAACACCCCGTCGATCCGGTCGATGCCGGCCCTCGACAGTTCCGCGAGGACCGCCACGGCGTCGTTCGGGTCGCACACGAGCAGGACGTCCGCGGCCGCCCGGGCCCGGTCCGTCGGGTGGTCGGTCACCACCACCAGTTCTCGCCGGGGCGAACGCAGTTCGGACAGGGACCGGTCCATGCCCGAGCCGATCCCGCAGACCAGGAGGCGGTCAGTCATGGCCGCCGCCGGCCCGGCCGGAGGAGGGCATGCCGCCCAGGCTCAGCACCTGGAACACCTCGGCGTGCCCGGAGCCGGCCGACACCGCGCCGCGGTAGCGGGCCAGCCCGCGGATACCCTCGTCCCATGCGGCGTGCCGCAGCTGGGAGACGTACGCGCGCATCGCCTCGACCTTCGTCTCGATCTGCCCGTCGATGTCCTCGGCGTACTGGAAGCGCGCCATCGGCGCCCACACCTCGTAGCCCAGCACCAGCCGGGGAGCCGGCATCGGCCGGCCGCCCGTCTCCTGGAAGAACTCCGACTGCGCCATCCATAGCGCCTCGACGGCCAGTTGGTGCACCATGCGGTGTTCGACGTCGTCGTCGTTGTCGTGCGGCAGGTACACCACCTGCGGCCGCACCTCGCGCAGGACCCGCACCAGGTCCAGGTGCACCCGCCGGGAGAGGACGAAGTCCCGTGAGGGCTCCTCGAAGCGGATGCAGCGGTGCACGCCCAGAGCCTTCGCGGCGCCTTCCGTCTCGGCGGCGAACTCGGCATCGCTGACGGCGTCGTCGAGGGCGCTGCGCTCGCGGCCGATGACGATGACCACCGTCACCCGGGCGCCGTCGCGCACGTGCTTGGCGATGGACCCGCCGCAGCCGATGACGTCGTCGTCGGGATGCGGCGCGACCACCAGGACGTCGGTGACCCCCGTCATGCGTCGGCCCCCGGTACTTCCCCGGCCCAGCGGGCCCACTGCCCGGTCAGCGCGTCACCCTCGGCGAACGGGGTGCGTGCCGTGAAGCCCAGGATGCGGCGCGCCTTGTCGTAGTCGGCGCGGGCGGTGGAGCGGTACAGCTCCAGCTCCCAGTCCGCGACCGGTTCGCCCGCGGGCGGCGACGCAGGGCCGCCGAGGCCGCGCAGCGCGCGGATCCGGTCGAAGAAGGTGCCCCAGCGGAGTTCCTCGGCGTGGCCCACGAGGAACCGCTCACCGGCGGCCGCCTCGGTGTCCACCGCCAGGAACACGGCGTCGGCCAGGTCGTCGACGTACACGGCGTTGCACACGCCGCCGTCGCCGGCCGACGGGAGCTGCGCGAAGTCGCCGGAGGAACGGCGCAGTTGAGCGGTGGTCCACTGGCCGCCCCACGGGCCGTACACGACGCCCGGCTGGAGGACCACCGTTTCCAGGCCCTCGCCGTGGGCTCCCAGGACCAGCTGCTCGGCGGCGAGTTTCTGCTGCTCGTACTCACGGTCGGCGGGGTCGGCCGTGCGGGCGGGGGAGCCCTCGGTCAGGGCGCCGGTGACGGACGGGTCGTAGACGTCGATGGTGCTCAGGTGCACCACGCGGCGCACGCCGGCGGCACGGGCGGCGGCCAGGACGTTCGCGGTGCCCTCGACCGAGGCGGCCCAGCGGCCGGCTTCGTCGCCGGCGCTTCCGAACGCGCAGTGGACGACGGTGTCGCAGCCTTCGAACGCCGCGCGGAGCGTGTCGGGGTCCAGCAGGTCGCCCTGGCGGAACTCCAGCCGGTCCTGCGGCAGGACGGACAGCCGCGCGGCCCGTCCGAAGCCGCGCACCACGGGCCGGACCCGGGCCTCGGTGCCGAGGACCAGCCGCTCGACGATCCGGCCGCCGATGAACCCGCTCGCGCCCGTCACCGCGACGGTACGGCCGGCCAGTACGGGGCCCGCCGGGGCCTCGCCGTCCCGTACGGTCCACGGCTGCGCGGCCCGCTCGTGGCCGGGGCCGCCGTAGCACTCCTGGATCAGCTCGACGACGCGCACGCCGTCCTGCGGGCTGGAGTGGACGGGCGCGGCGCCGCGCACGGCGGCGGCGAAGTTGCCGAGCTGCTCGCTGAAGAGCAGCTCCCATTCGTCCTGCGCCGGGGCGACGGCGGGCACGTCGCCGCGGTGCAGTTCCACCCCGTCCGCAGTGACCAGCGTGCATTCCCCGGCCGGGAAGTCGGTGCCGATGGTCACGGTCGCCCTGTCGCCGGTGACCTTGCAGCTGATGCCGAGGTCGCGCAGCCGGCTGAAGTCGCAGTGCACGTCGGTGGCGCCGAAGCGCAGGTGGGCGGAGGCGTCGGTCTCCACCCCGCCGAGCGAGTTGTCCTCGTAGCGGACCACCTCCACGTCGGGACCGAGCCACCACAGCAGGGTGTCGAAGACGTGGGAGGCGGTGTCGGTGAGCACGCCACCGCCGGCGAGCCGCCGGTCGAACATCGACCAGGAGACCGGTTCGTGGGCGTAGGGGTGGCCTTCTGACCAGTCGACCCGCACCACCTCGCCGAGGGTGCCCTCGTCGATGAGCCGCTTGACCCAGGCGTAGGCGGGGAAGAGCCGCCGCGGGTGGGCCATCGCGAGGACCGGCGCGCCTTCGGCCGCGGCGGTGGCGGCCAGGGCACGGGCGTCCTCGGCCGAGGTGGTCATCGGCTTCTCCAGCAGGACGTGCTTGCCGGCCGCCAGCAGTGCCTGGACGATCGGCGCGTGCAGGGTGTGCGGGGCCACGACCACGGCGGCGTCGAACGCGTCGGCGGCCTCGGCCGGGTCGGTGGCGAGCACGACCTGCTCGGCGTCGGCGCCGCCGAGCTCCCGGTACAGGGCGAGGGCGGCCTCGGCCTGGCGCGGGTCGCGGTCGATGAGCGCGGTCAGCTGCACGTCCCCCTTGAGCGGGGGCAGGGCGGGCAGGTGGCAGCCGCGGGCGGCGGCGCCGCACCCGACGATGGCGAGGCGTACGGGAGGCATGGTTCTCTCCAGGGTTCGTCGAAGAAGGGGGACGGGATGGGGCGTGCCGGGCTCTCCGCCCGGGCCGGTCACGGCGTACCGGGCCCGGCGGGGTGGTGGACCCACACGTTGGGCTCTGCGTACGTGCCGTGGCCGTCCTCGCAGACGCGCAGCGGCACCAGGGCCCCGGGCAGGAGGTGGTCGCCCGGGCCCGGCAGCGGATGACCGAGGAACTCCTCCCAGCGGGACACCGGCTGACGGATGACCAGGGACTCCCGGGCGATGCCCAGCTGCCGGGCCCCCAGCTCCAGATGGGTGCGCAGCCAGGGGTCGAAGCAGCGCCCGTCGGGCCGGAGCCAGGCTGTGTACTCGCCGATCGGGATCAGCGGGTAACGCGCCTTGCGGGTGGGCCGGACCGGGATGACCACCCCGCGGGGGGCGTGCCGGGCGGCCCGTCGCCGTACCTCGGTGAGCAGCCGCTCCGCGTGGCCGGCCGCGCGGTGCCCGGGATCCACGGACACCGACAGCATGCACACGGCGTCCGGGCGGTCCGGCGGACTCTGGTCGACGGCCTCGACCAGTACCTCGTCGCTGCCGGACGGCAGCGACGTCGTCCTGCCGTCCCAGCGGATCGGCAGCCCGTTGGCCGCCGCGACCAGGCGCCCGTCCCCGTCCACCAGGCACAGCTGGTGGCCTGCGTAGCGGTCGTACATGCCGTGCCAGCGCCAGTTTCCGGGGGACTCCCAGCTCATGAACGCGGGCATGTTGGCGCCGATGAGGGCGTCGACCTCCGGCAGCAGCCACGGGTCCCGGGACAGGTCGGTCAGGGTGAGCGTCACCGGCGGGTCAGCCCAGCAGCCGGGTGTCGGCCGTGGCCCGCATCTCGCGGGAGCGGCGCAGGTCGGCCGTCACGCACACCCGCTTGAGCCAGCGGTCGGTGCCGTCGTAGCGGGCCCGGAACGGCAGCCGGCCGTGGACGGCGCGGTGGTTGTCGATGAACAGCACGTCGCCCTGGTCCGCGACGACCTCCCGCATTCCGGCGTCCACCACCTTGAACAGTGCGTCGTAGGCACGCCGGGCGTCGGTGTCGTCTTCCGGCACGGAGGTGAAGTACGGGTCCAGGCGCATGTACGGGTCCACGCGTGAGCCGTAGAGCAGCGGGCTGAGCGGCCTCTCGTCGATCATCCGCTGGATGGTGGCGAACCGGGCCGCCTCCTGCGCGGAGGAGATCGTGTTGTTCTTCGGCAGGTGCGACTCGTCGGGCGCGATGTGGAAGCGTGCCTCGAAGAGGATGTCGATGTCCTCGGCGGACAGCGAGGAGAGGTCCAGTTCACCGACCGTCGTGGGCACGTGGTCGGGGTTGCGCAGCGCGCCGAGGATCAGGTAGTCGCTGCGGTAGGGGTGGAAGGCATCTTCGGTGTGCCAGGTCAGCAGTTCCTTGCTGCCCATCCCGAGCTGGTCGTTCTCGTGCTGGCGGATCGGGAAGATGTCGTGCACGAGGTGGCCGTCCTGCTGGGTGGCCCATCCGAAGGGCTCGCCGAGCAGCGCCGAGTACAGCATCAGCAGCAGTTCCTCGGGGAACTCGGGGCCGGGCCGGCCGCGGCCGCGCCAGTGGTCGGGGGTGGGGCCGATGCGCTGCTGGTCGAAGTCGTGACCGCGGATCACGGCGTGGCCGTGGCGGTCGGCCAGCTTGAAGTCGCGCAGGAAGTGCTGCACGCCTTCGGGCAGCCGGGCCGCGAGCCGCGGCAGGTCGCGCAGCAGTACGGCGTCGCCGAAGGACGGGTAGAGGGCCGCCAGTTCGAGGCTGAGTTCCGCGATGGCGGAGGCCTCGTCGGCGGTCAGGGTGTAGCCGGGCGTGGACTGGTCGGTGAGGTTCGACATGCCAACTCTCGCTGAGTGGTCGGGATTGGTTGCTGCCCGGCGGACGGCCGGAGCCGGGGCCGCGGGCCCTCGGGTGGTGCGGGTGGTCGGCGGCAGGCGGGCGCGTGGTGCCGCGCTGCCGCGGTGAGGCGTGACGCGGTGAGGCGTGACGCGGTGGTCAGGGCCGGGTCGTCGCGCGGTCGGTGAGTACGCGGGCGAACAGCCGGGGGGTCGGAGCCGTGAAGAGTGCGCTCGCCCGCAGTCCGGCGGCGGCGGGCAGCCACTCGCGCAGCCGCGCGAGCAGGCGCATGGCGAGCAGGGACTGGCCGCCGTGGTCGAAGAAGTTGTCGTCGGGGCCGAGGCCCGGGGCGGCCAGGACCTCACGGAAGAGGGCCAGCACGCTGTCCAGCGGCTCCCCTCGGGAGGGTTCCCCGACATCGTGTGCGAGGCGGCCTGCCTCCGGGTGCCGGCCGACCTGTGGTCCCGCTCCGGGCGCAGGGGCCGGGGTGTGGGCCTGGGCTGCTGCGGCCGCCCAGGCGGCCAGCCGCCGCTTGTCGACCTTGCCGTGCGGGTTCTTCGGCAGGACGGACACCCGGTACAGCACCCGGGGCACCGCCCAGTCCGGCAGCTGCGCCTCCAGCGGCGCCACCAGTGCGTCCCGGTCGGCGCCCGTCAGCCGTGCGGCTTCGCCGGGCAGCGGCATCGTCGCAGGGTCGGCCGGCACGGTGAACGCCCACAGGACGGTGCCGGTCTCCGGGTCGGGGAAGACCACCGCCTGGCCGACGCCGCTCACCTCGCACAGGGCGCGTTCCACCCGGGCCGGCTCCAGCCGGTGTCCGCGGATCTTGACCTGGTCGTCGATCCGGCCGAGGAAGACCAGCTGCCCGTCGGCGTCGATCCGGCCCAGGTCGCCCGTCGCGTACAGGCGTGCGCCGGGCTCGCCGGCGTACGGGTCGGGCACGAAGCGGCGGGCGGTGGCGGCTTCGTCGTCAAGGAAGCCGCGGGCCAGCAGCGGACCGCCGATGTGGATCTCGCCCGTCTCGCCGTCCGGCACCGGGCGGCCCGCCTGCCGGATGCTGATCTCCACGTCCTTCAGGGGCGTGCCGAGCGGCACCTCCTCGGCGTCGGGCGGCAGGAGCCCGGTGTAGAAGGTGGAACTGACGGTGCATTCGGTGAGTCCGTACACGTGGGCGAGGCCGGCGGGCTGCCGTGCCTGCCATTCCCGGTAGGGGTGGGCGTCCATCCGTTCGCCGCCCACCACCACCGTGCGCAGGGCCTCCGGAGTGGTCGTGCCACTCGCGTCGAGCCAGCGGGCGTACTCCAGCCAGTACTGGGTGGACAGTTCGACCACGGTGGTCCGGGTCCGGGCCAGGGTGATGTGCAGTTCCTCGGCGTCCAGGGCCCGGGTGTCGTCGCGGCACACCACGGCCGCGCCGGCGGCGAACGCGGGGAACACCTCCTCGATCAGGACGTCGAAGCCCAGCGACGCCACTTGGAGCCAGCGGTCGTGCGACGTCAGCCCCAGCCGCGCCGCGACCGCGTTCGCGAACCGGCGCAGTGCGTCCCGCTCGACGACGGTGCCCTTGGGCCGGCCGGTGGAGCCGGAGGTGAACAGCACGTACGCCACGTCGGACCCGCGGGCCCGCCGCGCGAAACGCGGCGGCGCCACGCCGTCCGTCCCGTCGGCACCGGCTCCGCCGTCGTGGTCCGGGCCGTCCGGTACGTAAGCGCCCTCGGGCGCGTGCCCTCCCTCGCCCAACCACACCGCCGCCGAGGTACGGTCCACCAGCGCCGCGCGGGCAGCGGGCGGCAGCCGGTCGTCCAGGACGGTGAACCCCGCTCCGGCCTTCAGCGCGGCGAGCATGCCGAGCACGGTGCGGGCGGGGTCGCCGAAGGCCAGGCCCACCAGCTTTCCCGGGCCGGCGCCGCGCCCCGCGAGGGCGGTGGCCCAGGCGTCGGTGAGCCGGTCCGCGTCCCGGTACGACAGCACCCGGTGCGGGGTCACGAGCGCGGGCCCGTCGGCGTGGTCGCGGACCGAGAGGTCCCACAGGTCGAGCACATCGGGCTCGGTCACGGCGGTCACCGCCCGGCCTCCCGTGATCGCAGGAACTCCGACAACCCGGCGAGACCGGCCCGGAAACCCTCCTCCGGGCCGCCGAAGCCGAGCCGGGCACCGTGCGGCACGCCGAAGGCCGTACCGGGCACCAGCAGGGTGCGGTGGCGGGCCAGCAGTTCCAGACAGAAGCGTTCCACCGCCTCCGGCCCGGCCGCCGCACGCTCCAGCTCACGGAAGACGGGCAGCGCGCACACGCCTCCCTCCGGCGGTGTCCAGCGGACCAGCTCCGCGTGCTCGGCCATCCATTCCGCCAGGTGCGCGAGATTGCGCCGGGCCTCGGCCGCCCGTGTGCCGATCAGCTCGTCGGCGTGGCGCATGGCCCGCTCGGCGACCAGTTCGACCAGTGGCGAGAGGAACAGCGTGGTCCGGTCGCGCAGCGGGAAAGTGGCGGTGATCAGCTCCTTCGGCGCGACGGCCCAGCCCACCCGCAGGCCGGGCAGGCCGAACGTCTTGGAGAAGGTGCCGTAGGACACCGTGTCGCCGCCGTCGGCGCCGGGGTCGGGGAGCACCTCCCAGCGGTGGGCGATCTCGGCGGTGGCGGCGTCCCACACGAGTACGGCGCCGGTCTCGGCGGTCCGTTCCGTCAGGGCCTTGAGGCCCTGGGGGGACAGCGTGACGCCGGTGGGGTTGTGCGGGAAGTTGACGATGACCGCCGCGGTGCCGGGGGTGATCACGTCGGCCAGCACACCGGGGTCGATCTCGCCGTCGCGCACGGCCGGCGCCGGCAGCTCGGCCACGTCGCAGCCGGCCGCCCGCGGGTAGTGGCCCAGTGAATGGTAGATGCCCTCCTGGACGACGACCCGGTCGCCGGGGTGCAGCAGTGTGCTCAGGGTCAGCGCGATGGCCTCGCTGGACCCGTGGGTGATCAGCACCCGGTCGGCGTCGCCGCCGGCATAGCGGTCGGCGACGGCCTGGCGGATGCCGGCCCCGCCCTGGGAGACGCTGTCGTCCATGACGATCTCGTCGAGGTCGGCGGCCGGGATGCGGCACAGGTCGCGTATCTCGGCGAAGGTGTAAGGGTGGACGCCGCTGGAGCTGATGTCGTGGATGTCCGGGCCGAGGTGCCGGCGGTACCACTCCTCCAGCATCGGAGGGTCTTCACGCCGTGGACGGAGACTGCTCATGCTGTGCAACTGTCCCTTCTCTACCCCTGACGGGTTTCCCGCCACCAGCGCTGCCCGGAGAGCGGGAGCGTGTCGATGGGGTCGTAGTAGTGGTAGGAGCCGCTGTGGGCGTCCGGGTCCGCCGCCTCCAGCGGGGTGAGGTAGCTCTTGCTCCAGTGCGACACCCCGAGCTCGCGGTCGTAGGAGTCGGCCTGGTCCACCCACCGCTTGCCGGCCATCGGTACGTCGCAGACGATGCGCGGGGTGGAGAATCCCGGGAGGTAGCCCATGATCTGATGCTGGATCAGCTGCGCGCGGTGCAGCGGTACGCGCCAGTGCTCGGCGTTCGGGATCATGTCGCACATGTAGAAGTAGTACGGAGTGATGCCGGCGTGGTCGATGAGCGCGAAGCACAGGTCGAGCAGGTCGTGCGCGTTGTCGTTGATCCCGCGCATCAGCACGCCCTGGTTGCGCACGTCGTGCAGACCGGCGCCCAACAGGGCCCAGGAGGCCCGCGCCACCCCGGGCGTCACCTGCTGCGCGGCGTTGGCGTGGGTGTGCAGCGCGACGCGCACCCCGCGGGAGCGGGCCTTGCGGGCGATGCGCTCGACGCCTTGGAGCACCGGGCCGGAATTCCAGTGCTGGGGCAGTCCGATCAGCCCTTTGCTGGCGAGCCGGATGTCGCGGATCGAGTCGATGTCCAGCAGGCTGTCCACGAAGCGTTCGAGCCGCGGCCAGGGCATGTTGGCCAGGTCGCCGCCCGAGACCACCACGTCCCGGATGCCGGGGGAGGAGCGCAGATGCTCCAGGATCCGGTCGGCCCGGTCGACCGGCTTGAGCTGCAGCCTGTTCTTGGAGACCTGGGGTGTGGAGTTGCCCACCAGGTCCATCCGGGTGCAGTGCCCGCAGTACTGGGGGCAGGTCGACAGCAGTTCCGCCAGCACCTTGGTGGGGTAGCGGTGGGTGAGACCCTCCACCACCCACATGTCCTGCTCGTGCAACGAGTCCCGGCTGGCCATCGGGTGCGAGGGCCAGTGGGGGTGCCGGTCGGAGAACACCGGCAGCATGTAGCGGCGTACGGGGTCGTCGTAGAAAGCCTTGGTCAGCTCGCCCGGACGGGCCGCCGCGGCCTCCGGGGCGATGGTGTTGAGCATCTGGGGCGGTAGCAGCACCGACATGGTGGCACGGTGCAGTCGGTCCTGTTCCCAGTCCTCGTAGAACGCCTCGTCGAGCAGGTCGCCGACGACCGCGCGCAGTCCCTTCGCGTCCTTGACGCAGTGGGCGCGCTGCCACTGCGGGTCCGCCCACTCCGCCTCGGTGACCTCGCGCCATCCGGGGAGGCGCCGCCAGTCCGGTTCCACGAGCCGACTGCTTCGGTACTCGTAGACGCCATCGAGTGTTGCTGGTTCTGTCTGGCTGCGTGCTGTGTCCACCAACCCGCCACCCATTCCCGTCGGTTTCGGCCGTATCGCCTGACAGGAACCGATCTTGCAGAGTCCCGGCGTTGTACACGAGGGCCGGTTGTACGGGGCACTCGGGAGGTGTGCCCCTGTACAAGCCGACGCCGGAAGCGGATGGTTGTACAGGCAACGAGTGGCGCGGCGCTCGCGTACCGGCAATGTTCCGCGACGGGAAGTGGAACGTCCGGGGAACGAGGCCGGACGGGCGGCCCGGCGGGTGAGGTTAGGGGAGCCTTATTCGGACGAACCGGCCTCCGCGTGGCCGGAATTGTCGACTGGCGATTGATGGATATGTCAGTGGCATGTACCAATGTCCGAGAGGTCCCGGTGCGAGGGTTTCCAGTCGCCCCCGAAACCTCGGACCGGTCGTCACGCCGGACCCGTGCGCCACTGACCAGGTTGTACGGCACGAAAACATGCACCTCAACTCGACACCATTGATCACCAGGGGAGAAGCATGCCCAGGCCAGAGCGGTTATTGGATCCCACAGCCGGACCGCTGGAGGAGTTCGCCCACGCACTGCGCGCTCTGCGGAGGCAGGCCGGGAACCCCTCCTACCGGACCATGGCGAAACGGGCCCACTACTCCGTGGCGACGCTCTCGGAGGCGGCCCGCGGACTGCACAGGCCCTCCTTGAAGGTGACGCTCGCCTACGTGGCCGCGTGCGGGGGTGATCCGGAACCGTGGACCCGCCGCTGGCACCTCCTCAGCAGCGCACTGGAGGGACGCGACAATCCCGCCCGAGGCCAGCCGGGCGGCGCCGGTCTGGTCCCCTCCCAGCCGGCCGCCGGCCGTCGTCCCGCACCAGGCCCCCTCGTAGCGGCTCGGCGGGCCGAGCCCGGCGCCGCCGCCCGCGCCGTCGCCTCGCCCGTCGCTGCCGCGCGCCGCCCGGCCAGGGACGCACTGACCGGCGACGAGCGGGCGGAACTGCGGCGGCTGCGCGGCGAGGTCGAGCGGCTGCGGCGTGCCAACGCGGTACTGAAAGAGGCGTCGGCGATCTTCGCCGCGGATCTCCGCACAAACTCCCAGGTCGTGTACAACCCGGTGGACCGACAGGATCCGTTGACGTGACCGGACGCCGAGCGCCCCGCGGGCCCGAGGCGGATCCGGAGGAACCCGACCGACCTTTGGGGACTGACCATGCGTGTGCTCGGAGTCAACGGCTGGCCCGGTGCCAGCCACGACGGTGCGGCCTGCCTCGTCGTGGACGGCGACGTCATCGCCCTGGCCGAGGAGGAACGCTTCACCCGTCACAAGCACGCCTACGGGGAGGCGCCCCTCAGCGCGGCCGCCTACTGCCTCGCGGAGGGCGGTCTCACCCTGGACGACATCGACGTGGTCGCCCACGGGTGGGACATGCCCACCCTCTTCGCGGACCGCGGCCTGGACTGGTTCGACAGCGACGCCGCCGCCTTGGAGCACCTGCTGCCCAAGGCACTGTTCCCCCGCACCCGTGATCCCCGGCTGACGTTCGTCGGTCACCACATCGCCCACGCCGCCAGCGCCTACCACCTCTCCGGGCGCGACCGCGGAGCGATCCTCGTCCTCGACGGCCAGGGCGAGAACGAGAGCACTACCCTCGCCGTCGGCATCGACGGCGAGATCAAGACACTGCGTGCGCACACTCCGGGCTGGTCGCTCGGCTACTTCTACGCCGCAGTCTGCGAGTACGCCGGCCTCGGGGCCGATGCCGCGGGCAAGATGATGGGCCTGGCCTCCTACGGCACCCCCGGCGACCTCACCTTCGGCGGCGCCTTCGGCTTCACCGACGAGGACTTCACCGTCGGCGTCGTCCCGCCCGATCTGCGCTCCACGGGCAGCACGGACGAGGAGACGGCCACCATCCGGTACTGGCTGGAGCACCTGGAGAAGACGCTCCCCGACGCCCCCAACCGCAGCGCGCGCCGCTTCGACCCCCGCGCCGGCCGCTACACCAAGGTCACCGACCGGGACCCCTTCGAGTACCGCGACGTCGCCGCCACCGCGCAGGCCGCTCTGGAGCGGGCCGTCATGGGCCTGGTCCGCGGGCTCCTCCGGGAGACCGGTGAGACCACGCTCCTGATCGCCGGCGGCGTCGGCTTCAACGCCACCCTCAACGGCAAGATCATGCGGATGCCCGAGGTCGGGGACCTCTTCGTCCAGCCCCTCGCCGGTGACCAGGGCGTCTCGCTCGGTGCGGCGGTCTGGGCCGCCGCCCGGGAGGGCGATCGCATCCGGCCCATGAACGGCTCGGTCGCCTGGGGCCCGCAGTGGTCTCCCGACGAGATCCGCCACGTCCTGGACGCGTCCGGCACCGCCTACACCGAGCCCGCGGACATCGCCGCCGCCACCGCCGAGGTGCTGGCCGCCGGCGGGGTCTCGGGCTGGTTCCAGGGCCGCGCCGAGGGCGGACCCCGTGCGCTGGGGCACCGCAGCATGGTCGCCGTACCCGACCCGGAGTCCACCCGCGACCGGGTCAACGTCCGCATCAAGGACCGTGAGGCGTGGCGCCCGTTCGCCCCCAGCCTGCAGGAAGAGGCTGCCGAGGCCCTCATCGGCACGGCCACCCCGCTGCCGTACATGATCGTCACCACGCCCGTGACCGAGGCCGGCGCCGCGGCCATGCCCGCCGTCGTCCACAGCGACCGCACCACCCGGCCGCAGACCGTCTCCGCCGCGGTCGACCCGCTCTACCACCGCCTCATCGGCGAGGTCGGCCGGCACACCGGCGCCGCCGTCATCATGAACACCTCGTTCAACGGCCGCGACGAACCCGTCGTGTGCAGTCCCCGCGACGCCCTCGCCACCTTCCACCGGCTGCCTCTGGACGCCCTCGCCCTCGGCCCGTTCCTGGTGCGCCGTCCCGCCGGGTCCCTCGGGGAGGCCGGCGCGTGACCGCCCCGGTGCGACCGCCCGCCGCCGACGCGTCCCCGGGGCCCGCCCCGTCCGAAGCGGAGATCCACGCCCGCCTCGTGGACTGGCTCGCCGAAGCGGTCCTGGCTCCCGACGCGGACCCCGCCGCCCCGCTTCGCGACCTCGGCGTGGACTCCCTCGACCTGATCCGCACCGCCCGCCGTATCGAGGCAGCCTTCGGCGTACGGGTGCAGCTGCGCGAGCTGTTCGCCCCCGAGCTGACCACGGTCCGCCTCGCCGCCCTCGTCGCCCGGTGTGCCGCCCTGCGCGGCGGAGCCGCGGCCGCCCGGCCCGGCACCGCCGAGGGCCCGGTCGTCCTCACCCCTTCCCAGGAACAGGCCTGGGAAGAGCAGACGGGCGAGCGCGGCCAGTGGGACCAGGCCCTGCTCTTCACCACACGGCCGGGAATCGACCCCGAAGCGTTCGCCGAGGCCGTCCGGCGGCTGGTCGCCGGTCACGCGTCGCTGCGCCTGGCAGTCGAGGAGCGCCCGGCCCGGCGGCCCCGGCAGCAGACGGCCGCCCTGGCCACCGACGGCCCGCCCGGTTCGGCCCTCGGGGCGGTACTCGACACCGTCGACGTCTCAGAACTCGCCGACGCGGACCTGTCGGCCGCGGTCGCCCTGCGATGTGCGGTCGAGCAGCGCTCCCTGGACCCGCACGCCGGCCGTGTGGCCCGCTTCGTCCGCTTCGACGCAGGCCCGTCCCGTCCCGGCCGGCTGCTGATCGCCGTCCACCAGCTCGCCGTCGACATGGTCTCGTGGTCCGTGATGCTCGCAGACCTGGAGGAGGTGTACACGGCGCTGGAGGAGGGCCGGCGCGACGTGTGGCCGACCGAGGGCACCTCCTACCCACAGTGGGCGCAGGCCCTCGCGGCCCACGCCCGCACCCCCGAGGCGGAAGAGCAGGCGCAGTGGTGGACGGAGGTGACCCGCACCCCTGCCGCCCTGCCGCCGGACCACCCGGTGGCCGACCCGCGGGCCGTGAACACCGCCGCCACCGCGGCCACCCACCGTGAGGAGTTCCCCGCCGACCTCACCGGCCGCCTCCACGCGGCGGCCCGCGCCCACCGCGCCCACCCCGGCGACCTCGTCCTGCACGCCCTGGGGGAGGTGCTGGCCGAACGGCTCGGCGAGCCTGCGGTGCGCGTGGACGTACTGCGCCACGGCCGTGAGGAGACCGTCGGGGACACGCATCTGGCCCGTACCACCGGCTGGTTCACCACCACGGTCCCCGTCCGCCTGGACCTCGCACCCGGCACCCCGGCCGAACGCCTCGCCCGGACCGTGGGCCACCTCGCGGCCCTGCCCGGCGGCGGCGTGGGTCACGGCGCGCTCGCCCGGCACGGCCGGCCGCGGATCGCAGCCGTGCTGCGCGCCGCCACGCCCAGCGACGTCTCGTTCGACTACGAAGGCGACGACGCCGACGCCCTGCCCCTGGGCACGCTCCTGCCGGACGTCGCCCCGGAACCGGTCGGCGACATCACGGCTCCGCACTGGAAGCGCCCACACCCGGTCGAGGTGATCGCCACCACCGAGGACGGGACGCTGCGCGTCGACTGGTGGTACTCCACCGCCCTGCACGAGGAGGTGACCGTGCGCGCGCTCGCCGCCCGCCACCGGGAGGCCCTCGTCACCCTCCTCCAAGCCCTGACCGGGCCCGACGTGCCCGGTGCACCCGAGGCCCCCACCCGCTGAACGCCCTACGGACGGACCGGAAGACACTTGCCATGATCCTGCCCAGCATGCTGGACCCCTTCTTCGCGATCGCCCGCTCGGACCCGGGCCGGCCCGCCGTGGTCGACAACGGGGTGACCGTCGGATACGGCCAACTGGCCCGCTGGGCAGGGGCTGTGGCCGATCTGGTGGCCACCCGCCCCCCGGCGGGCGCCGCGCCGGTGGTGGCCGTCCACGCGCACCACAGCGTCCGCGACATCGCGGCGATCCTCGGCATCCTGGCCGCCGGCCGAGGCTACGTCCCGGTCGCCGACGGGCCGGCCGGCCATGCCGACGAGGCCTTGCGCGCCATCGGCTGCCGGGAGCTGATAGCCACCGCCGAGACCGGCCGGCTGCCCGCCGTCGACCGCGTCCTGCGGCCCAACTGGGGCCGTTCCAAAGCCCCTCTGCCCGAGGTCGGCGCACCCGTGCGGGCGGAGGACCCCGCCTACGTCCTGTTCACCTCGGGCTCCACCGGCGCCCCCAAGGCGGCCGTGGTCCCGCACGGCGCACTGCACGCCGTCCTGCCGCACCTGGGCCGGCAGTACGGCGTCGGGCCCGGCACCGTCGCCCTCAACTTCCACCGGGCGGACGGCGACACCAGCCTGGAGGAGATCCTGCCGACCCTGCTGTCCGGCGGGCTCGTCGTCCTCGACGAGGACAGCGAGGCGGACCTCGACCGTGTCCTGACCGATCACGAGGTCACCCTCGTCAACCTGCCCGTCGACTACTGGCACCTCTACACCGGCCATCTGCTGGACACCGGCCGTGCCCTGCCCGGCTCCGTCGAGACCGTCGTGATCGGCGGTGAGGCCGTCCGGCCCGACATGCTGGAGCGCTGGCGGCGCCTCGGCGCCGACCACGTCGTCCTGCTCAACACCTACGGGTCCACCGAAACCGCGCTGGTCACCCACAGCGCCGTCCTCGCCGGCCCGGGTGCGGCCGCGGCATTCCCCGACGGGGTGCCGATCGGCCGCCCGCTGCCTTCCGTACGGCAGGCCGTGGTGTCCAGGCCCGACGTGCCGCACGGGCCCGGCGAACTCCTCGTGGCCGGACCCCAGCTGGCCACCGGGTACGTCGACGACCCCGAGCGCACCGCCGCCCGGTTCGTCGAAACCGATCCCGGCGGCGGCACCGACCGGTGGTACCGCACCGGGGACCTCGTCACCGAGGACGCCGAGGGTTCGCTCGTCTTCCACGGCCGCATCGACCACCAGGTCAAGATCCGCGGGCATCGTGTGGACCTGCTGGACGTCGAAGGAGCCGTGGGACGGCTTCCGGGCGTGACGGCCGTCGCCGCCGTGGCGCACACCAAAGGCGAACACACGGTCCTGGTCGCCTTCGTGGTCCTCGCGCCCGAGGCGGCGGGGGCATCCGAGGCACCCGACGTACGGGACGTGTCGCGGGAACCGGACGCGGTGGCCGGCGGACCGCGCGCCGACAGCGCCGCCGCGGCGCTGCGCGAGCGGCTGCGGGCCGCCGTCCCCGGCCCCCTCGTGCCCGACCGGATCGTCGCCGTGCCCGAGCTGGTGCACACCCGCACCGGGAAGGTCGACCGCGCGGGCACCCGGGACCGGTACCTGTGACCAACCGACTCTTCGACGCCTCGGTCGCCCCCGCCACCGTCCCCGAGGCGGAGGCCCGCGGCCCCTGGGCCTACCTGTGGTGGCTGGCGCGGATCCGCCCCTGGCCGCTGGTCCTCGCCGCCGTGCTCGGCGCCCTCTGGATGGTCCCCCTGGCACTGATCCCGCTGGTCCTCGGGCGGGCCATCGACGAAGCCGGCCACAACACCGGCCAGGCCGGGCTCTACCTGTGGTCGCTGCTCGCCCTCGGCCTCGGCCTTCTCCAGGCCCTCGCCGGCGCAGGCCTCATCCAGGCCGCCGTCGGCGCCGAGGCCCATGCCCTGTCGGTCACCCACCGGGTGCTGATGCGGCAGGTCGTGCGACTGGGCGCCACCCTGCGCGGCAAGGCCCGTTCGGGGGACGTGGCCGCCTCCGCCACGGCCGACGTGGAGAGCATAGGCAACGCTTTCGAGGTCGTCGGCCGCACCGTCGGGGCGGTCGTCGCCGCCGTAGTGGTGGCCGTGGCCCTCACCCTCACCTCGCCCGTCCTCGGGCTGGCCGTACTCATCGGCGTCCCCGCCGCCGTCCTCGGGATCGGGCCCCTGCTGCGGCCCCTCCAGGAACGCGACGAGGCCCAGCGCGAGCAGATGGGCATTGCCACATCCCAGGCCGGCGACATCGTGGCCGGGCTGCGCATCCTGCGCGGCATCGGCGGCGAAGCCGGCTTCGCCGAGCGCTTCCGCCGTACCAGCCAGCAGGTACGCCGGGCCGGTGAGTCCGCCGGCCGGATGGAGGCCTGGCTCCAGGCAGCCGGAGTCTTCCTGCCGGGACTGGTCACCGTCGGCATCGTCTGGCTCGGGGCCCGCCTCGCGCTGAACGGCACCATCACCGCCGGTGAACTCGTCGCGTTCTACGGTGCCTCCGCCTTCCTCACCCTGCCCGTCAGCACGGCCACCGAAGCCGCCGAGACCCTCAGCCTCGCCAAGGTCGCCGCCGGCCGAGTCTGCAAGCTGCTGCGGCTGGCCCCCGAGACCGTCCGCCCCGCCCATCCCGCTCCGCTGCCGGCCGGCGCCCTCGCACTGGCCGACGCCGACACCGGCATCACCGCCGCGGCAGGCCGCCTCACCGTGGTCACCGCTCCCGCCGACCGTACGGGCGACCTCGCCGACCGCCTCAGCCGCCCCGGTGCCCGCAGCGGTCCCTCGGCCGTCCGCCTCGGCGGCGTGCCCCTGGACCGGGCGGATCCCGACGAGCTGTCCACCCGGCTGCTGCGTTCCGGACCCGCCGACATCCTCTTCAGCGGCACCGTACGGGAGGAGCTGACCGCCGGGTCCGCCCGATCGCGGGAGGCCCTGGACCGGGCCCTGTTCGCCGCCGACGCCACCGACGTCGTCGACTCCCTGCCCGGCGGCCCGGACGCCTGGCTGGACGAGGGAGGCCGCGCCCTGTCGGGCGGCCAGCGCCAGCGGCTGGTCCTCGCCCGCGCCCTGTTCGCGGCACCCGACCTGCTGATCCTGGAGGACCCCACCGCCTCGGTCGACGCCCACACCGAGGCCCGCATCGTCGACCGGGTCGCCGCCCTGCGCGCCGGCCGGACCACGGTGGTCTTCACCGACAGCCCACTGTGGCGAGCCGCCGCCGACCACGTGGTCCGCCTCGAAGCGGAGCCCGCCCCCGGCGGCACCGACCGCTCCGCAGGAGTGCCCTCATGACCACCACCCCCACCCAGGCCCCCCCGGCGGGCCCGGACGCCTCCCCGGACCCCGGACCCACCGAAGGGTCCGGCGGCGGCAGGCTCCCGCTCGCCGACCGGGCCGAGGTCCGCGTCTGGACCCGCGCCTTCCTCCGCGGCGAGGCCCCTCGACTGGCCCTGACCTTCGGGCTGTTCGCCGCGGCTCTCGTGGCGAGCCTGATCGCCCCCCGACTCCTGGGACACCTGGTCGAGTCGGTCAAGGACGGCACCACCACCGGCCACGTCGACGTGCTCGCCCTCGCCTTCGTCGCCATCCTCGTCGGCCATGCCCTCCTCGCCCGAGCCGCCCGCACCCAGGCCACCCTGCTCGGCGAACGCGTCCTCGCCCGCACCCGTGAGAACTTCGTCCGCCGGGTGCTCGGGCTTCCCCTGTCCGAGGTGGAGGCGGTCGGCACGGGCGACCTGCTCAGCCGCGCCACCACCGACGCCGACCGGCTGAACGAGAGCATCCGGCAGGCCGTCCCCCGCATCGCGCTGGCCGCCGTCACCCTGGTCTTCACCTTCGCGGCCATCCTGCTCACCTCACCGCTGCTCGCCCTCGGCCTGCTGGCCGGCGTACCGTTCGCCGTCCTCTCCACCTGGTGGTACCGGCCGCGCGCCACCCGCGCGTACGAGCTCCTCCTCGCGCAGGAGGCCGACGTGCTGGCCGTCACCCACGAGACCACGCGCGGCGCCGCCACCGTCGAGGCCCTCGGGCTCGGACCGCGCCGGCTCCGGCGCCACGGCACGGCTGTCGACCAGGTGGTGCGCACCCGGCAGCGCACCACCTGGCTGCAGACCATCTGGTTCCCGAGCCTGGACCTGGCCACCATGGTCCCGATGGCGCTCACCCTCCTCATCGGCGGACTCGCCTACCAGCGGGGCGAGGTGGGACTGGCGGAGCTGACCGCCGTCGTGCTCTACGTCCAGGCCCTCGGTGAGCCGCTCAACGACCTCCTGACCTGGACCGACGAACTCCAGATCGGCAACGCCGCGCTGCGCCGGATCCTCGGTGTCGAGCGGTTGCCTCGCGAGCAGCCGCAGCCGCCGGCTCCCCTCGACGGCCATGCCATCCGCCTCGAAAAGGTCTGCTTCGGCTACGGACCGGGCCGCGAGGTCCTCACCGGCATCGACCTCGACATCGCCGCCGGCGAACGTCTGGTGGTCGTCGGTGCCTCCGGCGCGGGCAAATCCACCCTCGGCAAGCTGCTCGCGGGCGTACACCACGCCACCCGGGGGACCGTGCGGATCGGCGGCGCCGACGTCGCCGGCCTGCCGGTGGGCCAGCTGAGGCGGGAGATCGTGCTCGTCACCCAGGAACAGCACGTGTTCACCGGCACGGTACGGGACAACCTGCTGCTGGCCGGCGGCGCCGAGGACCCTGCCGAGGACGGCACCGGGGCGAGTGCGGCGGACGCGCAGCTGTGGGAGGCACTGGACACCGTCCTCCTCGCGGACTGGGCACGGTCCCTGCCCGACGGCCTGGACAGCGAGATCGGCCCGGGCGCGGCCCCGGTGTCCCCCTCGCACGCCCAGCAACTGGCCCTCGCCAGGCTGCTGCTGTCGGACCCGTACGCGCTGGTCCTCGACGAGGCCACGGCCCTGCTGGATTCCACGGCGTCGCGCCGGGTCGAACGCTCGCTCGCCGCGCTGATCGAGGGCCGTACGGTCATCTCGATCGTGCACCGCCTGGACACCGTGCGCGACGCGGACCGGATCGCGGTCATGGACGGCGGACGGATCGTCGAGCTCGGCAGCCACGACGAACTCCTGGCGGCTGACGGGGCCTATGCCGCCCTGTGGCACTCCTGGGATTCGGCACGCCACGCCTGAGCGGGCGTCCATGCAGGTCACAGGGGTGCCACGGGGCCCCAGACCGGCAGCCGCCCAGCAGGCGACCGGACGGGGTTCCGTGGATGCCGACGTACGGGCGTGACGGCTCCTCGCCATGGAGTGGGACGGCAGGGGGCTGCCACTGACTCAGCGGTCGTGGAGCTCGGACGACAGGTGCTTGAGCTGCAACACGGGCCGTTGAAGTGACGGGTCGACGGAGGAGTAGAGGTTGACCCGGAAGGCCCAGGCCCCGCCCTCCGTCGCGGGCTGCTCGCGCTCGCTCCACTCGACGAGTGCCTGTGTGAGCGTCGGGACGGTTGCCGTGGTGTACGTGCCCACGGTCGACTGGACGACCGGCAGCAGCGCCGAGACCGGCGGCTCGCCGGCGACGAGGGTGTACTCGTACCGCGCGCCGATCGCGATCGTCCGGTCGGACGGGTCGCCGTCGAAGACTTCGTCGAACAACGGCGCGAGCGGATTGTGGTCGCGCGGATCCCAGGGGCCGATGGCGATGGCGCTGGTGATGTCGATGAACGGCACGACCGGCTGGGGGTGGCCGACCTCCGGCGTCCGGTAGACGAAGGACCGCGCGGTGTCCGGCCACCCCTCGCCGAGAAGCCGCGCGTTGCGGGTGACCCGGGCACTGGCCGACGCACTCTGGTACGCGGCGATGTGGACGCGCGGGAAGGTGACCTCGAAGGTGAGCAGCGTGAAGGCCTCGACCGCCTGGAGCGCAAACGCGTAGCACCGGCAGTGGTCGGCGTCGATGCACCCGCACGCCCCGGGATCGCAGGGCGTGAGCTCGTGGCGCTCACCGGCCGCCGTGACACACACGATCTTCTCCGGCCAGCCCGTCCCACCCGGGCCGGACTCCAGCGTGCGGGTCAGCCGCAGCGTCGTGTACCAGCCGTTCTCGGCGTCGAGACCGAGCGCGTACCGGTAGACGTCCGGAACCGGCCCCCCGGCCGCGACGGGGGCCACCAGGACGGGCGCGGGACCATCTGCCCAGTGCGCGGTCCAGGCCTGCGCGACAGCGGCGGCGAGCGTCCGGTACGTGCCCAGCGCGTTGCTCATGGCGGTGCGCTTGTCGGGGTCGGCTGCCTCCCAGTCGGGTAGCCCGGCGAGCAGGCCGAGCAGCGGAGCGGACACCGCGGTGTACTGCGCCAGGGCACCGAACAGGTCGTCTGCCGGTGCCACGGCGGGCGCGCGGGTCGACTGGTTGTACGTGACCTGGAGTTCGACGGTGTCCTGCTCGGCCGACTGATGCTGCACCGAACACCGGTACCGCCAGTGCAGCGCGTCGCCGAGCCCGGCGTCCGGGGTGGGCACGTCGGCGTGCTGGTCGAGCAGGATCGGCATCGGAGGGTACGCGCGCAGCGGGATCGGTACGCGCGGAGCCCCGAGGCCGAAGTCCAGGGCGGGCGGTGAGCCGGAGGCGAGCGGCGCGACGAAGGTGAGCCAGTCGGACCGGTCGTAGCCTTCGACCTCCCGCTCGATCCCGAACTCGAGCTCGACGCCCGCGAAGTCGAGGGTGAGGTCGAGCGCGGCGTGCTCGGCCACGTCGGGGACGCTGATCAGGAAACTGATCTGCGAGTCGCCGTCGGCGAGTGAGACCTTGCCGTTCGACACCGTCGCGGTCCGCAGGTGTGCGGGGACGTCCCGGTAGTCGACGACCGGGTTGCCGGACAGCCGCGCGTACGGGTCGGCCCACGGGGACGCCGCACTGGTGTCGTACTGGACCACGGCCGAGGTCGCGTAGCCGCGGGTCAGCGAGACGAGCAGCTCCTGACGCAGCCGTTCGACGGCCGCCGCGCGCTTGGGATCGGATCCGGCGTCCGGCCCCTCCCCGGCGAGGACGTAGTCCAGGCCCGCCGCGACAGCACCGGCGAGTGTCTTCTTGATGCCGATGATCCCGTCGAGCACGTCCCGGCCCAGCTCGTAGGCACCTTGGACGTACGCGGCCGACAGCAGCAGCTCCACGTCCGCGAGGAACCCCTGGGCCCAGAGTTCGAGGTCGATGCCCTGGTAGTCGCGGGTCTGCCCCTCCGTCAGCAGCCCGGTCCGGACGTCGAACCCGGGGGTGTACACGTGCTGCCGTGCGATGAGCGTGGTGGCGAGCGGGCGGATCGCGAAGGTGCGCGGCTGCCTGGTGCCGGCGACCTCGATCGGGGGCTCGATGCTGACGCTCTCGATGCCACCCGTGCCGAAGACGACTGCCCAGACATCGGTGGCGGATGTGCCGCCCGGCGCCGTCGCCACCCGCAGGGCCGGCACCGCGCGCTGGACCTGCTCGGCGAACGCCGCCAGGGTGAGCGCATCGCTTTGGGCGGGGTCCGTGCTGCGGCCGACGGGGACGGCGGTCGCCTCGCGCGTCGCGGTCGCGGCGAGCGCCGGGTCGACCAGTGCGGGTTCGCGGAAGAGGTCCAGCGCCACGGTGACCGGGAAGACGGGTTCGGGGAACGACCACTGGACGCCGTCCGGCGTCGACCTGCCGAGCCGGCCGGTGAGGCGGGCGGTGGCCGGCGGGACGACCACGCGCGCGCCGGGCCGCAGGAATCCGGTGTCGGCGTTCGCCGCGACGATGGCCTCGACGCCGGTCGTCACACCCCGACGACGGAACCTCGCGACCACGGCGGTCAGCGTGTCGCAGGCCGCGATGGTCTCGGTGGGCGCGGTGCCGTCCGCGCCCGGCTGCTGCCCGCGCAGCACCTGCCCGGGCAGCAGCAGGCCCGGCGTGCCGGCGTTCGCGGCGAGCAGCGCGACCGGGGTGACGCCGAACGGCCGGGCGGCCTCCTGCGGCGTCACTCCGCCTGCTGCGGGCTGCGCGGGGAGCACGCCGGGCGGGCAGACCAGCAGCGCTCCGGGCGCGAGCACGCCGGTCCGCTCGCCGATCGCCGCAGCGAGTGCGGCGAGGCCGACCGGCGGGCTGAACAGGGCGCAGACCTCGGCGAACGAGGCGGGCGCCGCCGTCGTCACCGACTCGGTGCCGACCGTGATGGTGACGTCGGACGGGACGGTCTGCGGCATCAGGGCGTTGACCTCGCATAGGTCGGCACCGGGGAAGCGTGCGGCGATGGCGTCGAGCGAGTCGCCCTCGCGCACGGTGTACGGCACCCGCAGAGCGACGGGGTCCGAAGGCCACGCCCACATCCCGGGCACGACCGGGGGAGAACCGGTCGAGAGGGCGACCGGGCCGTTGTGCCGCAACAGCGCGCCGGGCGTGGTGGCGTTCACCGCGGCGAAGTGCTCAAGGGTGTCGCCCGCCGGTACGGGCGTCGGCGCGGTGGTGAGGAACACCGGGGTGCCCGGGGTGAAGAGACCGACGGTCGTGGTGTTCAGCCCCGCGAGCCGGTCGGGTGTGAGGCCTGCCCGGTTGTCGCGCAGGGTGTCGCCGCTCGCGACGAGGTAGCCCGTGACCTCAAGGGCCGCGCCCGCACGGAACATGCCCGGCTTCTCGGCGTTCAGCGACACCACCTGCGCGGCGTCGAAGGGGACACCGAGGTCCCGGAACGCCGACTCGACGCCCGCCAGTGTCGCTTCGCTGGCCGGCCGTTCGAAGGAGACCTGGACCTTGACACCGTTGCAGTCGAAGACGAACCCCGGGGTGAGCAGCCCCGGACGGTCCTGATTGGCCGTCACGAGCGTCCTGAGGGTGCAGCGCAGCGCCGCCGCGAGCTGATCGGCCGGCGGCGACTCGGGCGGCACCACCGCGTCGCGCGGCGGGGTGACGAGCTCGACGGACGGGTTGAGCGGCAGCACGGTGTTGTCCTCGTCGAGCAGCACCCGCTCCGGGTCGAGGGAGGGGTCGACCGCGTCGCACAACCCGGCGATCGTGTCCTGGTTACGGAACGCCGCGCTCACCGGTACCGCCAGTTCGTCGGCGTCGAGCATGGCGCTGATGGCCGTGCCCGCGTTCGCCGTGCCCAGCTCGTCGAAGCCGACGCCATAGGCAGTGCAGAGGCCGTCGAGGGTCGCGGCGTCGGTGGCGGGTGCGGAAGCGATCTTCGCGAGCGAGCCGAGCAGCGCGTGGGCACCGATGACGTACCGGCCCAGCACGGCCACGTCGACGGGGAGCGGGGTGGGCTCCGATCCGGGATCCTGCTGGAGCGAGGTGAGCAGCGCGGCCCGGACGTCGGGCTGGGTGACCTGGTAGTAGACCGGCACCAGACGGTCCCGGTCGCGCGTCGCCGCGTCGGCGGCCGCACTGCCGGGGTCGGCCGCGCCCGGCTGGTAGGTGACGGCCTGGAGGTCGACGGCGACGGCGAGGTCCGCCAGGACGCCCGACCGCTCGACGGTGTAGTGGAGGGTGGTCGACGGCCAGGCGCCGACGCCGATGACCGGGTCGGTGTAGCGGACGGGCACGGGAGTCTGGCTCGCACTGCCCGACCGGTTGCCGAAAACATCCTGGAAGCACACCGAGACCCGGCTCTTCGCGCCGGCGGTGACGCCGGCGTACGGGTTGCCCACGGAGGGCGGTGCCGTGGGCACGGCCGGGGCGTGCCGCACGGCGAACCGGCTGATGTCGACGATCCGGGTCAGGTCCCAGACCTCTTCGGCAGCCTCGCTCGCCTCCAGGAACCCGAGTTCGTCGGTACCGTCCGCAGGCTTCGGTGACACCGCCCGGCCCTCGCCGCTGCCGCGGAAGTCCGTCGTCGGGTCCAGCTGGAAACCGAGCAGCCCGTACAGGCGGCGCAACCGGCCCTGCGGGGTGTCGTCGGCCAGCGGGTTGGCGAACCGCGCGGTGAACCCGACCTGACCGGGCTCGACCGAGGCGACGGGCCGCAGCTCGCGCGGGTTGACCGCACGCGCGGCGAGCGCGACCGACGCCGGATCCACCCCGTCGCCGACCACCGCGACGTTGGTGAATGCGAACAGGTGCCGGTCCGGTGAGGCACCGCACTGCGACGAGAGCTGCACCAGCAGCGACAGCTGGGCGAGCCCGTCCTGGTCGAAGACCGAGTCGGGAACTTTGCCGCGGTACTGCATCCAGTAGCCGCCACCGCCCACGACGCTGCACTCCCACAGCAGCGTCAGGAACCGCTCGCAGTCGGAGATGGCCGCGAAATGCTGTCCCGCGGTGGCGCTTTCGGCCGTGGGGCCGCTGCGCGTCTCGGTGGACAGGTTCGTCTGGACGATGAAGGTCCGGTCGGCGACGAGTGGTGTCGAGGTCAGACCCGGGCTGAGGCCGGGTGACGGCGGAAGCTGCCAGAGCAGGGTGAGCAGCGGGCGCTCGCCGGGCGGCGCCGGCGGGAAGGCGCCGGTCGCCGGCTTCTCGGGGATGCTCCGCAGGTACTCCAGGAGCTGCGCGATCCGCTGCCGGTCGGCGGTGTCCGCGCCGAGCACCTCGACCGTCCCCGCGAGGCCCGGAACGCGGCGGACGGTGAACGAGACCAGGGTCGCCCACGCGTAGCAGCCGAGCTCCGTGTAGCGGGCGTCCGCGCCGGTCTGTGGTGTCGTCTGCTCCAGCAGGAACTCCGAGCCGCTGCGGTCGGACCCGGCGCGCGCGATCAGGTCGTTCGGCAGCGGCCACAGCGAGGGCGGGCCGGAGGGCTCGGCGGGCAGGTGGACGGTGGTGGTCGTCTGCCACGGGATCACCTGCGTGACGGTGTGGCGCGCGCCGATCTCGTGGGAAAGCGGCAGGGCCGTGAGCGGGCTTTCGACGACGGGCACCAGTCCGGTCGCCGGGTACTTCTCCCGCAGGTCGGCGGCGGTGATCGAGATGACCGCGTTGTCGGCCTCGACGGCGTCGAGCCGGATCACGCCGTCGTGTACGGCCGAGTCGGCGAAGGTCAGCCAGTCGGCGGGCTGAGCCTTGTCGACGGTGATGGTCACGATCGGGTCCTCGGATCCGGCCGGGGGTGGCGGCGGGCCGGTGACCTGCTGGCCGATCAGCTCGTAGCCACCGGTCATCGGCCCGGTGGCGTGGTACGCGCCGTCGCCCCGGACCGGCGCGGGCAGACGCAGCCCGCCCAGCGCGAACCGCGCGACCTGGCCGCTCACGGTGGACATCGCAGGGCCGTCGTGCATCGCGGCGATGAGTTCGTCCACGGCCATCACGGGCACGTCGGGCACGGTGAGCCGCGGCTTGGGCCGGGCGGCCAGCACGCCCGTGTCGTAGGCCATCCGCTCGGCGAGGTCCGCGAGTGCGAGCCCGTACCGCTGGGCCAGCGTCAGCAGGGTGAGACCGGAGGCCGTCGTGCCGACCGCGCCCGGCACCTCGACGGTGACCAGCGGTGCGAGCGCGTCCGCGGCGGCGGCGTAGGTGTCGAACCGATCCCTGGGCAGCAGGAGCCGGTCCTGGAGCGTGCGGAGCGTGTCGTTCGGCTGGACCACGGCCGCGGCGTCGGCCGGAAGGCGGACGCCCTCCGGGTCCACCGGCGCGTTCGCCGTGCGGACCGCCTCCAGCCAGTCGGCGAACGGCGTGCCGGGCACGACGTTCTGGATCAGTGCGGCGTACGCGGCGACATCGAGGACGGTGTCACCCGGCAGGGTGGTCCAGGTGGTGGTGGCGGTGCTCTGGTAGGCGTCGGGCACCTTGAGGGTCGGGGGCAGCGGTCGCGCCGGGTTGCCGTTGAGCCGCTCGATCGCCTGCTGGTACCAGCAGGCGAGCGGCACCTCGTTCGGCTGCGTCAGCCCGAGCCGGACGTAGAAGACCGCCGCGGTGTCGTCGACGGACAGCCCGGCGTGCACGAACCCCGGCAGCGGCACGGTCGCGCCGGCGCGCAGCAGCGGGGTGGCGTCGCGCAGGTGGTCGAGCAGTGCGGTCGGGTCGGCCTGGTAGGCGTGTGCCAGTCGACCGAGCGACTGGCCCGCGCCGATCTGCACCGGCAGCGTGCCCAGGGTGACCGGGACGTCCGCGGCGACGGGCCAGTCGGGGTTGGCGACGGCGATCGACTGCGCCGTGACGCCGAGCACGACCGTGAGCGTGTCGCCGGCCTGCGCGGCGGTCAGCCGGTCCGGCAGGCCCGGGTTCAGCGCCAGCAGCTCGGCCGCCGAGACGCCGAGGGACGAGGCGAGGTGGTCCGCGCTGTCCCGGGCGGCGACTTCGTACGACGTGGTGGCCGTCCCGAAGCTCGCCGCGATGGAGTGGAGCGAGTCCTTCTCCTGCACCTCGTGGGGGAACGTGGTCAGCAGGTTCACGGCGGCCTGCGCGGCGGCGCGCGCGACCATGCGCAGGTAGTCGCGCAGCACGAACGTCGCCATGGACTCGCCGGGTTCGTCCGCCACGGCGGGGGAGGCGGCGCGGTCGCCGGGCGGGACCGGGTCGAGCTCGGCGAAGTACGCGATGGCCTCGGCCTCGTACGTCGCGTCGATCTGCCGGTAGGTCGCGAAGTCGCGGTCCCGGTCGGCCGGGTCGGGCAGGCCGGTCGAGGTCCACTTCAGCACCGGGATCATCGGGAACGGCGTCCCGGAGATGTCGTCGGGCGTGTCACCCGCCGGGGTGCCACTGATCCGGAGGTGGATGTTGTTGGTGAGGAAACCCTGGATGTTGGCCCAGGTGAAACCGTCGTCCTCGGCCTCGTCCAGGGCCAACTGCTCGACCAGCTGCATCAGTTCGTCGAGCGTGACCGTCGGCGAGGAGACGCCGAGCGCGTCGAGGGACCAGCGCAGCAGGCCGTCGGCGAGCAGGTTGAACGACGTGTCGGCGGCTGTGTCCGCGCGCGGGTTGCGCGACACGTCGGGCCGCTCGGTGTGGGCGATGGTGACCGCGTCCACCGGGACGGCGTTGTCGGCGAGCAGCATGACGACGAGGCGGTAGTCGGGCTCGTCGTTCGACGGCGGTGTGCGGCCGGTCCAGTCGACCGGGACGTTGGCGATGGTGTAGGCGGGGACGAGCGTGAGGTGCGCGGTCCTCGGCCGGCCGTCGGGGAAGACGTGCAGGTCCGGGTCGAAGTGCAGCCGGTACGGCGGCTGTGCCGCTGCCGCGAACGCGGCGCGTGCCCTCCGGGCCGTGAGGCCGCGGCGGGCGACGCCGGGGGCGAGCCGCCACGGCGGCGTGCTGTCGGAGCCGATCGTGAACGAGGTCTCCAGCGTCAGGGAGAACGAGAACGACACCGTGATGAAGAGGATCTTCACGCTGGCGCTGGCCCGCACCGAGAGCTTCAGCGCCACGACGGTCGCCCGGTACGCAGCGAGTTCGACGGTTGCCATCGCGGAGATCTGCAGGTTGAGGTCGAGCCGGACGACCTTGAAGTCGACCGTCGCGTACAGCCGGCCGACGATGCCGACCGTGCCCCGGCACGCGTAGTAGAGCTCGCTGCTCCCGCCGTCCTCGTCCGGGTGGAACCACGCCAGCACGCCCTCGAAGATCACCACGAGGTTGACGTACATCTCGGCCTGGAGTGGCCCGCGTTGGAAGGTGCGTCCGACACCGATGGACAGGCCGACACCGAGTTCGAGGACCGGGCTGAACGTCCCGTCGGTGATGCGCGGAACCCGGCTGGAGGTGGCGCCGTTCAGCACGCCGAAGTAGATGCCGCCCCGGCCGTTGAAGATGCCGGCCTCGATCGCGAACGAGTTGGTGAAGTCGCGATGTGCCGGAAATCCGAGGTCGATCCGGAAGTTGCCGTTGGTGAAGATGTCCACGGTGATCACGCCGAGGGTCACGGACACCGCGCCGAACTGCAACTGCCGGTAGGCGTCCGGGATCTGCAGCTGGGCGTGGAAGACGCCGATGTCGTCGGTGACCTTCTTGTACAGCAGCTCGAAGCTCAGCCCGGCGAGCGAGCCGGCCCGCGGACCGCTCAGCGCCAGCAGGATTCCGTACAGGTCCGGGTCGTGCATCACCAGCTTGACCGCGACCGTGTCCATGAAGGTGGCATCGATACCGAACAGCCACTGGCTGGACGCGTCGAACACCATCGTCGCCGGGTCGATCGGCGGCTTGCCGGCTGCGGGACTGACCGGTCGCATCGCCGCGACCATCGCGTCGACCACGGCGGAGATGCTGGTGTACCGGGTGAGGTTCTTCGGCGAGACGTGCTGACCCAGGCCCAGGTAGCGCAGCGAGAACAGCTTCTGTCCCAGGCCGGCTGGTTGGGGTGGTGCCTGGGTGAGCGGATCCCATGTCAGCGGCTTGGCGGTGCTGTCCCCGAGCAGTTGGGCGTCGAGCGCGATGTTCACCGCGGGGCTTCCGGTCGATCGGTCGTAACTCAGACCGATGGACTGGATCTTGACGAATCCGAGGTCCAGCTTCAGGTCGTGCTTGACGGTGACCCTCTGCTTGGTCGGGTCGATGGTCAGTTCCAGACCGGTGAGGTTGATGCTGTTGAGGAAGTCCCAGGGCGGATCGAGCCGGAACGTCGCGTTCGGGTTGGCCAGCGAGACGAGGGACGTGACCAGCTCGCCGAGCGTGCCGGTGAGGCGGAGGGTGAGGATCTGGTGCCGGTCGGTCCCCTCGCCGGTCCAGGACGTCGCGGCACCCAAGGAGAGTTCGCCGTAGGCGACTTCGAAGGTGTAGTCCTTGCCCGCGTCGGTGACCGACACCGAGGCGGTGATCTCCAGCTTGTTGAGCGTGAAGCTTCCGGAGAGGCTTCCGGTCAGCACCGTCAGCGGGTCCACGAGCGAGGTGCCGCGAAGGGCGATCGCCAGGTGCTCGTCAGCGGGCGAGGCGCGCAGGCCGCGCTCGATGTCGGCAGTCAGCAGCAGCCGCAGGGACATACCGAGCAGCGTCTCGCCGACCGTCGTCCGAAGGGTGCCGGAGGCGGCGTACGGGTAGCCGGGTGCCGTACTGAACCGGACGCCGAGGTCGGCGAGTTCGATCTGGATCTGGTTCACCCACGGGGCCGGCTTCTGGCCCAGCAGGCCGTAGACCAGACGCGGGAGGTCGACGGCGCCGGCCATCATGGCACTGAAGACCCAGGAACCGTCGCCCGGGTACTCCGCCTGAGCCAGCAGCTCGATCGGCGCAGCGTCCGGAACCGCGATCTCGCCCTTGCCGATCACCCGGCCGGAGACGCTGTTCTGCGACACCTGGACCTGCATCTGCAACCCGATCAGCGCAAGGGTGACGTTGCCGGCCTTGATGGGCCAGTCGCCGCTGACGGCCAGCGCGGCCGAGTACTCGTGGCGCAGCAGCGAGGCGTAGACGTTCAGTGAATCGCAGGTCAGACCGGGGCCCACGGGTGGTCCGGCACCGCCGAAGAAGGCGCGGAACACCTCGGAGATCGGGATGTCGAACGGCTCCTTGGTGGTCGCCGTGAACGCCAGCTCGGGCAGCGTCAGTTGGACGGCCACCACGATGTCGTCCAGGCCGGCTCCCGGCGGGCCGCCACGTTCCGCCGCCACGACGTACGGCCCCGCGGCGCCCAGCGAGGAGCGGTTCTTCTCGCCGAACCGCATCGTTCCGAAGACCGCACCGGTGACCAGCGTCCGGCCGGCCGGATCGAAGCTGAACACCCAGTTGGTGCCGACCTGCTCGATGGTCAGGAAGGGCACCGGTGGGTCCCACGGCTGCTTCGACTCGATGCGGACCGTGGTGTACGACAGGCCGGTGCCGGTGCCGGTGCCGGTGCCGGTGCCGGTTCCGGGGTCGGGGTTGCCGGACGACGGCACGATGCCGAAGCCGAGGCTCTTCAGGCCGAACACGTCGATCGGCGCGATGCCACTGGGCAGCGTGAAGTCCGTGCCCTCTGCGCCGGTCATCGCGATCAGCGCCTGAACTCCCTGTTCCAGCCCGAGCGGGGTGGCGAAATCGATGGACAGCGGCCAGACGTGGTCTCCGAAGACCAGCGGGCCGCTGATGGTGACGGTCTCCTCCGGCTTAGTCGGCAAGGTGACGTCGGCGAACATCAGGACCGCCGAGCGGCGCGCCCCCGCGGCGGGCAGTGGGCACGGGTCCGGGTAGTCCGTGGTCAGCATCAGACCGACCGCGGAGACGTCCAACTGGGCGAGTTGCAGGCGCACGCCCGGCGCCACGGCACGCAGGTCCAGTACCGGTGGCCCGTCGGCCGGGAACGTCACGGAACCGTCGACGTAGAGCCGGTCGCCCAGGAAGGCGGCGTACCCGGCGAGGATGTCGCTGCCGGGCACCGAGACACTGCCGCGCATCAGCAGGGTGCCGGACAGCCGTGGTTGCGTGCCGGTCGGCACGTTCGTGGCCGTGACTGCGGGCTGCTCCATGACGAGCGGGCCGAGCACGCAGGCCCCGAGGATCAGTCCGCCGGTGGTGCCCTGGGCGGGACGGCGGCTGCCCGGCAGTTCGCCGAACGCATCCTCGAACGTCCAGGTCGTGGTCCCCGTCGTGCTGCCGAGTTCGAGCCTCAGGGCCGCCACGTCGGTCCCGGGCTGTGCAGACCCGGTGAGCCGCAGGGTCCACGGAGTGTTGAGGTACTCCGTGGTGGCCGTCAGCCAGACGCTGTCCGGCCCCATGGACACCTGGCCGCCACCGACCTCGAGCTGGTCGACGCCGAGCGAACCCAGCAGACCGGAGAGCCCGGTGGGTGCGTCGCCGCGGAGCCGGCCGGACGATGCGGCGTTTCGGAACGCGTCGTAGATGCCGTCGAGTGACATATGGCCTGCCTAGGGTTCCGGAGCCTGGACGACGTCCTCATCCGGCCCGTGCGTTCCGAACGTCCGGCACGGGCGGAATTCCACCATCTCCTCCGGTCGTAGGCCCGGAGTGCCCGTGAGCCGGTACACGATGTCGCCGTAAACGAATTTGTTGCCCGCCGCCGAGACCCCCGGGCCGAGTTTCCTCTTCTTCGGAGCCTTCTTCTGCTTTGCCTTCAGCTCTCGGACGGTGGTTTGCACCGCGCGAGTGCTGTCGAGGGTGGCCCACTGGACCATGGACCTGTTCTGGAAGAATACAAAGGCCACGTATGTGTGCGTTGGGACGGTGTCAGTCGTGCCCTCGAATACATCGATCACCTCCTTTACCGGGTGATTGTCGACGTTCCACGGTCCGGCACTCGCCCCCACGCTCTTCGGCCTCATCACCTTGGTGGCAAAGTCCTCGATGATCGTCCAGGTGAAGTCCGTCTTCTTCTTCCCGGACTTGGCATAGTTCTCGACCGCCGTGCGCAGCGCTCCGTGGTGTGGGACCTCGAGTGCCAGGACCTGGGGCGTCAACGGTGCCACGCCCAGTTTCGTATTGATCGCGAGCATCGTCTGGAATGTCGCGTCGCCGGGAAGTACGACCGTGTTGACCCCGTTGTCCACGACCACCACTGCGGACGACCCGTTCCTCACGATGTCGGCCGTTGCCCCGGGGACGTCCAGGTTCGAGATCAGGAGGCGAAACTTCACGTCCTTGTGGACGGCGAAATGTGTGGGCGCGGCGCTCCCGCCAGGATAGTTGCTCTCTGTCGGCGCATCGAATACGACCGTGCCCAGGTCGTATTTGACGGCTGTGAGGAACTCGGTCACCGTATCCTTGTTGCCTTGGATCCAAGAGAGCCCGCCGATGCGCACGCTACCCACGCGGGCGTCGATCGTCTTCAGTTCTTTACCCAGTGAGCCGAGCAGACCGTTGTGGTCCTCGTCCTGGTGCGAGATGACGACCAGATCGAGGCTTTTATTGGGCGTTGTCGTCCTCTTCCCGACCTTGTCCTTGATCTGGTCGATGGCATGCTGCCCGTAGTTGCCGCCACAGTCGATCAGCGCGAGGTAGTCGGCCGCGTCCTTCTCGACACCGTCGTCGTAGATCTCGACGAGGGTGGTCATGCCCTGACCGCACCACAGCAGTTTCACCAGTGTCAGACTCGGCACGGTCAGCCTCCTCTGCCGGAACGCAGCACTGCCCGGACGGGCGGTGGCGGCAGTCGCTTCGGGTCGGCGTCCGACGCGTACGCGAGGTACCAGCCCACCTTCGAGGCGCCGCCCTGGTCCGGGTTGCCGAACAGGATCACGTCGTTGTGCCCGGGCGGGAACGCCAGGCCCAGCAGCCGCAGCGCGAAGTCCCGCAGCCTCAACGTGTACGTCCGCGGCAGCTGCGGCTCCTCGGCGACCAGGAACTCCACCGACTTGAAGCCCATCGTCACCACGCCCTGCAGCGGCAGGTTGACCCCGAGCAGCCCGTCGGCTCCCGGCAGCCGCACCCCCAGGTAGATCCCCGGCTCGGTGTCGGCCGTGCCCGGGCTCCACGCGGCGAGCACCTGGATGGCGAACGCCTTGCTCCCGGCGAGCGCGCCGAGCGAGCCGAGGTCCACGGTGTAGTCCAGTCCGTACCACGGCTGGGTGAGCGTCGACTGGTCGAGCGGCGCGGTGACCGAGACGTAGCCCATGCCGGCGGGTGTCTGCGGCGGTGGCGGTCCGCCCGTGGCGAGCTGCGGATCGGGCGTGGCGACCAGCCCGGTCAGCCGGATAGGGAAGCGGGCGACCAGCGACTGCGCGCGCGCCCTGCTGTTGGCCAGGTCGAACGAGAGGTTGCCGTCCTTCAGCGTGAACCTGGTGGTCCCGGCCGGATCGCCGAGGTCGAACGACATGGCGATCGCCAGGCCGTTGAAGCGGAGGTAGCCGTCCTCCCCTGCCGCGTCCACCCCCCAGCAGAACGGGTCGAACTTCTCCGGCTCCTGGAACCGCAGGTTGCCCGCCAGCTGGAAGACGGCGTCGACGGTCGCCAAGCCCGACATGGGATCCGACGCCTTCGCGGTAACCAGTTGCGTCGACAGCAACTCCGCACTCTGCAGCACCAGTCCGTCGAGCTGGAAGGTGTTCTGCTCGGCCATCGAGAACACGTACGTGTCGTGCGTCGTGCCGTCGGGCAGCTGTTGGCGCTGGAGCGCGCCGTCGAGGATGATGTTGTTCCCGTGCGTGGTCGGCAGCAGCCGCGCGGGCGCGCCGAACAGGCGGTTGACGAGCAGTTCGGCCTTGCTGGTGAACGTCGTGACGGCGGAGTTGCGCACGCCGACCGTCAACTGCATGACGCGGAAGGCGTAGGGGACGTTCTCACTGAAGTACTGGTCCTCGGGGTTCTGGTAGTCGATCAGCCCGAACATCGCCGAGCGTTCGAAGACCAACTGTCCGTCCGCCCGCCGGTACGGGGTGAGCGACAGCCCGAAGTGGTGCGCGGCGAACTGCGCCGGGTCGATCCCCGCCGCGAGCACCTGCAGCTCGTCCGGGAGCTCGTCCAGCGGGACCTCCGCCGAAAGAGCCAGCACACCGGTCCAGTTCGGGTCCTGGACGACCTGCAGGAACGACGCGTAGGGCGACCCGGACGGCGCGTTCTGCGCCGCCTTGATGACATCGCGGATCGCCTTCTGGGCGTCCGCCGGCCGGCCGGTACGGGAGGCGGCCTCGGGCCAGGCCCAGGTCGACACGTCCTCCACCAGGTCGGCGATGCAGCGGCCCAGAACGTACTTGACGATCAGGTGCGTCGACTCCCGCCAGCTGTCGGGGGAGAGCCGGAACGGCCAGCCCCCGGCGACCGGCGTCAGCCGGCCGCCGTAGCGCAGGAAGACGAGCTGCTCCGCCTCGGTGATCTCGGGACACGCGGCGACCAGTGCGGTGACGAATGCGGTTCGGGTGTCGTACTCGCTGTCGTGCATCGCGTCGCGTACCGCGGTGAGGACATTCTCCGGCACGCCGCCGTGGTCCACGGGGATGGTGGCGATGACGTTGAGCGTCGCCGTGGTGAGCTTGTACGCGACCGAGCCGAACCGGTTGAACTCCACCGGGTCGCCGAGGACCAGGAAGAGGTTGTTGGTCTGCATCGCCTTCCGGAACCGGCCGGTGACCGTGGTGAACCGCAGGTCCGGCTTCGCCGCCGCGCCGCCGTCGTGGCCGATGCCGAGCCAGCTCCAGGTGAAGTCGGATGCCACCCCCACGGCCAGCCCCTGCGGAGTCACGGCCACGGTCGGTTCGGCGTCCCCTGCCGGTTCGCTGCCCTCGCCGGGCAACAGCACCGCGCGGCGGGTCGGCGCGATGGCCAGCTGCTCGACCGCGACCGCGTCGGCAACCGCGTCGTCGGCGAGCCCGTGGAACGGCGCCATCGGGAAGGGAGTCCGGGTCGCAGTCGCGGCAGGCACCTCGAAGTAGTCCAACAGGTCGACGCTGTCCGCTGCCGCCGAGGGGCCGGCCGTGTACAGCGGCGCGTCCTCCGGCTGGCTGTAGTACGTGGTGACGCCGGTGTCCGCGGCCTGCTCGACCGACACCCATGACGTCGTCCCGTGCGGCGTGAGCGAGTCGGCGCCGGTCCGGTCCGGGCCGAGCGGTGCGTAGGCCGGCTGCCCGGGCAGGAACACCAGCGTGCAGCCCTCATCGGGCAGACCGAGGTATTCCAGACCGGACACGCCGCAGATGACGCGAGACCCCGTGGTCGCGGCCTCGACGGCGAACGGCCCGTCCGGGACCAGGTAGTAGCCGACGTTCCCCTTCTCGTCGGAGAGGTACGGGGCGAGGCCGAACACCAGCCGGGCCGGGCTCGCCGCGCTCGTTTTGGCCCTGAGCGGACGCAGGTCCACGCCGTGGCCGAGCACCGTGGCGTACCCCGACGGCAGCGCCGGCGGATCGCCCCCGCCCGTCGTGCACGCGAAGAAGCCCAGCGAGGTGCGCTCGCCCTCCAGCGGCCGCAGCGGATCGATCTGGGCGTGGAAATCCAGGCCGACGTGGTCCGGTTGGCGTACGACGCCGAACCGGATGGTCCTGACGACGCCGTCGTCCCCGGGGGTGAAGAAGCGCAGCCCGGCTCCGAGCCCGGCGAACGCGTCCCCGCTGCCGGCCGGTGCGTCGATGACGAACCGCCACGCACCGGTGTGCCCCGCCGCCATGCACAGCAGCGTGGTCGTGCGCCGAGCGGGGAACCGGGCCGTCGGCGAGTACAGCGTGACGGCGGACCAGTCGGCCCCGTCGGCGACGGCGAAGCCCCAGCCCGCCGCCGTGTCCGCGGGAGCGACCACGCCGCCCTCGGCCAACGCGAGTCGGTAGTCCGCGAGCTGGAAGGCTGCCCCGTCCACCGCCCAGGTGCCGTCCGGGTCTTCCCGGGCGGTCAGTGCGGTCGTCACCCACGCGGTCGGCGCTGCCGTCGGGTCGGCGACCCAGAGGAAGCGCGGCGGGCCCTGGGGTGCGTAGGAGGCGAGCCAGGTCCGCAGCGCCACCAGGAAGTCCGCCGGGTCCGTGGCCGGCATGCCGAGGAAGAGGTACGCACCACGGCTGTCCGCCCACGTCCGGGTCAGCGTCGGCTGGTTGCCGAGCGTTCCCGGGTCGGAGGCGAGGAAGGCGGACACGCGGTCCGTCGGATCCGCCCAGTAGAGCGGTGTGTCCCCGGCACGGGTGAACGTGGGCTCGGTCATCAGCCGAGGCCCGTGGCGAGATCGAGACGATCACCGTGCAGCAGCGGCAATCCGAGCACGGCCGGGTCGCGTGGCTGCCAGCCCGGGACGACCAGCCAGTCGCCGGCCGGCCCGTCGGCCGGCGCCGCCGCCGTACGCGCCCGGTGCATGGTCACACCGCTCAGCGGCACGGGGACGGCCGGCGGCCGCCGGCCCCCGCTCGCGAGCACGTTGCCGAGCGTGGTCCCCGCCGGCACCAGCCGGGACGCGCCGTTCACGCTGATCCGCACCATCGCGCGGACCACCGCGCGACCACGCAGGTAGGCCGCGGCGACGCCACCGCCGGGCGGGTCCTGCCGGCGGACGTTCTCGGTGGCCGCGTCCAGCGCACCGAGCGTGGTGGCCGCCAGCAGGACGGCGTTCTGCTGGGGCCACAGCGAACCCGGCGTGGTCGTCGGCAGCAGCGCCCTGGGGTAGACCAGGCGCGCGTACGGCAGCCGTAGTGCCTTCGCGAACAGGTCGAACGCTCCCGCGCTGCCGTACAGCTGCCCTTGCCCCGTGGACGGCCCCGAGGGATTCGGCACGTCGACGCCGTTCTGCCGCGCGAGCTCGGCGAGGAAGGCGTCCAGGCCGTTGGTCCAGGTGCCCGAGTTGTCGTAGGACGCCACCTCGTAGTCGGCGACGCCGCCCGTGACGAACCCGGACAACGGGTTGCCCTGGGCGCCCGACGCGATCTGGTAGCCCTCGTACTCGACGCGCAGCACGATGCCCGGGCGCAGGTCGAAGCAGCCGCGGTCGAACCGCAGCCCGTAGGCGAAGTACAGCGTTTCGTCGAACGTCTGCGGCATCGACCGCGACACCGCCTCGGTGAGCGCCGCGACCCCGTACGGGGTGATGCCGAACGGCTGCAGCTGGGCCAGCAGCGCGGCCCACTTGGCGATCACGTCGGGGCGGTCGGTGAAGTTCCACACCGGGCTGGTCTCCGGGATCAGCAAGGTGTACACGTACGGCCCGGCGTCGGCCGGTGTCAGGACGAAGCCGAGCGGCAGCTCGATCCCGTCGACCTGCCGGGTCAGGAAGAGCTCCGGCAGCCCGAGCGTGATGTCGGCCGCCGTCAGCAGTGGACCGCGTTGCGGCGCGACGTACGTAGGGCCGACGAACAGTGCCTCGGTGAACACCGGGACGGGCTCCGACGGTGCCCCGACCGCCAGGGACGCGAGCGCCTGTACGACGACCGTGGTGGAGGTGTCCTCGATCTCCACCGGCCAGCTGCCCGAGGCCGTCGTCGTGTCGCCGAGCGTGGTCACGGTCTCGTCGACGACCGTGCTGACCCGGTACCCGTCCACGAGCGGCGAGGGCAGCGCCTCCCAGGAGACGCGCAGGTCGGCGCCGTCGTATGCCACCCTGACGCCGGTCGGTGCGACGGTGAGGAGCGCGGCGGCGTTGCCGGGTGGGCCGACGGCGACGCCGGCCAGTCCCCGCAGGGCGAGCGTGGCGGTGTTGGGGATGCCGTCCGGCAGCGTCAGGACGATCGGATCACCGGTGACCGGCTGGGCCGAGAGCTCGACCTCGGTGCCGTCCCAGCGCACCACGGGCCGCACGCCGGTCAACGACGGCGACTTCGGTGGCGTGCACGCCAGCGTCACGCTCCGGTCGGCGCCGACGGCCACGCCGTTGAGCCGTGGACCGGCCGTGACCAGGTCGAGAGGCGCCACCGGTCCCCTCGCCACGCCGACGACCTGGGCGACGGTGGCCTGGCCGGCGGTGAGCGGCAGGTCGGCGCAGTGGCCCCGTGTCAGGAGCGCGGTGGCGCCGACGGCGACGCGGAACACCCCGTCCGTCGGCCCGCTCCAGGCCAGGGCGGCCCGGCCGCCGTCGGCGCGGGCGAGGGTGAAGTCAGCCGGCCTGGTGGGCACCGGGATCGGCACGGACCACGGCCCGGTCGCCACGCCGTCGACACCGCGGACGGCGACGGCGACGACATCGCCGACCGGCACGGTGAACACGGCGGTGCCATCCGGGTCCACCCGCTGAGGCGTGCCCGGAATCCCGTCGGCGTACAGCACCGCCTCGATCGGCACCCCCTCGGGCAGCTCGCCGGCTGTCGCGGTCACGACGAGGTCCGCGTCGCACACCACCGACGCGACGGTCGGCGTGGCCGGCACGACCGGGGCCGTCACCGTCGGGCCGACCGAGAGCCCGACCCGCCCGCGCACCGACACCGCGTACGCCGCCCCGGGCGGCAGCGGCCCGGGAACGGCGAGCGACAGCGTCGGTGCGGGGCTCACGGTCTCCCGGCGGACCGGCACGCCGTCGCGGTACAGCACGGCGTCGTACGCGGTGGGTGCGAAGTCCGGCGGCACCACGTCGACCGAGACCGTCGCGGCGTCCGATGTCACCCGTGTGATGCCCGGCGGGGTGCGCCGGATCTGGAGCGGTGCCGACGGCGGCCCGGAGCCCGCCTTGTCGACTGCCTGGGCGACGACGCGGTAAGTGCCGGGGCCGACGATGCCGGGATCCAGCTCGACCGTCGTCGCGGGCGCGTGCACCTCGGCGGCGGGGAAGTGCACCCCGTCGTCGTTCAGCACGCTGATCCGGTAGGCGTCCGCGGAGGGGACGGCGGTCCAGGCCACCGCGAGCAGGCCGGCGGCGGTGTCGAACTTGGCTTCGAGCAGTTCGGACCGCTCCATCGGCGCCGCGAACCCGGGGCCGTGCGGGCCGATGGACACCGCGTCCTCGCCGGTCCGGACGCGGGCGAGGGTGGCCGCTACGGTCGAGCCCGCCGGCGGTGGCTGCTTGACGACGAAGGATCCGCCGGCGACTGGGACTTCCGGGTCCGGCGCGGTGCCGTTGACCACGAGGCGGACCAGGAAGTCGTCGCTGTCCGCAGCCTTCCAGGACAGCGTCAGGGCGCCGGTCACCGGGTCCGTCTCGGCCCGGTCGACCGCGAAGGTGTCGGTGACGATCGCGACCTGCGGCGAGAGCTCCGGCCCCGAATTGCCGACGAACATCCCGATGCGGGCGTGGTAGGCCTGACCAGGCGTCACGTCGAGCGGCAGTGCGGCATTGGTCGCAGCCCCGGCCCAGGCCTCCGCGACCGTCTGGTCGCCGTTCACCACCTGCACCACGTACGCCGGCGCGGGATTCGGCCGTCCGGGCCCGCTCCAGGAGACGGCCAGGACGCCGCTGTCGTACCGCACGTGCCTGATCACCGGCGGATCCGGTTGTGCACCGCTGGGTCCACCCATGAGCCGCCTCCACGTGCCGACGAGTGTGCCGATACCGACAGGGCGTACTCGCCGGCTGTGATCGCCGCCAGGAGTCTCGGGCCGTGAAGCAGGCTTGTCGGCATCATCCGAGATCCGGCCCAAAGACTGTTGTAGCACTCAAACATATTCGAACCACCGCGAGACCACGCTAGGTCCCACAAATGGCTGCGCAGCGGACACCTGGGCCCGGCGAGCGGCTGGGCGGTAGTCGAGCACGTGAACCGCACCGTCTGCGCACACTTCGCCCGCTGGCAGGAGGAAGGTGTCCGCCACGCCCCGAGAGACAGCCATCGCCCCGCCACCTGCCCGGTCCCCGACACCACACCAGGGTCACGGGCGGCGCCCGCACTCCGGCGTGCGACGGGGTGGGGCCGCCCCGGACCTGGGGAGGGGGTGAGGTCCGGGGCGGCTGACAGAGTGGCGGCGGCGCCGTGGGGGTTCGGAGTGTGGGGGAGGTAGGGGCCCGAGGGCCTGAAGGTCTGGGTCAGACAGTGAGGAAGGCCGAGAGACAGGGGCCTGCCGTTAGCCGAATCCGGCTCCACCCAGTAGCAAGGCGCCTCACGCTCTCGTTCTCACCCGGATCCGTCTGTACGTGGAGCGTTGGCACACCGTCCAGGGCGAGCACGCTCACCGTGGCCACCCGCTCGATGAGCGCAAGGCTCTGGCGTCCGCGCGCGCGGCGGGCGAGAGGCCTGCGGGGACGTGATAGGGGTCCAGCCAAGGTGAGGCCGGCGGTGTCGATGCGGCCCGCGACGTGCCCCCTCGGCACCGGCGCGGGGCGCCGATGCCTGGGGAGGCGGCTGAACCGCCGGGCCCGGGGAGGGCGTACCCGGGCTCGGGGCTGCGGGGCCTGCCGGCGTCCGCCTACTTGAAGGTGACGTCCGAGCAGGAGTAGAAGGCCTCCTCGCTCTGGAAGGAGCCGTCGGGCCGCTTCAGCCCGTGCCAGATCGTGTAGATCAGGTGCTTGCCCTTCTTTTCGGGGAGCACCGCCTTGAACGTGAATGCCTTCGCGCCGAGGAAGCCCGAGGGTGCCGCCGTGGCGGCGGTGTTGTCGGCGCTGAGGAAGGGGGTGTCCTCCAGGTCGGACCACTTCAGCGGCTTCTTCGGGTCGTAGCCGTCCTTGGTGACGTACATCTCCATGCGGTACGGGTTGTGCAGCGCGCTGATGTCGTAGCGGAGGTCGTATTCGGCGCCGCCGGGGAGTGTCGTCGAGGGGAAGTCGTCCCGCGCCAGGTCCAGGCCGGAGAACTGTGCGTTGCCGGCACTGCACAGCTTGCCGTCGGGTATGCGGGAGCGGTGCTGCGGGGAGGAGGTCGGGGTGCTGTGGTCGATGGCGCGGCCCTGGACGATCGACTTCCAGTCGCCGGGGATGCCGGGGCTCTGGGCGAGGGCGAGCCGGCAGGCCTCGCTCGCCTTCGGGTTCTTGGTGCAGGCCACGCTGCGGCTGACCGGGTCGGCGGTGGAGCCGTGTGCGGAGGCGGGTGCGGAGCCGAGGGTGCTCACGGCGAGGGGGAGGGCCACGAGCGCGGTGAGGCGCAGGGCGGTGCGGCGGGCCGGGGGCCGTGCTGCCGGGTCGGGAGAGGTCGTGGCGGCGGGGCGGGTCGTACTCATGAGGGGGATGCTCCTGGTCATGGGGTCGGTCGTGTGTGTGAGTTGGCGGGCGGGCGGGTCAGCCGCCGGTCTTCACGGTCAGCTCGCGGGAGAACGCGCCCCACGTGCCGTCGCCGAGCCGCGCCCGGATCTTCACGGTGTACGTCGTGCCGGGGTGGGAGCCGACGAGCACCTCGCGCGAACCCTTCGTCGTCGGGACCGGCAGCACGGGGTCGCCGGTTCCCCACATGAAGGTCTGGGCGGGCTTGCCGTTCAGGTAGACCTGGTAGGAGGTGATCTGGCCGACGCCCTGCGGGACGGACCAGGTGAGGTTCAGGTAGTGCTGGGTGACACCGCCGTCCTGCTTCGTGGCGGTGGTGGCGGCGAAGTCGCCGGGGGCGGCCTTGCCGCCATTGCCATCAGGGGCCGCGGTGGTCGTCACCTGTGCTTCGCGCGTCGGGTCGGACTCCTTGCCGGAGGCGTCGACAGCGGTGACCTTGAAGCGGTAGGCGGTGCTCGCGGTCAGGCCGGAGACGGTGGCCGAGGTGGCTTTGGCGTCCGCCTCCTGGACCTTCGCGCCGTTGCGGTAGATGCGGTAGCCGGTGACGGCGACGTCGTCGGTCGCCGCGCGCCAGCGCAGAGAGGCCTGGTATGGGCCGGAGGCCGTCGCCTCCAGGTCCGCGGGGATGACCGGCTTCGCCTTGTCCTGGCCGGGCGCGGCGAGGGTGGTGAGCACGATGTCCTTGCTGAAGCCGGTGGTGCGACCGTCGGCTCGGACGGCGCGGACCTTGAAGGCGTAGCGGGTGGCGGGGGCCAGTCGCTCGATGTCCGTCATCGTGTCCTTGACGGTCTTGACCTGCTTGCCGTCCTGGAAGACCTCGTAGCGCACGACCTCGGCGCCGCCGGTGGGCGGCTTCCACATCAGGTGGACGGCGGTGTCGTCCTTGACGAAGGAGCCGCTGTCGGCGGGGACGGCCGTGTTCGTGCCGGTGTCGCTCCCGTTGCCCGACGGGCCGTTCACGCGGCATCCGCTGATCTTGGGTATGCCCTTGCCGGCGGGGTTGACCCCGACCTTGACGGCCCGGTTGCCCTTGGCGGCCACGTCGGCGCGGTCGGCGATCGGCTTGATGGTGACGTGCTTGCCGGTCTGGCGGAGTTCGTACGCCCAGGGGTTGTCGAGGGTGACCTGCCCCTGCGACACGTCGAACTCGGCGGTCCAGTCCCGTACGGGCCGGTCCCCCTTGTTGGCCAGGGAGACCTCGCCGGATGCCCACCACACGGTGGCCTGGTCCGCGACGCGGCAGGAGGCGCTGAGGCCACCCTCTTCCTCTCCCGCGTTGGCGGCAACGGGTACGACGACGGAGCAGACTCCGACGACTACGGCCACGCAGGCCAGGGCAATTCGCTTTCGGGACATCAGAAACCTCTTGGTAAAGCCGATCCGCCGGTGCAGCGGCAGCATCGAAAAGTGCCTCGGTCAACAGCCGTGACCCTAAGCGCGGTTGGCGGCCGAAACGGGCCTCCGAGGGGCTACGAGCTCACTGTTATCCGTCCCTTAAGGTCCGGATAGGGCGCCCTTGATCCCCTGCCCTCAGCCGCCGACCCTGCAGACACCGAAGATCATGCTCCGTTCCGGGTCCCGGGTGCTGCGCCCATGGCTGCCAACGCGAGACCGACGGGTGGAGTGCAAGGCGAGGAGACGATCCGCGAAGGCTTCACCCCCTGCCAGACCGCAGTGGCGCTCTCCGCGGCACGACACCATGACAGGCACCGGCCGCCGGCTCGGCCGACGTCGGCCAGAACCCGATCTCGTACACAAAGCCGGACAAGAGACCGTCCGTTGCGTGGAGCCACCAACTCACGGACCAGCCGAAAGAACCGCCCTCCGCGACCCCGACCGCTGACACCGACCCGAGAGATCGCATCCGGCGGGCTCGGGAAAGCCCCGAACGAGCGGAGCGGCGGGCTGCCGCGTTGGCCGCGCCCGCCCCGGACTGGAACCCGGGGACGCTCGGGTGGACCTTCGACTGGCAGCGCCACCATGCCTACCTCACCCAGCTCCTCGCCGGTGGCACGCGGCCGGCGAGGGACGTGCCGGGGGGACCTGGCACGGCGAGGACGTCGACCGCCGGCTCGCCACCCCACGGCGGGACTGGAACCGGCTCAACGACGAACAGCAGCACCGGCTCGCCGGACTCGGCCAAGAATGGCCACCGCCGTTCCCGGGATGCACAACGGTGGCGAAAGGGGGCGGACCTCGCCGAGGTGCTCGGCGGGCTTGCCGACGCTGATTCCGTACGAGCGGAGCGTGGCGGCGCCGCCCAACAGCGCTCCCGGGCCGGGCAGCGCCTCGGCGGCCTCAGCGTCACCCCGGCCCTTCTCGCGGGTCCCTCTTCCAAGGGCCCACCGGACGGGCGGGCCCGGCAGGCCCCTGGGGCGCCGTTCACCCGAGGGACGGCGCAGCTCCGCCCCGGCACAGTGACAGCATCCTGTACCAGGGCGGGCATGATCTGGGCCGAGTGGGACGACCTCTAGGTGAGCTGGTTGCCTGTCCCTTGGAGATCGGCGACTGGGTTGATCACGTTTCCGATCCCATTGTTCACCGAGTCACCGAAGGTCTGCGAGTTGAAGTTGAACGACTCGTCCCGTACAACGCTCCCGATGTTGCCGCCGCTATTGCCCTGATCAGCCATTGCGGTGCCGGTGAACGACAGAGCGGCCCCCGCGAGGGCGACGGCAGCAAGTGCGCGCTTGGTGTTGTTCATGCCCAGCCAACGATCTTGAAGCCAGCCGGGTTACGTCCGGACCGGCCCGGACCGGCGGGCGCCTGGGGCGTCATCCATCCGGGCGGCCGAACGGAGCCGCCTGGGGCGCTGAACGGCCTGTGTGCGGCCCGGTGGCGGCATGCGCCGCTGGTCCCTGCCTCTGCTCCTCGCCGCCCTACTCGCGGCCCGGATGCGTCACCGTCCACCCCGCCCCGCACTCGCCCGCCGGACCCCGCACCACGGTGTCGGCCGACCACAGGCACCCGGCCGACTTCCGGCCCGCACGACCGGGAGCCCGGGCGGCACTGCCGCTCTCTACAGCAACTGCATTGGCAGGCGTAGGGCCCCAGCCAGGTGGGCATGGCTCTCCGGACGCCTCGTGGGGTCTTGGGGTATCCCTCAGGGGCTTGACCCGCTTCCTGGGTGGTGTGGGGACCCTGTCCACCCGGACCAGAGGCGGGCAAGAAGCGTCAGCGCGCTGCACATCTCGCTCACTGTGCGCGTAACGCACACCGCAGCCTGTCCAATTTGCGCCGCGCAGATCTCTGACCTGCGGTTTCTCTGCACATGTTTTGATAGATCCTATTTCGATGACCCATCATGTCGAGGGCGCGCGATCCATGAGCCTGCGGCAAAAAACCCTTGGCCGGCGGTTTCTCAGATGTGCGTGAAAGGGTGACCGGAGGAAGAGGTGAGCGAAGTGGTCCACGAGCCTGGGCAATTCGGCCAGGCGGAAGCGAGTCGTGGCAGCACGGCAACTGGCCCGGATGTGGAGGGCGCAACCCGCCTCGCGACGATCGGCTACTTGGTCAGTGGGGAAGTCTGAGGTGGCGCCAGGAGGAGCGCGTCGTCCTGTGCCCCAAAGCCCCTGATGGGTCATCAGGTAAGTCAGCATCTGATCAGCATCAGTCCCCAAGCCTTCCAGAGTGGCTGAGTGATTGGACGCCTGGTCGGCGGCGTCACGACAGCCCGGTTCGCGCGAAGGCGCAGGCAGGGGCTTTCTCGCCAGAGGGGGGCGATGTTCCTAATAATCTTCGATCTGACGCGTGCCGATGTACAGTGAAGAACGCCCTTGACCTGCAGAAAGCTGGCAGGGAGCCGTCTTCTAGGAGTTCAAAATGCTGCGCACCATGTTCAAGTCCTACATCTGACATCCGGACGTTTCCGCAGGTCAGCGCCGTGCTGTCGGGGTCCAGGTCAGCAAGTAGTCAGCATCGGTCCCGACTATGTCCCCCGTTGTTGATCTCGGTGACCGCAGGGGGCGAATGCCGGCGGCCTCCCTTCTGCAGCGGAGGCTTGGCTCTTGCCCTGCTGGTCACAGCAGGGTCTTCGCGTTCTGGCGGTAGCCCCGTACCTGGCCCGAGACCTCGGTCCGCCGGTTGCTCGTGGCTGCCCGATGAACCGAAGAGCCCGCAGGTGATCCAGATGATCACCGTCCGGTGGCCCCTTCCCCTGCCCTGTCCTGCCCACCCGTTCCGCTTTGAGATGCGTGTTGAAGGCCGACGCCACTGCTGCCGGCCCTGCGGAAGATCGCCCTGGCCTGCTGTCGGTTCGGCGGGCGGCAACCTTTTGCGGAGCTGTGGCGACTGACGGGCGACCCGAAGACGATCACACCCACGGATCGTCCGATCACACCGCCGCATGCTGCTGCACACCGCTGACCAGAACCGGTGTGCGAGGCAGGCTCGGAGCGAGGCCCCCCTGAACGAGACGGATCCCACCGCGCACGGTCGCGGTCGGCGCACGCGCGCGGCCGGTGGCGAGCGACGTACGCGTGGACGCCACCGCCGGCGCTGGACGACGATGGGTCTGGCGCTGGGCGTGCCCGGTGTGCTCGGCCCCTACCTGCTGTTCGTGCAGGCCGACTCGGAGGCCGCGACGTTGGATTCCGACGCCTATTACGAGGTGGTGTCCGTGCGCAGCGACAAGGTGCTGGACGTGCCCGGCGCGGACACGTCGGACGGCGCCTGGACACGGCAGCAGAGCCGCGTGGCCGGTGCCGCGAGTCAGCACTGGCGGCTGAGGCCGATGGGGGAGGCTACTACGAGCTGGAGAACCGCAGCAGCAAGAAGGTCCTCGGTGTGCGGGGTGCCTCCATGCAGTCGGCGGCCGCCATCGAGCGTCCGGCCACGGCGACGCCGCGCAGCAAAACGAACGGCGTGACGGCCGGTTCGGTGTGGAAGCACACGCCGTCCACCGGGGGCTGGAAGAACATCTCGCCGTCCAGTGGCGGTTACGGGTTCGCCGGCCTGGCGGTCGATCCGCAGCGCCCGTCCACGGTGATGGTCACCACGCTGGACCGCTGGTGGCCCGCGGACGAGATCTACCGGTCGGCCGACGGCGGCGCCTCCTGGAAGGCGCTCGGCGCGACCTCGGTCCGGGACAACTCCGCAGCGCCTTACGTGGGCACCGGCATCGGTCATTGGATGGGCGCCCTGGCCATCGACCCCTTCGATTCCGGGCACGTGCTGTACGGCACGGGATCGGGGATATGGGGCAGCAACGACGTGACCGCGGCGGACACCGGGCGGGCGACGCACTGGACCATCCCGGCGAAGGGGTTGGAGGAGACCGCGACGCTCGGGCTGATCAAGCCCCCTGGTCTTCCCCTGATCAGTGCGCTCGGCGACGTCGGCGGGTTCCGGCACGAGGACCTCACCAAGGTGCCCGCCAAGGCGCTGTCCGGACCGCTGTTCACCAACACCACGGGAATCGACTTCGCCCAGTCGAAGCCGCGGTTCATGGTGCGGGTCGGTCTTGGTGGCGAGCAGCACGGCGCCTATTCGACCGACGGCGGAGCCGACTGGGCACCCTTCGCCGCAGCGCCGGTGCGCGACGCGGGCGGCGGTTCCGTGGCCGTCTCAGCGGACGGCGCCGCCGTGGTGTGGGCCCCCGATAGGCAGATTCCGTACTCCTCGACCAACCGCGGCTCGGCCTGGACGGCGGCCTCCGGTCTGCCCAAGGACACGGCCGTGGTGGCCGACCGTTCGGCGGCGAACACCTTCTACGCCCTCAGCGGCGGCACCTTGTACGCGAGCACCGACGGCGGGAAGCACTTCACCGCCCGGGCCACTGGTCTGGGCGGCGGGCAGCTCAAGACGGTTCCGGGCATGGCCGGTGACCTGTGGATCGCCGGCGGGGACAACGGACTCCTGCACTCCACCAACGGGGGGAAGAGCTTCGGCAAGCCCGGCGGCGTGGAGCAGGCGAGCGCCGTGGGCTTCGGCAAGCCGGCCCCGGGTGCCCGTTACCAGGCGCTGTACCTCAGCGGGAAGGTGAAGGGCGTCACCGGGCTGTTCCGTTCAACCGACGGCGGCTCGGTCTGGGTCCGGATCAACGACGACCAGCACCAGTTCGGCGGGATAGCCGTCAACGTCATCAGCGGCGACCCCGACGTGTACGGGCGGGTCTACCTGGGCGCCTACGGCCGTGGCGTGGTGTACGGCGACCCGTCCTGATGCTCCAGGCCCGTGGGCGGGCGGCGGTCCGCGCCGTCCACCCACGGGCCGGCGAACCGGCACGGCCTCACTGTGCCGGGGTGAAGCCGCCCCAGACCGAGAGGGCGCCGCGGGGGCCGCCGGCGTCGACGCGGTAGCCGTCGTGCTCGACCTCGCGTGCGCCGGCGGCGTGGTTGTACTGGCCGGCGAAGACATGCTGTCCGGCCGGTACCGTGCGGCCCGGCTTGAGGATCCAGCGGTAGACCACTGCTGCGCCCTCGTTCTGCACGGTGACGGTGAAATCCTCGGCGGGCAGCGTCCGCCAGCTGCCGGTGCTCTGCACCGCTCCGGTCTGCGTGATGCGCAGTTCCACGGTGAGCGCGGTAAGCGGTTGGGCGGACGTCAGGGTGATGTTGCTCTGCGCCCAGAAGCTGTTGCTGTTCGTTCCCAAGGAGCCGGCCGACGACAGAGGCCCGTCCTGGACGTGCGCGTTGCCTGGCCGGGCCGAGCCCGCGGCGCCTGACGCCGAAGGGCTGGGGCCCGGCGTGGACGAACGGTCCGGCGTGGTCGGGCGGCCGGTGGCGGGCGGCGATGGTGTCGGCCGGGGAGTCCCGGACGGCGCGGCGGGGGTGGCCGAGACATCCGGCCGGGCCGGCGGCGACTGGACGATGGCGGCGACGGCGAAGCCGCCGATCGCCAGAGTGCCGGCCGCGGCCAGGGAAGCGAGTGCGATCCTGGGCCAGGGCCTCGCGCCCGCGGACTCGCGGTGGCGGACGGGGGCACCGGACATGCCGCGTTCCACGCGTGCCAGGATCCGGGCACGGTCGGGCTGGTGGGCCTCGGCGGCCGCGCGCAGCCGCCCGGTGAGTTCCTCGTTCAACGGCTCCTCCTCCCCGCCAACAGTTCCCCGGCTGCTCCTGTGCTGCCCAGCATCCGTTCCAGCTCGGCCATCCCCTTCGAGGTCTGGCTCTTCACCGTACCGACCGATATTCCGAGCGCCAGAGCGGTGTCCTTCTCCGACAGGTCGAAGGCATGCCGCAGGACCACGCACGACCGCTTCCGGAACGGCAACCGGGCGAGAGCGGTCCGCACGTCCACCACGCCGGCCACGTCCGGACCGTGCAACGGCTCCGCACCGCGGGACCAGAACAGGGCGATCCGGCGGCGCTCGCGCACCGTGCTGCGGATCCGCGACCGTGCCAGGTTGGCGACCACACCACGGGCGTAGGCGAGCGGGTACTCGGCCTGGCGCAGCCGGTCCCAGCGCTGCCACAGCGCGAGCAGGGCGTCCGCGGCCAGATCGTCGGCGCCGTCCGCCTCGCCCGTCAGGAGACGGGCGAACCGGGCGAGTTCGGCGTAGTGGCGTTCGAAGAAGTCGTGGAACTCCGCGGACGCGTCATCGAGGACCATGTCCGTTGGTCGTCCCCTCCGCAAAATGTGTGCGCTAACATCCGGGCGGCAGCGTACCAGTGCCCGGTTGGCCAGGGCGCGCCGATGCGCCGTGCCCCGGCTCCGCCACCCCGCCGCGGTGAGGTTTCAGTGCGCGGCGAACTGGACCCTGGTCGGTTGTGCGACGTTCGGCAGCAGCGCGGTCCCGTCGACCGTCAACTGCTCTCCGTAGATGTCGGTGATCCTTATCGCGCCGCCGCACCCACCGCCGTCGGCGGAGAGGAAGTAGTTGTAGTCGGTACGGGGCAGCTTCCGCCAGCCCTTGCTGGTGCGTACCTCCAGCCGTGCGACCGGATTCCGGTGGTCGATCACCTGGATGCCGCACCAGTGGGCGCTGGACCCGGTCTTGTACCGGAGGGAGAGGGCGTCGGACGTGCGGGGGCTCACCAGGCTCCAGGTGATCGGGATACGGCCGACCTTGAGCTCGGCCAGTTTCGCGAAGGCCTGTTCGCTGAGGTCCAGTTGTCCGGGCGCGCAGGGCAGCGGGCATTCGTTGGTGATCCGGACCGTGATCGAGGCGCCGTTCGCGGCGCGTACGCGCACGTACGCGCCGCAGGCCCTGGACGACTCGTAGTCGGTGGTGTTCATCGCCGCGATCATGAGGTCGTCGCTCGGGCCGAACAGGCAGGCGCCGTTGCCGTCGCCGGCGGCGTAGGCGGTGGCGACGCCCTTGTAGGTGGTATCCGGCCGGATGCGTCCTGCCGACGGTGCCGGGGTGGATGCCGCCGGTGGGGTCTTCTTCGCCGTAGGCGGGGGCGCCGCCGCGGTGGTTGCTGCGGCGGTCGCGCTCGGGGTCGCCGCGGCAGGCGAGCCGGCCGCCGGGGGTGCTGGGCTCGTCGGGGCCGAGGACGCGGCTCCCGTACGGGTGGCGGCGGGGGCGGCCACGTCGGTCCCGGCGTCGGCCCCGGCTCCGGCCTTGGGGCCGGGGAGCATGGCCGTCATCAGGCAGAAGAGGACGCCCGCGGCGGTCAGTATCACCGCTGTACCGAGCATGAGCCTGTGTCTGCGCCTGCGCTGCCGCGCGGCTTGCCGTGCAGTGTGCATGTCCGTCCGTTCGAAGATCCGAGTCGAGGTGCACTGCCTGGTCGCCGCAGGACGCGAAAAGGTTGCCGACGGTGGGAAGCAGGCGCGCGGCGGGTCCTTCAGGGCGGCCGGGCAGCAGTGTCCCGCATCGGTCCGCTCACTGAGCGAGGGAGTGCGGGGAAACGGGCTGGGCGGCACGGATGCCGGCGGAAATGAACACCGAGGGCTTGGCGGTGCTTGCCGGCGGGGTGCCGCCGGTGCGGTACGGGACGCCGCTGTCCGAGTCTTGTGCGCAGGGATCCTTCGTCCGTCGGCTGCTGGAACTTCCGCAGGTGGCAGGGGACCTGCACAGCCTCGTGGGCCCGGAGCCCTGGGTGGACCACCACTTCGTGCACACCCGCGAGCCCCACAGGGGCGAAGCGCGGCCACTGCACGGGGACGCCGTCATCGACGTTCGGCCGGACGCCTTCGACGTGCAGCTGATGTACTTTCCGCAGGCGATGACGCTGGAGATGGGCGGAACGCTCACCGTGCCGTTGGTCCAAGCCGCTCACCTGATCCCGCCGTACCCGGGGCATGAGTACGACGTCTCCTTCCTCAAGCACGAGTTCTTCTTCGAGCGGATCGTCGACGCGCGAGCGGAGCCGCAGGAGGCGGGCTCACGGTAGGCGAGTCGTCCCTCCTCCTGCGGGCGGCGGCGCCGAGCCGAGGAGGGGCAGGGTCAGCCTCCGGCCTTGCGCTTGTTGTAGACGTCGAAGCCGACGGCCGCCAGCAGTACCAGGCCCTTGATCACCTGCTGGTAGTCGGTACCCACGCCGACCAGCGACATGCCGTTGTTCAGCACGCCCAGCACCAGACCGCCAGTGAGCGCGCCGAGGACGGTACCCACACCGCCGCTCGCGGAGGCGCCGCCGATGAAGGCGGCGGCGATCGCCTCCAGCTCGAAGTTGATGCCGGCCTGCGGAGTACCTGCGTTGAGCCGCGCGGCGAAGACCATCCCGGCCAGGGCCGCGAGGACGCCCATGTTCACGAAGGCGAGGAAGACGACCCGCTTGCTCTTCACCCCGGACAGCCTCGCCGCCGCCTCGTTCCCGCCGATGGCGTAGGTGTGCCGGCCGAGGATCGAGTTGCGCATCACGTATCCGAAGCCGACCAGCAGGACGCCGAGGATCAGGAGGACGATCGGCACCCCGTGGTAGCTGGCCAGCAGCAGCGTGAAGGCCACCACGGCCGTGGTGATCGCGCCGAGCTTCACCAGGAACAGACCGGCCGGGAGCGGTTCCAGCCCGTACGAGGCGGCCCGCCGCCGTCCGCGCACCTCCTGCAGGATCGCGACGACCAGCACCACGAAGCCCAGCAGCAGGGTGAGGTTGTGGTAGTTGGTGTGGGGGCCGACCGCGGGGAGGAAGCCGCTGCTGATGTTCTGGAAGCCCTTGGGGAACGGCGCCACCGACTGGCCCTGAAGGAGGATCTGGGTCCCACCGCGGAACAGCAGCATGCCAGCCAGCGTGACGATGAACGAGGGGATCCCGAGATAGGCGATCCAGAACCCTTGCCAGGCTCCGGCGAGAGCCCCGATCAGCAGCGCGGCCACCAGCGCCACGGGCCACGGCGCGTGGTGTTTGACCATCATCACCGCCGCGGCCGCCCCGACGAAGGCGGCGAGCGACCCGACCGACAGGTCGATGTGCCCGGCGATGATCACGATCATCATGCCGATGGCCAGGATGAGGATGTAGCCGTTCTGCTGGATCAGATTGGTGATGTTGAGCGGCTGGAGCAGGATGCCGCCCGTCCAGAACTGGAACAGCAGCACGATCAGCGCCAGCGCGAGCAGCATCCCGTACTGGCGCAGGTTGCCGCGCAGCGCTCGGGCCAGTACGGCACCGGCCGACGGTCGTCGGCCGGGCTCCGGTGTGCGGGGCGTGGTGTCTGGGGTGGTCTTGGTCTGGGCCATGCCTCACACCTGCTTGTCGGGGTATGCCGCGCTCATGGTCATGAGCCGCATGAGGGATTCCTGGGTGGCTTCCGCGCGGTTGACCTCACCGGTGATCCGGCCTTCGGCCATGGTGTAGATCCGGTCGCACAGGCCCAGGAGTTCGGGGAGTTCGGAGGAGACGACGAGCACCGCCTTGCCCTGGGCGGCGAGTTCGGCGATGACGGTGTAGATCTCCGCCTTGGCGCCGATGTCGATGCCCCGGGTGGGCTCGTCGAGGATCAGCACCTCCGGCTCGGCGAAGATCCACTTGCTGAGGACGACCTTCTGCTGGTTGCCGCCGCTGAGTTTGCCGGTCTCCGCGAACACCGAGGGGGCCTTGATGTTCATGGTCCGCCGGAACGATTCGGCGACCCTCGCCTCCTCGTGCCGGTCGACCCAGCCCCGCCGGGCGACCTTGCCGAGGGCGCTCAGAGAGATGTTCCGGCTGATGTCGTCGCCCAGGTTGAGACCGAGCTGCTTGCGGTCCTCGGTCACGTACGCGATGCCGTGCCCGATCGCCTCCGGCACCGTCCTGGTACGGATCTCCCGGCCGTCCAGCCGCACCCGGCCGCCGGTCCACCGCCCGTACGAGCGGCCGAAGACGCTCATTGCCAGTTCGGTGCGGCCTGCGCCCATGAGGCCGGCGATGCCGACGATCTCGCCTCGACGGACGTTGAGGGAGACGCCGTCGACCACCTTGCGCCGGTGGTCGATCGGGTGTTGGACGCTCCAGTCCTCGATCTCGAAGGTGACCTCGCCGATCTCGGAGGCGCGCTCGGGGTAGCGGTGTTCCAGGTCGCGGCCGACCATGCCGCGGATGATCCGCTCCTCGGAGATGCCCTCGGGACCGATCGCGATGGTCTCGATGGTCCGCCCGTCGCGCAGGATGGTGACGGCATCGGCGACCCGGGCGATCTCGTTCAGCTTGTGCGAGATGAGGATGCAGGAGATGCCCTGTGTCTTGAGTTCGAGGATCAGGTCGAGCAGCTTGCGGCTGTCCTCGTCGTTCAGGGCGGCCGTCGGCTCGTCCAGGATGAGCAGCTTGACCTTCTTGGCGAGCGCCTTGGCGATCTCGACCAACTGCTGTTTGCCCACGCCGAGATCGGCGATCCTGGTGTGCGGGCTCTCGTCGAGTCCGACCTGCCGGATCAGTGCGGCGGCGTGGGTCAGCGTCTTGTGCCAGCTGATGACGCCCCGGGTGGCGTGCTCGTTGCCGAGGAAGATGTTCTCGGCGATGGACAGGTAGGGCACCAGCGCGAGTTCTTGGTGGATGATCACGATGCCGCGCTGCTCGCTGGCCCGGATGTCCCGGAACCGGCAGGGCTCGCCCTCGAAGTGGATCTCACCCTGGTAGCCGCCGTGGGGGTGGACCCCGCTGAGTACCTTCATCAGCGTGGACTTGCCGGCGCCGTTCTCGCCGCAGACGGCGTGCACCTCACCCGCGGCGACGGTGAGGTTGACCTCGGAGAGGGCCTTCACACCGGGAAACGTCTTGCTGATCGACCGCATCTCGAGAACGGGTCGGGCCATGGTTGTGCATCCGTATCGTCGGGGCGGTGCGGCGCCGGGCGGTCCCGCGGGCGTCGCACCGCCGTTTCGTCGTCGCCGGACCCGTCGGTCGGGCTCCGTGGGCTACTTGAGCTGGTCCGCGGTGTACTGGCCGCTTTCCACCAGGACCTTCTGGTAGTTCTCCTTGTCGACGCTGACCGGCTGGAGCAGCTGCGCCGGTACGGTCTTGACGCCGTTGTCGTACTGGGTGGTGTCGTTGACCTCGGGCTTGCCGCCGGTCAGCAGCGCGTCACCCATCTGGACTGCGGACTTGGCCAGTTGGCGGGTGTCCTTGTAGACGGTCTGGGTCTGCTCGCCCGCGATGATCGACTTCACCGAGGCCAGCTCGCCGTCCTGGCCCGTGACGACGGGAATGGGCTGGCCGGCACCGTAGCCGACGCCCTTGAGCGAGGAGATGATGCCGATCGAGATGCCGTCGTACGGCGAGAGCACGGCGTCGACGCGGGCGGCGGTGTACGACTTGCTCAGCAGGTTGTCCATCCGGGACTGTGCGAGACCGCCGTCCCAGCGCAGCGTGGCGATCTGGTTGAAGGAGGTCTGGCCGCTCTGCACGACCAGCTTCTTGTCGTCGATGTACGGCTTGAGGACGCTCATCGCACCGTTGAAGAAGAACGTGGCGTTGTTGTCGTCCGGTGAGCCGGCGAACAGCTCGATGTTGAACGGGCCCTTGCCGTCCTTGAGACCGAGCTTGTCGACGATGTAACTGCCCTGGAGGACACCGACCTTGTGGTTGTCGAAGGTCGCGTAGTAGTCGACGTTCCCGGTGCCGCGGATCAGCCGGTCGTAGGAGATGACGGGGACGTGGGCGTCGGCGGCCTTCTGCAGCACGTTGGTGAGCGAGGAACCGTCGATGGCGGCGATCACCAGCAGCTTGGCGCCCTTGGTGATCATGTTCTCCACCTGGGAGACCTGGTTCTCCACGACGTTGTCGCCGTACTGGAGGTCGGTCTTGTAGCCCTTGGCCTGGAACTCCTTGACCATGTTGTTGCCGTCGTTGATCCAGCGCTCCGACGACTTGGTCGGCATCGCGATGCCGATGAGGCCGCCTTTGGCATCCCCGCCGGCCCCGCCATCGCCCGCTCCGTTGGCGCTCTGGCCGCAGGCTGCCAGCGACAGCGTCAGACCCACGGTGACAAGGCCCGCTGAAAACTTCCGCACAGTTCCTCCAGTGATGTTCCGCGACCGGCACAGTGCGACCCGGCTGGGAGAACCGGAAGCGGTCGAGCGGGGCCGGCCGGGAGTCGTTTCCTCGCGCCGTGCGAAGTCGGGGTGGCAGCGGCTCCGGCCTGGCGATACCTGAGTGTTAACGCTCACAAGAATGCCGTCAAGGGTATGTTCGGATCACCGTTGGGTTAACAATTCCGCAGGCGATCGGCTTCCTCTGGCGGGGCACCTGCACGTCGGGCGCGTCCGGGCGCGCTGACCGCAAGCGGCCTCTGCGGCCTCTGCGGCCTCTGCGGCTTCGGGTAAGCGTTGGTCCCGCCAGTGGTCCGGATCTCGGTCCTGAGGATCCGCACGCCGCACGCCCGGATGGTGGTGGCCCCGCCGCATGCCCTTGTCCGTTGACGCTCACATGGCCTTCGCCGAGGGCCGGTAGCGTACCGTAGCCCGGAGTCGAGGAGGGAAGTGCGAGTGGGAACCGACAGCGCCGGGACCGAGCAGCGCCACCCAGTGATGGCGGACGTGGCGAAATTGGCCGGCGTGTCCCACCAGACGGTGTCCCGGGTGCTCAACGGCGCCCCGCACGTGCGGCCCGGCACCCGGGAGCGGGTGCTCGCAGCCATCCGGGAGCTGGACTACCGGCCCAACTCCGCTGCCCGCGCCCTGGTCACCCGCCGCTCGCAAACCCTCGGCGTGGTCAGCTTCCAATCGACCCTGTACGGTCCCGCCTCGATGCTGGACGGCATCGAGCAGGCTGCGCGCAGTGCGGGGTATTCCGTCAGCGTGACAAGTCTGCGCTCCCTGGACGGCCGCTCGGTTCAGGAGGCTGTCGACCGGCTGCGCGACCAGGGCGTGGAAGGCGTTGCCGTGATCGCGCCCCAGATCTCCGCCGTCAGTGCGGTGGCCAGGCTCTCCAGCTCCGTTCCGGTCGTCGCGGTCGGATCGGGCAGCCAGTCGCGGGTTCCCATGGTCTCGGTGGACAACCGCTCCGGCGCCGAAGCGGCCACCAGGCACCTGCTCGATCTGGGCCACCGCACCGTGCACCACCTGGCCGGCCCGGCCAACTGGCTGGAGAGCCAGGACCGCCAGGAGGGCTGGCGCGGCGCGCTGGAGACTGCCGGAGCCCCCGTGCCGCATGTCGAGCGCGGCGACTGGAGCGCGCGCGCCGGCTACCAGGCGGGCTTGCGGATCTCCGAACTGGGCGACGTCACCGCCGTCTTCTGCGCCAACGACCACATGGCGCTCGGCCTGCTGCGCGCCCTGCACGAGGCCGGCCGCTCGATCCCGGGCGACATCAGCGTGGTCGGCTTCGACGACATTCCCGAGGCGGCCTACTTCACCCCGCCCCTGACCACCGTGCGGCAGGACTTCGGCGAGCTCGGCCGCCGGGCCCTGGAACTGCTCGTCGAGGAGTTGGAGGGCGTCGCGCACACCCGCCCCCATGTGCGGATCTCTCCGGAGATGGTGCTGCGTCGCAGTGTGGGTCCCGCCACCCGCCATTGAGCCGGCACCATCGGGCCCGGGCTGACCGCCCCAGTGGCCCACACTCTGTGAGGCGTCCGCCGCACTCGGTTGAGGGCTCCGCCACCCTTGACAGGGACAGAATGTGAACGCTAACAATTTGGCATCAAGACGCAGGCCGAGACTGCCTTCGAAAACGCGGGTTCCGGGGAGGCGCGGCTGGAACTCTGCCGGTGACCGGATGCTGGCGGAGATCAGTGTTTCGGTCACCGGCGACCGCTACACGAGTACGACCGTCGCGGCCGAGCTCGCCGTTCCGCTGGACGGCGTCCACGACCTGCGGCTGACGCTGCACGGCGGCTTCCGTCTGGCCGCTTGCGGCTTCACCACGTCCGGCGGGACGACCGACTGAGGCCCGCACCTGCGAGACCGGCGGCCCGTCCGAGGGGGGCGGGCCGCCACCCCTGCCCACAGCAGTGCCCGGACCTGCGAGGCAAGGCTCCCTGCGGCCGCCAAGCTCCGTCGCCTCGCCACCTCTCCGACCGGAGGAACTCCCCATGCCGCTCACAGACCTCGACCTGGACGAACTCGTCCGATACCGGCCAGAGTTGTCCGATCCGACGGATTTCGACGCTTTCTGGCGGCGGACCCTTGCCGAAGCCCGGTCGCACGACGGGGCGATCAAGGTGGAACGGGTCACCGCCCAGCACCTGCTGCGCACCGTCGAGGTCGACGACGTGCGCTTCCCCGGCTGGAACGGCGAGCCGGTGGCCGCCTGGCTGCTGCGCCCGCGCAACGTGGCCGGACCGCTGCCGGTCGTCGTCACCTACATGGGCTACGGCGGTGGTCGAGGACTGCCCACCGACCACCTGTTCTGGTCCGCCGCGGGCTACGCCCAACTCGTCGTCGACAGCCGGGGCCAGGGCCACGACACCCCGGACCGGGGCGTGGGCGACGGTACGCAGTGGGTCGAGGGCTTCATGACCCGCGGCATCGAAGCTCCAGACACCTACTACTACCGGCGATTGGTCACCGACTGCGTGCGAGCCGTGGACGCGGTCGCGGAGCTGCCCGGACTCGACGGCCGTCGGATCGTGGTGGCCGGGGGCAGCCAGGGCGGCGGTCTGGCGCTCGCCGTCGCCGGTCTCGCCGGGGACCGCGTGGCGGCGGCGATGCCGGACGTCCCGTTCCTGTGCCACTTCCGCCACGCTGCCGCAATCTGCGGTGACGGCCCGTACCAGGAGATCGCCAAGTACCTGCGCTGGCACAGCCGCCACCGCGTGGAGCCGGCCTTCGCCACCCTCGACCACTTCGACGGCGTCCACTTCGCCCGGCGGGCCACCGCGCCGGCGCTGTTCAGCGTGGGCCTGATGGACCCGGTCTGCCCGCCCTCCACGGTCTACGCCGCCTTCAATCACTACGCGGGCGAGGACCGCAGCATGACCGTGTGGCCGTTCGGCGACCACGGCGGCGGCTGCGGCTCCAACCCGCCCGTCCAACTGGCCTGGCTGCGCGAGCGAGGCCTGGCGCCGGAGCTCTGATCGGCCCTGCACCACCGGCCCCGGCAGACCGCGCGAGGGCGGCCAGCGCGCCGGGCCGCCCCACCCACTGAGCCCCGCCCCCGAGACCTAAGCGGTCTCGGGGAAGCGGGGCACGTCTCCGCGCCGCCCGGCACGGCGCCTCGCCGCACTGCCGCAACGTCCGAGTACGTCCAGTACGCGGGCGATGCGGCAGCACGCCGAGGCACCGCACCGGACGACGCGGAAACGCACCCCACTTCCCCGAGACCGCTCAGGAGCCCGACAGACCCATGAGGTACCGCCCATGAGCACCCCGGCCTTCCCGGAACTGCCCGCCGGGTTCCGTTTCGGTGCCGCGACCGCCGCCTACCAGATCGAGGGCGCCCACGATCAGGACGGCCGCGGCCCGTCCATCTGGGACACCTTCAGCCACACCCCCGGCCGCACGCTCGACGGTGCCACGGGCGACACGGCCTGCGAGCACTACCACCGCCACGGCGAGGACATCGCCCTGCTGCGCGGGCTCGGCATCGACAGCTACCGCTTCTCGATCGCCTGGCCCCGCTTGCTGCCCCGGGGCACCGGACCGGTCAACCCCAAGGGCCTGGACTTCTATGACCGCCTGATCGACGAGCTGCTGGCCGCCGGGGTCGCCCCCGCCGTCACCCTCTACCACTGGGACTTGCCCCAGGCCCTGGAGGACCGCGGTGGCTGGCGCGTCAGGGAGACCGCCGAGGCGTTCGCGCAGTACGCGGCCCTCGCAGCCGAGCGCTACGGAGACCGGGTGGAGCGCTGGATCACCCTCAACGGGCCCTACTGCTCCGCCTTCGTCGGCTACGCCGAGGGGCGGCACGCCCCCGGTGCCGAGGAGGGCCGCGGCGCGCTGGGGGCCGCCCACCACCTGCTGGTCGCCCACGGCCTCGCGATACGGGAGCTGCGCGCCGCGGGCGCCCAGGAGATCGGGATCTCCCTCAACCTCGACCGCATCCACCTCGCCTCCGCCCTCCCGGAGGACCGGGCCGCCCTGCGCCGTGCCAAGGTCCTCCACAACGAGGTCTGGACCGAGCCGCTCCTCGCGGGCCGCTACCCCGCGCACGAGGCCGAGACCTGGGCCGGCCTCGCCGACGGCCCCTGGCGGCTGCCGGGCGACCTGGAGCTGATCGGCGCCCCGCTGGACTTCCTCGGCGTCAACTTCTACCGCCCGATCACCGCCGCCGCCGCCCCCCACCGCACGAACGACCTCGAACTGCGCACCGCCGTGGACATCGGCGTCACCGAGCTGGACCCGTACAGGACCCGGCACACCACCATGGGATGGCCCGTCGTCCCGGACGCGCTCACAGCGTTGCTCCGTGAACTCCACGCCCGATACCCGCGGCTTCCGCCGGTCTGGATCACCGAGAACGGCTCCGCCGAGGCCGACACCGTCGACCCCGACGGCCGGGTCCATGACACCGAGCGGATTGACTACCTCGCGGACCACCTCGCCGCCGTCGCCGACGCCATCTCCGCAGGGGTGGACGTGCGTGGCTACTACGTCTGGTCGCTGTTGGACAATTTCGAGTGGGCGCGCGGCTACGGCCAGCGCTTCGGCCTGGTCCACGTCGACTACGACACGCTGACCCGAACGCCCAAGGACAGCTACCACTGGTACCGGGGCCTGATCACCGCGCACCGCGCGCGGACGGAGGAACCTGCACGATGAAGTTCACCGACGGCTACTGGCTGATGCGCCCAGGCGTCACCACGCGTTACGTCAGCGAGCAGCCGCCAGGTCGTCGGTGTCGAGGCGATCGGGCCGAACGCCTCGTGCTGGTCCCGCAGTACGGCCAAATCTGTAATGGCCTCGCCGCCATCGGCGAGCATCACCGCGAGATCGGTGGCGATCCGGCCCGGATCATGTCCGGTCCCGCGCGGGCGAAGCGGCCGGAGCGCGGTGGAGTACGCGGCGGTCAGCCCCGTGACATCGGCAAGACCCGCCAGCAACCGTGCCCCGGCATGACCGACCACCCCCGAACCGTCTGCACTGACATGAACCCTGGGACGCAAGATGGCCTGCATGTAGAAAGTGCCCTCCGCTTGGACCGACAGAACCCCTCAGCAAGGTTCACCGTCCCCAGGTGGTGTCGCCAGGACTGATGCGCCTTCGCCGAGCCCCGTCGCGCGCCGGGTCCTCACGAGCTCATGTGGACTGCATGACCGCCACAACACGCGGCGGAAAGCCCCTCGACGTCGAGATCCACCGGCTCGCGCGCCCGGGCGCTTGAGTCTCCAGCGGCTGGAGGGTCGAGGATCTCGCCCATGGAAGACGAACGCCCCGACGTGCTCACCATCGGCCAGCTCGCGCACCGCACCGGACTTGCGGTGCGCACCCTGCGCTTCTGGTCGGACGAGGGAGCGGTGCCGCCCGTGGCCCGCTCCGCGAGCGGCTACCGGCTGTACGACGCCCAGTCCGTGGCCCGCGTCGAGCTGGTCCGCACCCTGCGGGAGCTGGGCCTCGGGCTCGACGACGTGTGCCGCGTCCTGAGCGGCCGCACCACGGTCGCCGAGGTCGCCGACGCGCACGTGGCCGCGCTCGACGCGCAGATCCGCTCCCTCAAGGTGAGTCGGGCCGTCCTGTCCACCGTATCGAAACGTGGTTCGACCGCTGAGGAGACAGCACTGATGAACCGGCTGGCAAGGCTTTCCGCCGCCGAACGCAAGCAGATCATCGACGAGTTCAAGGAGGAGGTGTTCGGCGGTCTCGACGTCGACCCGCGCCTGCGTGACCGCATGCGCACCTTCAGCATCGAACTGCCCGACGACCCCACACCCGAGCAGGTCGACGCCTGGATCGAACTGGCCGAGCTGGTACGGGACCCCGACTTCCGCGCCCGGATGCGCACCATGCTGGAGCTGAGCACACCGGCCCCCGGGCAGAGTCGTGCCCCCGGGGCGTCCATCTGGTGGGCCAGACAGGTCGTGCAGACCGTCGCCGAGGTCAGAAAACGAGGCGTCGCCCCTGAGGGACCGGCAGCGGCCGAAGTGCTGTCCGAGCTGTTCGGCGACGCCGATCGGGCCGCCGTGCTGTTGTGCCTGGAGGCCGGGATCGAGGCAGGGGCGGAACGCTACCGCAGCCTCGTCGCCCGCGTGCGCGGACAGTATGCGTCTCCCGACGCGTCCGAGGAGCTGGAGTGGCTGGCGCGAGCCCTGCATGCCGCGGATCAAGCCTGACCGGCCGTACCGCCCCTGCCCAGCACGGGTTGAGGCGAGGCGCGGCGAGTCGACGCGAGCCGTGGTGTTGACCGCCGTCACGAGGGGGCGGTCAGCCGGCCGTGCGGGTTTTCCCGCATGTGGCGGGGATCACGTTGGGGGGAAAACCTTCGGCCCGGTTCGGGCGTCTGGGAGGTGTGAGATCAGTGAGAGCAGCGCTGCACGAGTTGGACGAGGAGCGTCTCGTCCGGCTGGTGGCCAAGGGCGACCGTGTCGCGTTCGAGGAGTTGTACCGGCGTACGTCGCCGTGGATGGCGGTGCGGCTGCGCCGCCGCTGCGCGGACGAGCAGATCGTCGCCGAGGTCATGCAGGAGACGTATCTGGCGGTGTGGCGCGCGGCGAGTGCGTTCGCTGGGGCCGCGGCCGGAGGAACGGCCGTCGGCTGGCTGTGGACGATCGCGGCGCGGCGCCTCGTCGACGCGTTCCGGCGCAGGGCCCACCACGCGGAGCCGCCACCCGAGGCCGCCCCGCAGCCTGTGGCGCCCGCCGAGGAGGAGGCGCTCGCGGCGACCGTCGGCGGTGACGTCGGCGACGCGCTGCGGCGCCTCGCGCCGGAGCTCAGACAAGTACTGCAGGCCATGGTGCTCGACGGACTGTCCGTCAAGGAGACCGCGGTCCTGCTCGGGCTGCCCGAGGGCACGGTCAAGACCCGTGCCCGCCGGGCCAGGATCGCGATGCGGAGGGCGCTGGTATGAGCGTGGAACACGCGTCGATGCGGATCATCGACGGTTACGCGCGCGGCGACACGGACATCGCCGCCGATGAGGTGTGGGCCCTGGAGGCCCACCTGGAGGCGTGCGGGGTGTGCCGTGACCGGCTGTCGGCCGCCGTTACGGCGCAGGCGCCCGCCGTGGCGGCACTGGTAGACGCGGTGTGGTCCGGCCTCGGCCCCCAGTTGGCCGCCACCGCCACGATGCCGCGCCGGCGGCGCTGGTCGGCGTGGCTGTCCGTATGGATGACGCCGGTGATGATGCCCTGGCTGGCCATGGTCGTGAGCGTGACACTGCTCGCGCTCCTGCTCGACCTGGTCGGCACCGGATCCAGCGAGGTGTCACTGGTACTTCTGCTCGCCCCGGTCCTGCCCGTGCTCGGCGTCGCGGCGTCGTGGTCGCGCGGGCTCGACCCGGCGTACGAACTGACGGCCTCGGCGCCCAGAGCCGGGCTGTACCTGGTGCTGCGGCGCACCGCCTCCGTGCTCGCCGTGGTCGTCCCCGCACTGTTGGTGGCCGGATGGGTGACGGGGATGACCGCCGCGCAGTGGCTGCTGCCCTGTCTGGCCTTCACCTCGACGACCCTGGCGCTCGGCGGTGTCGTCGGCGTGACGCGTGCGGCCGTTGCGCTGGTGGCGGTGTGGGCCGCCGTGGTCGTGGCGCCGACCCTGGCCGCCAGCCGTACGACCTTCGCCCTGCAGACGGACGGTCTGCCCGTGTGGGGGCTGATCCTCACGTTCGGCATCGGCGTCGTGGTCGCCCGCAGGGGCGCGTACTCCGTGCTGGGAGCCCATCGATGACCATCGGCCTCGCCAGTGTGTCCTTACCTGGCGATCTTGTCGCGCGCCTGCCAATGAGTAGCTGAAACACCACAGCCACACCGGCATCCCTGGATCTCCCGATCCTACGAGTGACCGGAATCAACCCACCCGCAACGTAAGGAACGCCACATGATGACCGCGGTGAGCGCGGCTGACATCGCACCGACGGCCTACGCCTGGGAGATCCAGGCCACCGGGCTAAAGGTCAGAGTCGGCCGGAAACGGATGGCGGTCGACGGGCTCGACCTGAAGCTCGGCATCGGCGTACACGGCCTGCTCGGCCCCAACGGGGCGGGCAAGACCACCCTCATTCGGACACTGGCCACCGTACTGCGCCCCACCGAGGGCACCCTGGAGCTGCTCGGCGAGTCCGCGGGCGGCATGGGCGAGCACCGTGCGCTGCGCCGCCGGATCGGTTACCTGCCGCAGGAGTTCGGCTACTACAAGCGCTTCACGGTGCGCGAGTTCGTCGAGTACATGGCGTGGCTGAAGGAGGTGCCCAAGGCGGACATCCCCGGGGCGGTGCAGCGCGCCGTGGAGCGGGTGGGTCTGGCGGACCGCGCCGACGAGAAGATGAAGGCCCTGTCGGGCGGCATGGTGCGCAGGGTCGGCATCGCCCAGGCCATCGTCAACGACCCGACGATCCTGCTGCTGGACGAGCCGACGGTCGGCCTGGACCCGGCGCAGCGGCTGCGCTTCCGCGAGCTGCTTCAGCAGCTCGGCACGGACACGTGCGTGGTGGTCTCCACCCATCTGGTGGAGGACGTCGCCGCCGCCTGCACCGACGTGGTGCTCTTCGCCGAGGGCAAGCTGGTCTTCCAGGGCACCCCGGACGAGCTGGCCGCGACGGGCGGCCCCGAGCATGTGGGCGACAGCCCCCTGGAGCGCGGCTACTCGGCGCTGCTCCTGACCCCCGAGCAGACAAGGGGCACCTGGTGAACGTCCGTGTCCTGCGCATCGAGCTGCGGCGCTCCGTCGCCCCGTGGGCCGGCGCCGTGGTCCTGACGACGGCGCTGGCGTTCCTGTACTTGGTGGACGCCGCGTGGTGGAGGGGCACCACGGCGTGGACGGCCCAGTGGACGTCCATGGCCCTGTGGACCCGCGCCCTGCTGGGCTACCTGTGGCCGCTGGCCGTGGGGCTCGGGGCGCTGCAGGGCCTGCGCGACCACCGCTCGAAGGTGTCCGAGCTGCTGACGACCACATCGCGTCCCGCCTGGCACCGCGCCGCCACGCTGGCGGGCACGACGGCGATCACCCTGGCCTCGGCCTTCGCGCTCCTCGTCCTCGTGGGCGCGGTCCAGGTGCTCCCCAACACCAAGTACACGCACCTCGGATGGCTGCCGATCTCGCTGGTGGGGGCACTCTCTCTCGTCGCGGGAGCCGTGCTGGGCATGGGGGCCGGGCGGGCCCTGCCGTCCGCGCTCACCCCACCCGCGCTGGCCATGGGCGCCTTCGTGTTCACGGCCCTCATGCACATGTCGTTGGGCACGGAGCCGAACCGGGTCTCCCCGCTGTCACCGGCGGTGCAGGAGGTGCGCGAGGTGCTCGTCACGCTCTCCGCCTCCGTGCACGTCGGGCAGACGATCTGGCTGCTCGGCATGGCTGCGACCGGCTTCGCGCTGCTGGTCGCAGCGACCCCGCGCACCCGGCTGCTCGCCCTGACGCCCGTCCTGGTGGGCGCGGTGATCGCCCTGCTCGTCCTCCCCTCCGACCCCCGCCGGATGTATGTCGTCGACGAGGCCGCCGCGGAGTTGGTGTGCGACGGCCCGGTGTGCGTGACCAAGACGCACCAGGCACGACTCACCGGCCTCGCGGGTCCCGGTAAGGAGGCGCTGCGCCTGCTGCATGCTGCCCTGGGCGGCCAGGCGCCGGTCTCGGTCCGGGAGAACACCGCCGTACTGCCGGACGGCGCCACGCCGCAGTGGTACGGCAAGACCGTGCTCTTCGACTTTGACGACGACATCATCGCCGCCGCGAAGGGCGAGGAGCTGACCTGGGCCCTGATCGCCAAAGGCATGGTGCCAGGGTGCACCCCCGTCGGCTGGAGCAGCTTCGGGGGAGATCAATTCGCGCAGACCGTCGCCGTGGGCTGGGTCCTCGGGGACCTCAGGTCGCTGCCCGGCACAGGGTCAGCAAGTTTGCGCCGCGAGGTCGACGCCGAGGCCCGCCCGGTGTGGACGGAACTCAAGGCGCTTCCGCGGGCTGAGCAGCTCTCGCGGATCAACGCGATGCGCGCTGCCGCGCTCTCCTGTAAGGGCGACGCGTTCGACGCGCTGAAGGGCGGTGCGCCCCGGTGAGGTGGCTGGCGCTGTACGCGCGCTCGCGGCAGGTACCCGCGTCACTCGCCGCGGTGGTGATCAGCACGGTGGCGGTGTGGGCACTCGCCCGCGACGGGGGGCCGGGGGATCCGCGGCTGGCCGTGCTCGTCCTCGCGACGGGGGCGATGGCCGTCTCGATCGGGCTCAGCGGGCAGGACCTCGCGCTGGACCGGACGGCCGCGATCCGCTGGGTGCCCCGCAGGGCGGCGCACGTGCTGCTCTTCGGCGCGGTCGTCGGCACGGCGCTGCTGACAGTGCAGGTGATGGGTGAGGACCTGGCCACGACCGCGTTCGTCGTCCGGGACAGCGCGGGCCTGATGGGGCTGGTCGCCCTGGGCGCGGCGGTCTCGGGCGGGCAGTATGCCTGGACGCTGCCGTTCGCCTGGCTCGCGTTCTCATTCTTCGCCCCGCCTGCCACGAGTGTGCCGATGCAGGTGGCGACCTGGATGCTGCTGCCGCCCGACACAGCGGCGGGCACCTGGACGGCCCTGGTCCTCGCCGTCGCCGGCACCGCCGCCTACGCCTTCGCGGGGCCGAGACGGTAACCGGAGGGGGCCACCGGACCGGGACACGGCCGTGGACTTCAGCGTGTCTCCGTGACGGATCGGTCGGCGGTGTCCGCCCAAGTGCGGGGCGGGGGGCACCGTGAGCCCCACGCCGAGGCGCTTGCCCATGTCCAGGCGGAAGGTGCCGTACGGGTTGACGTTGGACCAGACCAGCGCGGTCAGGCCACGCGGTCCTCGTCGCTGACCTTCTTCGCCCACTTCGGCTCGGCCAGGACCTGCTGGAGGTAGTCGCAGATGAACGCCGTACAGACCACCCGCCAGAGTTCCTCCATCTGCCGCACCTCGGGCTCCTGTCGGGCGTCATGACGGACCAACGTCGCCGAGCACGGCCCCCGATGAACCTAGAAGATCGAAAACGCTGACAACACACCTGGGCACACCGGCTCAGCGGGCGCCGAGGAGGTGTTCGAGGGCGAGCTGGTCCAGCTGTTCGAAGGCCATGCCGCGGCGGGCGGCGGAATCGACGTCGAACTCGTCGAAGGCGGACCGGTCGGCCAGCAGCCCGGCCAGGCCGTCCTCGGCGGTGGGAAGGGCGAGTTCGGGCAGTCGGGAGGCGGCGAGCGCGGCCTGGACGTCCGGATCGGACCGGAAGGCGCGGGAACGCTCCGCCAGAAGCAGGTAGTTGCGCATGCAGGCGGCCGCCGAGGCCCAGACGCCGGCAGTGTCCTCGGTGCGCGGCGGCTTGAAGTCGAAGTGACGGGGGCCGTCGTAGCCGGCCGACTCCAGCAGGTCGACCAGCCAGAAGGACTGGCGCAGGTCGCCCGCGCCGAAGCGCAGGTCCTGGTCGTACTTGATGCCGGACTGGCCGTTGAGGTCGATGTGGAACAGCTTGCCGTGCCACAGGGCCTGGGCGATGCCGTGCGGGAAGTTCAGCCCGGCCATCTGCTCGTGGCCGACCTCCGGGTTGAGGCCGACCCGCTCGGGCCGGTCCAGCTCGTTGATGAACGCGAGGGCGTGGCCGATGGTGGGCAGCAGGATGTCGCCGCGCGGCTCGTTGGGCTTGGGTTCGATCGCGAAGCGCAGGTCGTAACCCTGGATCTCGACGTACTCGCCCAGCAGGTCGAAGGCCTCCTTCAGCCGGTCGAGGGCGGTGCGCACGTCCTTGGCCGCGCCCGACTCCGCGCCCTCGCGGCCGCCCCAGGCGACGTAGACCGAGGCGCCGAGTTCCACGGCCAGGTCGATGTTGCGGATCGTCTTGCGCAGCGCGTACCGGCGGACGTCCCGGTCGTTGGCGGTGAAGGCGCCGTCCTTGAAGACCGGGTGGGTGAAGAGGTTGGTGGTGGCCATCGGCACTTTCAGCCCGGCCGTGTCGAGTGCGGTGCGAAAGCGCTTGACCGCCTGCTCGCGGGCGGCGTCGCCGGCGGCGAAGGGGATCAGGTCGTCGTCGTGGAACGTGACGCCGTAGGCGCCGAGCTCGGCCAGTCGCTCCACGGCCTCGACCGGGTCGAGGGCGGGCCGGGTGGCGTCGCCGAAGGGGTCCCGGCCCTGCCAGCCGACGGTCCACAGACCGAAGGTGAACCTGTGCGCGGGAGTGGGGACGAGCGGGTCGCTGGTCATGAGGCGCTCCGGATCCGGGCCCGAGGGCTATTTGTAATGTCGAAAAACAAATTAGTATGCCGAGACGCCAGAAGGAACCCCACCGGAGGAACGCATGGCTGCACAGCGTGTCGTGATCGGTGTCGACAGCTCGACCCAGTCCACCAAGGCCCTCGCCGTCGACGTGGAAACCGGCGCCATCCTGGGCGAGGGCCGCGCCGCGCACACCGTCAGCGCGGGCGCCGGACGCGAGAGCGACCCCGAACAGTGGTGGCGGGCGCTCAGCGAGGCCATGACACGCACCGGCTGGGCGGACCGCGCCGCCGCCTGCTCGATCGCCGGCCAGCAGCACGGCCTGGTCACCCTCGACACGGCCGGCCGGCCGGTGCGCCCGGCGCTGCTGTGGAACGACGTCCGCTCCGCCCCACAGGCCGCCGAACTCGGAGCCGCGTTCGGCCCGGCAGAGGTCGCCCGCCGCACCGGTAGCGTCCCGACGGCCGCCTTCACGTCCGCCAAGTGGGCCTGGCTGCACGCCAACGAGCGTGCCGCCGCCGACTGCGTCGCGGCCGTCCGCCTTCCCCACGACTTCCTGACGGAACGGCTGACCGGCGAGGCGGTGACGGACCGCGGTGACGCGTCGGGAACCGGCTGGTGGGGCCCGGACGGCTACGACCGGGACGTCCTCGGCCGGATCGGACTCGACCCCGCGCTGCTGCCACAGGTCCTCCCGCCGGGCGCCCTGGCGGGCGCCGTCCGGGCCGGGATGCCAATGCGCGAGGGCGCGCTGGTGGCCACCGGGACCGGTGACAACATGGCTGCCGCCCTCGGGCTGGGCCTGACCCCCGGACGTCCGGTGCTGAGCCTCGGTACGTCCGGCACCGTCTACGCCGTCGGCCGGACCCGGCCCGCCGACCCGAGCGGAACCGTCGCCGGCTTCGCCGATGCCCTCGGCGGCTGGCTGCCGCTCGCCTGCACGCTCAACTGCACCCTCGCCGTCGACCGCTTCGCCGCCCTCGTCGGCCGCGACCGCGAGGACGTCGAGGCGGGTGGCACGGTGGTCGTCCTTCCCTACCTGGACGGCGAGCGCACCCCGGACCTCCCGGGCGCTTCCGGCCTGGTCCACGGCCTGCGCCACGACACCACGCCCGGCCAGCTGCTCCAGGCCGCCTACGACGGCGCCGCCCAAGCCCTGCTCGCGGCCCTGGACGACGTGCTGCGCGCCGGAGGCGAGAACCCCGCCCCCGACGAACCACTGCTGCTGATCGGCGGCGGAGCCCGCGGCAGGGCCTGGCAGCAGACCGTCCTGCGACTGTCCGGCCGAGGGGTCCAGGTGCCCGAGGCCCGGGAACTGGTCGCGCTCGGGGCCGCCGCCCAGGCCGCCGCACTGCTCACGGGTGAGCCTGCCGACGCCGTTGCCCGGCGCTGGGGGATCGCCGGAGGCCGGGTGCTGGAACCCGTGACCCGTGACGACGACACGCTCGAACGGATCGCCAGTACGCTGCGGCGGGCGCGGGCCTTGCAGGAGCTCCCGCCGGCAGAACGATAGGAGGGTCGGCTCAATGGCGGGGATCGGCAGGGCGAGCGGGGGCGTGGAGGCCGGGCCCGCCTCGCAGCAGGGGATGCGTCGGCAGAACCTCGCGGCGGTGATCGGCGCGGTCGCCGCGCACGGCCCGCTCTCCCGGGCGGACGTCGCCGGGCACACGGGCCTGACCAGGCCGGCCGTCTCCTCCATGGTCGACGAGCTCATCGGCCGCGGAGCGCTGACCGAGACGGAGACCGCGCCCCGCGGACGCGTCGGGCGCCCCGGCCGGGCACTGGCCCTGAGCGATCGGGGTCCCGCGGGCCTCGGCCTGGAGATCGGCGTCACCCATCTCGCCGCGTGCGTCGTGGACCTGCGCGGTGAACCCCGGGTGTGGCGTCGGGTGGAGCGGACCAACGCGGGCCGGCCGGCCGGGCAGGTCCTGGCGGAGGCCGCCGCTCTGGGCGCCGAGGCGGAGTCCGAGGCCGCCGCCCTCGGCCTGCGCGTCGCGGGCCGCGTCCTGGCCGTCCCGGGGGTGGTGCCGAACACGCCGAGCGGGCTGGTCGCGAACGCGCCCAACCTCGGCTGGCAGGCAGTCCGCCCCGCCGACCACTGGCCCGACCCCGACACCGTGCCCGAGCCGGAGAACGAGGCCAACCTCGGGGCGCTGGCCGAGCTGTGGCACCAGGGACACCCCGCCGAGACCTTCGTACACGTCTCCGCCGAGGCCGGAATCGGTGCCGCACTGGTCATCGGCGGGCAGCTGTTCCGGGGCGCACGCGGCTTCGCGGGCGAACTCGGCCACCTGCCCGTCCACCCGGAGGGCGCCCGTTGCGCCTGCGGGGCACGCGGCTGCCTGGAGCAGTACGCGGGCGAAGCGGCCGTGCTGCGCGAGGCCGGGCTGGGACGCGTCGGCGACCCGGTGGCCCTGCTGGCCGAGCGGGCGGGCGCCGGGGACGCGTCGACCCTGCGCGCCCTGGACCGCGCAGGACGGGCCCTGGGCCTCGCCCTGGCCTCGGCGGTGAACCTGATCGACCCGGACGGCCTCGTTCTGGGCGGCGCCTACGCCGAACTCGCCGACTGGCTCCTCCCGTCGATACGCGCCGAACTGGCTGCCCGGGTCACCGTCCGGCCCTGGACCCCAGAGGCGGTACGGCCCTCCGGCCTGGGGCGGCGCGGACCGGTGCTGGGCGCGGCATGGTCGACCGTCCGACAGATCATCGCCGATCCCGCCCGCCTGCCCTCCCGCTAAGCGGTCTCGGGGAAGTGGGGCACGCCTCCGCGCCGCCCGGCACGGCGCCTCGCCGCACTGCCGCGTTACGCGAGTACTACCCGAACCTGGCCGCGAATCCGTCCGACTCCTGGCGCATGAGCATCTTCGGCGGCGGGCTGTGCGGCATCCCGATGTCCTCCGCCGCCGCGAGCGTCATCGTGCCCTCCTACCGCAAGGACAGCACGCCAGAGCCGGGCCCGGATGGCGCCGGCCTCTACTCAGTGGGACTCGGCGCCGGGTCAGATGAATCGCCACAGGTGGTCGTTGGTGCCGTTGTCGTCCCAGAGGACGGTCTGGGCTCCCAGGGCGGTGGAGGCGCCGGAGACGCCGAGGACGCGGCCGCTGTTGGCGCACTGGATCCTGAAGGTGTCGCCGCCGCCCTGACGCAGGCGCCACCGGTGGTCGGCGGCGCCGTTGTCCGCCCACTGGACGATCCTGGCGCCGTTGGCGGTGCCGCCGTTCTCCACGGCCAGGACCTTGCCGCTGTGGGAGTTGCGCAGGCGCAGGTAGCCGCCGGTGTCGACGACGGCCGTCCACAGGTGGTCCGCGGTGCCGCTGTCGTCCCACTGGATGGCGAGGCCGCCGTCGGCGGTGGACATGTCCTTCACACCGAGGACCCGCCCGCTGGCGACGTTCTGAATGCGCCTGGCGCCGTCGGGGACGAACTGCCACTGGCCGGAGAGGGCGCCGGTGTCGGGTACCTGTACGGCTGCGGCACCGTTGGCGGCGGAGCCGCCCTCGATGCCGAGCAGCTTGCCTGTGTGGACGTTCTGCAGCTTGTGGTAGCCGTTGCCGGCGTCGACGACGGTCCACCGGTGGTCGGCGGTGCCGTTGTCGGCCCACTGGAGGGTCGGGGCGTTGTCGGCGCCGGACATGTTCTGCACGCCGAGGACTTTGCCGCTGTTGAGGTTGCGCAGCCGCAGTGCGGTGCCGTCGACGATGAGGGACCAGACGTGGTCGGCGGTGCCGGTGTCGGCCCATTGCAGCGCGAGGCCCCCGTCGGCGGTGGACATGTCCCGGATGCCGAGGACGAGTCCGCTGGCCGCGTTGACCAGACGGAAGCCGGGACTGTCCGTCCGCCAATAGACGGTGTAGTTGAAGCCCTGGGCGTCGTGGAACGGGGCGAGGTCGACCTTCGTGCCGTTGGCGGTGGCCGTGAAGGCGAGGGCGGTGCTGCTGGTTCGGGTGATCGAGGAGGGGTCCAGGGCCGGAAGGGAGGACAGTGTGGTGCTGCCGTAGTTGCCGGCGAGGACGGCCGGGCCGTAGGTGATCGCCGCGACACCGGGGTTGTCGTTGGCGGCCTGGAGGTCCACACGCATGGGGAGCTTCACGGTGACGGTGTCGCCGGAGGCCCAGGACCGGGTGAGGGTGGCGTAGGTGCCCGGGTTGGCCGTGACGGTCTGGGCGACGCCGTTGACGCTGACGGTGGCGCTCGAGGTCCAGGCGGGGATGCGGACGCGCATCGACCAGGTCCCGCCGACGCTGCCGGTGACCTGGAGCGTCGTGGTGTCGTCGGCCGGGTAGGAGGTGGTCTGGGTGACCGTGATGCCTCGCTGGGTCCAGTTCAGGACGGAGGGGAGGAACAGGTTCACCGTGAGGGTGGTGCCGTCGTGGAAGTAGATGGAGTCCATCAGCTTGGTGTTGGACTCGACGCCCGTTCCCTGGCAGCACCAGAACGAGCCGTAGTCGGTGCTCCAGGTGCCGCCGCCCCAGGCCGGGCCAACACCGCGGCGGCCGCCCGGGTTGAGGGGGGTGAAGTAGGTGACGTGTCCGTGCGGGTCGGCGGGGTTCTGGGCGCCGATGACATGGTTGAGCAGCGCCTTCTCGTAGAAGTCGAAGTACGACGCCCGGCCGGGGTCCAGCTGCCACAGTTCCCGGGTCAGCTTGAGCATGTTGTAGGAGTTGCAGAGCTCGCAGGTGTCCCGGACGAGGAAGCCGGAGATGGCGTTCGGGGCCCGGAAGTGTTCCGCCTGGCTGTTGCCGCCGATTGCGTAGGTGTGCGAGGTGGTGCACATCGTCCATGCGTTGGCGGCGATGTCGCGGTAGCGGGTCGCCCCGGTGGCCTTGTACTCGCGTACGGCTCCGATCCACTTGGGCACTTGCGTGTTGGCGTGCAGGCCGCCCAGCTGGTCCAGGTTCGCGGCGAGTGGGTCGAACACCGCAGCATGGTCGAAGCGTTGGGCGGTGGTCAGCCAGCGCGCGTCGCCGGTCTGTTGGTAGGTGTCGGCCAGCACCTCGTTCATGCCGCCGAACTCGACGTTCAACGATGATTGCATCCTGCTCGGGCTGAGCGCGGCGGTGCGTCGGTCGACCCAGCCGGCGAGCGCGAGGAGCACATCGCGGGCCTGTGTGTTGCCGATGAGGCGCCACACGTCGAGCAGACCGGCCATGGTCTTGTGGATGCAGTAGTACGGGACGTTGCCGTTGTTCAGCGTGCCTGCTTCGAGGCTGGTGAAATCGGACTCGGGGAAGCCCGAGAGGTAGCCGGCGGAGAAGCCCGCGGTGGAGTTGTTGGTCTGGCACTTGGCGAGTTCGGCCACCATGTGGTCGGCCTTGTCGCGGCAGGTGGTGTCCCCGAGTGCGGCGTAGGCCTGGGCCCACGCCGTGAGGAAGTGGCCCTGCACGTGCGTGCGGAAGGGGAACGCCGGGTCGTCCCAGCCTCCGTTCGGCGCCGCGGCGTTGGTGGAGAGCCGGTGGTTGGCGCGGAAGTTGTACAGCAGGCGGTCGACGTCGACGAAGCGGAGGTAGGTCAGGGTGCGGTTCTGATTGTCGAGCCATCGGCTGCTGGTGAGCCGGACCTGACCCAGGTCGAACGGGAACGTCGACACTCCGAGGTCGGACCTGACCGGGGATGTCTCCGCCGCGGCGGAGGCGAAGCCGAGGACGGGGCCGGCAGCCGCGGCCATGGCCGCGACGCCGGTCGCCTTGATCATGGCGCGGCGGCTGAAGGGGTGAACCGGCATGGCGAACTCCATGGTCCGTAAGAGCAGAAGTCGGGGATTTGGGGTCGATGGGCAGCGCTGGAGGCGCCGCACGGCGATGCGGCCGCCTTCGATCCGTCGCGTCACCTTCGCTGCGTCGCCCGGTCGTCATGTCCTGCTGGGGGACGGGGCCGGTGGTGACGGGCGTCGGGGCCGGTCGGCCGGTGCCCGGCCGCGCGGACCGGACTGGGCTTCGACTGGTTCACAGGCCCTGTGCCAGCCGGTAGTACGCCTGGTTCCAGCGGAGATCGCGCCGGAACTGCCTCGGGGTGGTGGTCTCGTCGATGAGGGCGAGTTCCAGGCGGAGCATTTCCGCCAGGTCGTCGAGGTGGTCGGAGGTGAGGGCGGTGCTGAGGACGGTGTGGTGCGGTCCTCCGGCCGTCAGCCAGGATTCGGTGGAGGTCCGCAGGTCGGGGCGGGGCCGCCAGACCGCGCGGGCGACGGGCAGGGCGGGCAGCGGGTGAGGGGGTGCCACCACGTCGATGTCGTTGGCGATCAGGCGGAAGCGGTCGCCGAGGTCGGCGAGCCCGACCACCACGGCCGGGCCGGGGGCCGCGTCGAACACCAGGCGCACCGGGTCCTCCCGCCCGCCGATGCCGAGGGGGTGGATCTCGCAGCTGGGCCTGGCGGCGGCGATGGTGGGGCAGACTTCCAGCATGTGCGCGCCGAGGATGAGCTCGTTGCCGGGTGTCAGGTCGTAGGTGTAGTCCTCCATGAAGGAGGTGCCGCCCGGGAGGCCGCTGGCGGCCACCTTGAAGGCGCGCAGCAGGACGGCGGTCTTCCAGTCGCCTTCTCCTCCGAAGCCGTACCCCTGGGCCATGAGCCGCTGGACGGCGAGGCCGGGCAGCTGGCGCAGTCCCCCCAGGTCCTCGAAGTTGGTGGTGAAGGCCCCGAAGCCGCCCTTTTCGAGGAAGGTACGCAGGCCGGCTTCGACGCGGGCCGCGTAACGCAGCGCGTCGTGCCGTTCGCTGCCCGGTCGCAGTTCCGGCGCCAGGTCGTACAGGTCGGCGTACTCCTCGACGAGGGAAGCCACGTCGGTCTCGTCCGCGCTGTCGACGACCTTCACCAGGTCGTTGACGCCGTAGGTGTTGACGGAGACGCCGAAGCGCAGCTGGGCCTCGACCTTGTCGCCCTCGGTGACGGCCACGTCGCGCATGTTGTCGCCGAAGCGGGCGACCTTGAGGGTGGCCAGTTCGGATCGTGCGGCGGCAGCCCGCGCCCAGACCGCGACGCGTGCGCTCGTCACGGGATCGGTGACGTGGCCGGCCACGGTCTTGCGGGGTACGCCGAGACGGGTCTGGATGTGCCCGAACTCGCGGTCTCCGTGGGCGGCTTGGTTGAGGTTCATGAAGTCCATGTCGATGGTGTCCCAGGGCAGGGCCACGTTCGACTGGGTGTGGAGATGCAGCAACGGCTTGCGCAGCGCGTCCAGTCCGGCGATCCACATCTTGGCCGGCGAGAAGGTGTGCATCCAGGCGATGAGCCCGATGCACCGATCGTCGGCGTTCGCGTCGAGGCACACCCGGCGGATGGCGTCGGCGTCCGTCAGTACCGGCTTCCACACCACACGCGCGGGAATGCCGGAGGCGTCGGCCAGCGCGGTGGCTATGTGCCGCGACTGTTCGGCGACCTGCTTCAGCGTCTCCTCCCCGTACAGGCCTTGGCTGCCGGTGAGGAACCAGATCTCCTGGGCGGGGAATGTTCGGCTGGGCACATGGACTCCTGAAGGTGACGTCCCGCAGCGCTGGTGAGGGCGGCGCGCGGGTGGGGATTCGGGAACGAAAACGGGGGCGGGGGTCAGCCCGCGGTGTGGGTCGTGTCGCGGATGTGCCTCAGGCGGTGCAGCAGGCCATCAGTGGCGAAGTGGTCGTGCAGGAGCCGGTATTCGGCGAAGAGGGCGTCGTAAGCGTCGGCCCGCGGGGCGTCGGGCATGTAGACGGCCGGCAGTCGGCGACCCATGGCGGCGGTGGCCGTCCGTACGTCGCTGTGCGCGCCGGCGGCTACGGCGGCGTGGATGGCCGACCCGAGGGCGGGGCCCTGGTCGGACGCGGCGAGGGAGACGGGGCGGCGCAGCACGTCGGAGTAGATCTGCATCAGCAGTTCGTTCTTGGCCAGTCCGCCCGCGACGATGAACTCGTGGACCGGTACGCCGCCTGCTTCCAAGGTCTCCACGATGACGCGGGTGCCGAACGCGGTGGCCTCGAGCAGTGCGCGGTAGACGTCCTCGGGGCGGGTCGCGAGGGTGAGACCCACGATGACTCCGGAGAGGTGGTGGTCGACGAGGACCGAACGGTTGCCGTTCAGCCAGTCGAGGGCGACCAGTCCGTGTCCGCCGACCGGCTGGCCTGTGGCCTTCCTGGTCAGCAGGGTGTGCAGGTCCTCGCCGCGCTCGGCGGCCTCGGCGAGATAGTCCGACGGGACGCCTTGGTCCAGCACCCAGGCGAAGATGTCGCCGACCGCGCTCTGGCCCGCCTCGTAGCCGTAGGTTCCTTCGACGATCCCGCCGGCCACGACACCACAGATGCCGGGGACGTCGGCGAGGACGGGGGCGTTCACGACGTGGCAGGTGGAGGTCCCCATGATGGCGAGCAGCTGTCCCTCCTCGACGGCCTGGGCCGCCGCCGCGGTGACATGGGCGTCGACGTTGCCCGCGGCCACGGCGATGCCGGGCCGCAGCCCTGTCCACGCTGCCGCCTCCGTACTGAGCGAGCCCACTCGTGAGCCCAGAGCGGAGAGGGGGAATTCGAGGCGGGTGCGTGCGAAGTCGGCGAACCGGGGGTTCAGCGCGGCCAGGTACTCCTCGCTCGGGTAGGCGCCGTCCTGGTGGATGCCCTTGTATCCGGCGGTGCAGGCGTTGCGGGACTCGGTTCCGGTGAGCTGCCACACGATCCAGTCGGCGGCCTCGATCCACCGCGCGCAGCTTTCGTAGACGAGCGGATCCTCCTCCAGGACCTGGAGCGCCTTCGCGAACTGCCACTCGGCGGAGATCCGGCCGCCGTAGCGGGCGATCCACTTCTCCCCGCGGGCGTGGGCGAGTTCGTTGATGCGGTCGGCATGGGACTGGGCGGCGTGGTGCTTCCACAGCTTGGGCCACGCGTGCGGCCGTCCGGCGAGCTCGGTCTCGGCGAGGGGAGTCCCGTCGGCCAGCGTGGGCAGGACGGTGCACGCGGTGAAGTCGGTGGCGATGCCGATCACCGCGGCGGGATCGATCCCCGCCGCCGCCAGGGCCTGCGGGACGGCGTGACGCAGTACGTCCCGCCAGTCCTGGGGGTGTTGCAGCGCCCAGTCCGGAGGCAGCGGCGCACCGCCGTGCGGCAGGTACCGGTCGATGACGCCGTGCCGGTAGGCGTGGACCGCCGCGGCCAGTTCCTGACCGTCGCGAACCCGCACCACCACGGCGCGGCCCGACAGCGTGCCGAAGTCGACGCCGACCGTGTACTGCTCCGATTCCTCGGAAGGAGGGGTGGGCGCGAGGAGATGGGGTGACGTCAACAGAGTGCCTTTCGAAGGAGCCGTGGGCGGCACGCGGCGCGGCCCGGCAGCCGGAGATGCCGTCCCGACCATCCTGGCGGTCGGCGGAGGATCCGATGAGCTTGCAGTGTGAGCGCTAACAATCTCGATAGGCAAGAGGTCTGCGTGGATCATGCGGGAGGTCCCCTTGGCGTGGCGGCCTTCGTATACGGGGCCTCGCCTCGATGTGTGGTTGATTCGAGGCGGGTTGAGGTCTCCGATTCGGGTAGCGGGGTCGATGGTCGCGCGAACGGATGGAGTCCGCCTTGTTGTCGCACTGACGCGGTAACGGGCAGGTAACGCGTGCAAAGGGGTTGAGGACCCAGCTTGTTAGCGCTCACAATGCGACGGCGCCCCCTCAAGGGCATCCCGCTCCTGTCACCCCGCCCCGGCCCCGCCACGCCCCTGACCGCGGGCACAGCCCGGCGCCGGCCGTGCGGAGCCTCATCCTTAGCCCCGAAAGGACACCCGTCATGGCTCGCAGAGCAGCCCTCGTCCTCACCGTCGCCCTTCTCGCCTCCTCGGCGTTGACCGCCTGCTCGACCGAGGGCCCCGCCACCGGCCCGGCCTCCGGGGCCTCCTACGGGACCAAGTCGGGCTCCGGAGGCGCGATCACCATGGGGTTCGCCCAGGTCGGCGCCGAAAGCGGTTGGCGTACCGCCAACACCAAGTCCGTCCAGGAGGCGGCGAAGAAGGCCGGGATCGAACTCAAGTTCTCCGACGCGCAGCAGAAGCAGGAGAACCAGATCAAGGCGATCCGCACCTTCATCCAGCAGAAGGTCGACGTGATCGCCTTCTCGCCGGTCGTGGAGTCCGGCTGGGACACGGTGCTCAAGGAGGCCAAGGACGCGGGCATCCCGGTCATCCTCACCGACCGGGCCGTGGACACGAAGGACACCTCCCTCTACAAGACCTTCCTGGGCTCGGACTTCGTCAAGGAGGGCAAGTCCGCCGGCGAGTGGCTGACCGGCGCGTATGCGAACGAGCAGGGCCCGGTCAACATCGTCGAGCTCCAGGGCACCACGGGCTCCGCACCCGCCAACGACCGCAAGGCCGGCTTCGCCGACGTCATCCGCACCGACGGCAAGTTCAAGATCGTTGCCTCGCAGTCGGGCGACTTCACCCGCGCCAAGGGCAAGGAGGTCATGCAGGCGTTCCTGAAGTCCCAGAAGGACATCGACGTCCTCTACGCCCACAACGACGACATGGCCCTCGGCGCCATCCAGGCCATCGAGGAGTCCGGCAAGAAGCCCGGTACGGACATCAAGGTGATCTCGGTGGACGGAATCAAGGACGCCTTCGTCGCCATGACCGAGGGCAAGATCAACGTCGTGGTGGAGTGCAACCCGATGCTCGGCGACCAGCTGATGGAACTGGCCAAGAAGGTGGTGGCGGGGGAAAACGTGCCGACCCGGGTCGAGACCCAGGAGGGCGTCTTCACCCAGGACCAGGCCGCGGCCGCCCTGCCGTCCCGGAACTACTGACGCGACAGGTTCCGGTGCCGCAGAAGGCCCGGCCCGGCCCGTCTCTTTCGGATCTCGCGGGCCCGCGACGCCTGGCACCGGAGCTCGCTCCACCACCCCACCCATGAGAGGAGGGCGGATGGCATCCCCGTCCACCCCGCGGCCCACGGACGCCGGCGGCCCGCGGCCGGTCCTGGCAGCCCAGGACATCCGCAAGCAGTTCCCGGGCGTGCTCGCCCTCGACGGAGTCGCCCTGCGGCTCTTCCCCGGTGAGGTGCACGCCCTGATGGGCGAGAACGGCGCCGGGAAGTCCACCTTGATCAAGGTGCTCACCGGTGTCCACCCCGCCGACGGCGGCACCATCCTCGTCGACGGTCGGTCCCACGCGTTCGCGGACCCCCTCCAGGCGCAGCAGGCCGGAATCAGCACCGTCTACCAGGAGGTGAACCTCTGCCCGAACATCTCGGTCGCCGAGAACATCCTCATCGGGCGCGAACCGCGCCGGTTCGGTCTCGTCCACTGGTCCGCGATGCGGCAGCGGGCGGCTGAGCTGCTGACGGAACTGGACCTCGACCTGGACGTCACCAGTCTGCTCGGTTCGCACTCCCTGGCGGTGCAGCAGCTGGTCGCCATCGTCCGGGCGGTGGACGTCTCGGCGAAGGTGCTCGTGCTGGACGAACCCACCTCCAGCCTGGACCGCGAGGAGGTCGCCCAACTCTTCACCCTGGTACGGCGCCTGCGGGACCGCGGGGTGGCCATCCTGTTCGTCACGCACTTCCTCGACCAGGTATTCGACCTCTGCGACCGCGTCACCATCCTGCGCAACGGCCGGCTGGAAGGCGAGTACCCCATCGGCGAACTCACCCCGGTGACGCTCGTCCAGCGCATGATCGGCGGAGAACTCGACACCCTCGACCAACTGTCGGACCGTGCCCGCGAGGAAGCGGCCGAACGGGCGACCAGCGAGCCGTTCCTCCGGGCACGACAACTGACCCGCACGGGCTCGATCGAGCCGTACGACCTCGACATCCATGCCGGCGAGGTCATCGGACTGGCCGGCCTCCTGGGATCGGGCCGCACCGAGGTGGCACGCCTCCTGTTCGGCGCGGACAGCGCGGACGCCGGAGAAGTGAGCATCGAGGGCAAGGAGGTGCTCCTGCGCACCCCCCGCCACGCCATCGCCCGAGGCATCGCGTTCTGCTCCGAGAACCGCAAGTCCGAAGGACTGGTGGGCGAGCTCACGGTCCGCGAGAACATCATCCTCGCTCTGCAGGCCGCCCGCGGCTGGACCAGGCCGCTGGCCCGTGCGAAACAGGACGAACTGGCACGGCACTGGATCGAAGCCCTGGACATCCGCCCCGCCGACCCCGAAGCGCAAGTACGCCACCTCAGCGGAGGCAACCAGCAGAAAGTCCTCCTCGCGCGCTGGCTGCTGACCGACCCCCGGCTCCTGATCCGCGACGAACCCACCCGGGGCATCGACATCGGGGCCAAGGCGGAGATCCAGAAACTCGTGGCCCGCCTGGCGAGCGAAGACACTGCCGTTCTGTTCATCTCGGCGGAACTCGAAGAGGTCCTGCGCCTGAGCCACCGCATCGCCGTACTCCGCGACCACCGCATGGTGGCCACCCTCACGAACGACGACACCGTCACGCCCGAACGCCTCCTCACGACCATCGCCACCGGAGCGGACTCATGACCACCCAGCCCGACCAGTCCATGGCGGTCGGCGGAATCGGGAGACGACTGGCCGGGCACCGCCTGCTGTGGCCAACGCTCATTCTGCTCGCCCTGCTCCTCGGCAACCTCGCGTTCCACCACGACTTCTTCTCCGTCCGCGTACGCGACGGCCACCTCTACGGCAGCCTCATCGACATCCTCCAGTTCGGCGCACCCCTCACCCTGGTGGCGCTCGGCATGACCCTCGTCATCGCCACCCGCGGCATCGACCTCTCGGTGGGCTCCACCGTCGCCATCGCCGGCGCGCTCGCCTGCGGGCACATCTCCACCGCCGCACAGCCCGGCAGCGTCACGACCATGCTCACGGCCGTCGCCCTCGCCCTCGGCGTCGCACTCGTGCTGGGCCTCGCCAACGGCTTCCTGGTGTCCGGACTGGGGGTGCAGCCCATCGTGGCCACCTTGATCCTCATGGTCGCGGGCCGCGGCGTCGCCCAGCTGATCACCGACGGCCAGATCACCACGGTGACCAGCGCCCCCTACAAGATGATCGGAGGCGGCTACTGGCTGACCCTCCCGTTCGCCGTCCTCTTGGCAACCGCCCTCGTCGCGCTCACCGCCTTCATCACCCGTCGCAGCGCACTCGGCATGCTGATCGAGTCCGTAGGCGGCAACCCCGCCGCCAGCCGCCTGGTAGGCATCCGCGCCGGCGGTCTGCTCGCCCTGGTCTACGTCTTCAGCGCGCTGTGCGCCGCCATCGCCGGGCTGATGATCAGTTCCAACGTCTCCAGCGCCGACGGCAACAACGCCGGCCTGTGGATCGAACTCGACGCGATCCTCGCCGTCGTCGTCGGTGGCACCGCCCTGACCGGAGGGCGCTTTTCCCTCGGCGGCACCGTCCTGGGCGCCCTGATCATCCAGACCCTGTCCACCACCGTCTACACCCTCGGCGTCCCACCCGAGACCACCCTCGTCTTCAAGGCCTTCGTCGTCATCGTCGTCTGCCTCGTGCAGTCCCCGGCCTTCCGGGCCAAGGTCCTGCGCCGCCGCAGGACACCCACTCCCCGCTCCCACACCACGGCGGGCGCCGCCCCGCAGCAGCAGGAGGTACGCGCATGAGTACCGGCATCGCGAGCGCCGCCGCGCGACTCACCCGCCCCTTCGCGACCGTGTCCCCGCGCACCCGCACCCGTATCCCGCTGATGGTCACGGCCGTCCTGCTGGTCGTCATGTTCAGCGTCGGATCGGTGCGTTACGAGGGCTTCCTCTCCGCGCAAGTCGTGCTGAACCTGGCGATCGACAACGGATTCCTCCTGGTCGTCGCGGTTGGGGCGACCTTCGTCATCCTCACCGGCGGCATCGATCTGTCCGTCGGCTCCATGGTGGCCCTGTCGACCATGCTCACCGCCTGGCTGGTCGAGTCGCACGGCTGGCCCCTGGCCACCGTCATTCCACTGGTCCTGCTGGTCGGCGCCGCGAGCGGGGCGCTCATGGGCTGGATCATCCACACCTTCGAGATCCAGCCGTTCATCGTCACCCTGGCCGGCATGTTCCTCGCCCGCGGCCTCTGCTACACGATCAGCACCGAATCCATCAACATCAGCGACCCCACCACGGCGGGAATCGCGCAGACCCGGCTGTACGGCCCGGGGGGACTGTTCGTCTCAATCCCGGTGGTCATCGCCCTGGCCGTGCTGGTGACCGCCTTCGTCGTACTGCACCACACGCGCTTCGGCCGCAACGTGTACGCGCTGGGCGGCAATGAGTCCTCCGCACGCCTGATGGGTCTTCCGGTGGGCTCCACCAAGATCGCCGTATACGCCGTCAGCGGCCTGTGCTCCGCACTCGGCGGCCTGCTGCTGACCTTCTACATGCTCTCCGGCTACGCCCTCCACGCCATGGGCATGGAACTCGACGCGATCGCCGCCACCGTGATCGGCGGCACGCTGCTGACAGGAGGTTCCGGCTTCGTCCTGGGCACCGCCCTCGGCGTGCTCGTCCTCGGCATGATCCAGACGGTCGTCAACTTCCAGGGCACGCTCAGTTCTTGGTGGACCCGGATCGTCATTGGTGCCCTGCTGCTCGTGTTCATCGTGCTGCAACGTCTGATGAGTGGACGCCGCCCTGCCGCCGACTGACTCCCGGCCCCGCTGCCCATCAGCCCAGCAGCCATCAGCCCGTGCCGCCGCGTTCGAGTGCCGCGATCACAGCTTGGGAACACCGCCATGGAACACGTATATGAATCCGCAGACCAGGCCGCTGAGCCCAGGCGGACCGCCTCCGGTCCGCGGACGGGCCGTCCCCTCCGCACGGCCGATGAAGGAACGGGGGAGAGGTGGCGGTTCGGCTTCCCCGGCCGGGCCCGCGCGGAGGTCCTCTCGCGCGGCGCCCGCCTCCATTCCCTGATCCTGCCGGACCGCTGGGGCCACACTGCCGATGTGGTGCTCGCCGCCCGCGACCCCGCCGCCTTCGAGGGCTCCGCACGCTACTTCGGTGCGACGGTGGGCCGTTACGCCAACCGCATCGCGCGCGGCCGGCTCGTCGTCGACGGCGTCACCCACCGGCTGGCCACCCAGGAGAACGGGCACACACTGCACGGCGGTCCCGACGGGTTCGACCAGCGCGTGTGGCAGTGCGAACCCTTCCACTCCGCGCACCGCACCGGTGTCCGCCTGTTCCTGCACAGCCCCCACGGCGACCAGGGGTTCCCCGGTGCCCTGAACGTGCGCGTCACCTACACGCTGGACCGGGACGACAACCTGACCCTGTCGTACCAGGCGGTCGCCGACGCGCCGACGGTCGTCAACCTCACCAACCACGCCTACTGGAACCTCGAAGGAGAGGGGCGCGGCAACGTCCCGTCCCACCACCTCCAGGTAGAGGCCCCCTTCTACACCCCCGTCGACGCCGCCCTGATCCCCGACGGCCCTCACCGCTCGGTCAGCGGCACGCCGTTCGACCTTCGCCGGCACCGGCGGCTCTCCGACGTCCTGACCCATACGGATGCGCAACTGGCCCTCGCCGGAGGCGGCTTCGACCACAACTGGGTCCTCGACGGCGCCCCGCGAGCCCGTCCTCGGAAGGCCGCCGTGTTGTACGCCCCGGCATCCGGCCGCCGCATGGACGTGCGCACCACGGAACCGGGCATCCAGGTCTACACCGCCCAAGGCCTGACCGGTGACATCACGGGCAAGGGAGGCACCCCGTACCGTGCCTACGCGGGGGTCGCGCTGGAAACCCAGCACTTCCCCGACTCCCCGAACCGCCCCGACTACCCGACGGTCCTCCTGCGCCCGGGTGAGCTGTACCGGTCCACCACGATCCACAGTTTCACCACGGTCACCGCCTGAGAGGGGCGGCGCCGGCCGTAGCCGCTGTCCGGTGCCGCAGGGGCACCGGACAGCGGCTTTCGCGCCCGCGGCACCTTCCCCGTACGACGTGCCATCGGTGCCCGGGGCCCGACTTCCCACGGGGAGGGGGAACCCCCCGGCGGTAGGGGTCATGCGCTGAAGGGAGCGCTCCTGCGGGCCGTACTGGCGCGCACGATGAGCTCTGGCGCCACCACCAGGTGCGTCGACTCGTCGGTTCGGCCTTCGATGTGGTCCAGGAGCAGCCCGATGCTGTCGCGGCCGAGCGAGGCGAAGTCCTGACGGATCGTCGTCAGCGGGGGTGGGAAGAACTCCGCCTCGGGGATGTCGTCGAAGCCGGCGACCGCCACGTCCTCCGGCGTACGCAGGCCCGCTTCCCGCAAGGCCCGTAGGACACCGAGGGCCATCTGGTCGTTGGCGACGAACACCGCGGTGAGGCCCGCTCCCCGCCCTCGTGACGCCAGGACCCGACCCGCGAGCTGCTGGCCGGCCTGGTATCCCGACAGCGGACTCCAGTCGCCGCGCAGCAGGGGCGGCACTTCGGCGCCGGCATCTTGTAGCGCGTCCTCCCACCCCTGCGTGCGGGCCTCGCTCTCGAGCCAGTCGGGAGGGCCTGCGACATGCCACACGGTGGCGTGGCCCGACGCGAGAAGATGCTCCGTGATCATGCGAGCGCCGAGGTTCTGGTCCAGCGACACCCCTGGCAGATCCAGAGTGTGTCCGCCTTCCACGGTGACCACCGGGCACGGTGCTTCCAATGCCGCCAGGGCCCGCACCGCGGCGCGTTGGGGAGTGACGGCGACGATCCCCTCCACGCCCCACCCGGCGAGGTGCTGCATGGCTTCGGCGAGGGCTGTCTGCGTGGCGGTCCGAAGCGTGACGGCGGACGTCAGGTAGCCGCGGTCCCGAGCCGCCTCTTGCACTCCCGCCACGGTGCTGGCGGGCCCGTGCAGAGTGGTGTTCACCGCGATGACGCCCAGCGTGTGGGTCCGGCGAGTGGCCAGAGCCCGGGCTGCCGAGTTGCGGCGGTACCCCAGCTGCTCGATGACCTGGGTCACCGCGGCCCGGGTCTTGGCGCTGACGTTCGGGTGATCGCTGAGCACCCGTGAAACGGTCTGATGGGACACACCGGCGACGCGCGCGACGTCCGTCATCGTGGGCGCTCGCGAGACGTCTGGGAGCTGGGTCAACCCTCTTCCTTTCCTCATCGAGCGGCCTTCCCTCAAGGTACCGAACCAGCCGCGGCCCGCACACATCTCGGACCGATCGGGCGATCGTCGACGGGGTACTGATGTTGGCGCTCACATTATGCAGCGATGATCGCAAGTTGGGGGCACGAGTCTTCTCCTCCCTCTTGAGATTTGTGATTGTTAGCGTTCACAATCTGATGGGGGTAACTGGGGGAGCTGGGCTGGCGGAGCCGCGATGCCTAGCACGGCCCCCGATCAGTCCAGCCCACTCATGCGCGACTGCGGGGCCTGCTGGACGCCGGTCCCAGGAAACCGCCGCGCATGTCGGAGAGACGGTGAGAGCGTAGTGAGCGAGACCATCCTCAAGGACCTCCGTCGCGAGGTCCTCGCGGCCAACCTGCGCATCCCGGAGGCCGGTCTGGCCACCCTCACCTGGGGAAACGTCAGCGGAGTGGACCGAGACGCCGGCGTCTTCGTCATCAAGCCGTCCGGGGTCTCCTACGCCGACCTCACGGAGGAGGACCTGGTGGTGGTGGCACTGGAGGACGGCCGGGTCGTCGACGGGCACCTCAGGCCCTCCACCGACACGGAAACCCATCGGTGCCTCTACCGGGCCTTCCCCTCCATCGGCGGCGTCACCCACACGCACTCGGCGCACGCCGTCGCCTTCGCCCAGGCCCGCCGCCCGATCCCCGTGCTCGGCACGACACACGCCGACACCTTCAACGGGCCCGTCCCCGTGACGGCGGACCTCACCGCCGAGCAGTGCGCGCAGGACTACGAGTACAACACCGGACAGGTAATCGTGGCCCGGCTCGACGGCGACCCCCGTCGGGCCGACGAGGTCCCCGGAGCGCTCGTCTCACGACACGGCCCCTTCACCTGGGGATCCACCGCGAAGGCCGCGCTGGAGAACGCCATCGTCTGCGAGGCCGTGGCGGAGATGGCGCTGCACACGCTGGCGCTGGGGTCCCCTCTCGGGGACGCCTCCGCACCACCGAGGCATCTGCTGGAGCGGCACTTCACCCGTAAGCACGGACCGGACGCCTATTACGGCAACACCCCGCACTCCCCGGGCGCCTGAGGCCGGGCACCGCCTCGGCGCCGCGTGATCCGCCAGATCGTCCGACAGCTGCGGCTCGGAGGACAGTGGGACCTCGCGCGCGCATCCGGCGACACGGCTCACTTGCTTGATGGGATCGGCGAGGAGGATTGTCGCGGGTCACCGCAGACGGCCAGGGCCAGATGGACGACGGAGTGGAGCCAGGATCATCCTGGCTTCACTCCAAGGTGCGGGCGTTTCAATGGAGCTGTGCGAAAAACCTCCAGATCTCTTTTTTGGTCCAGGTCGCGACGCCGCTCTCGTTGGGGGAGTCGTCGACCGGACCGGGCATGTGGCCTCCGTCGAACGCGGCCCATTGGACCGGGTACCCGGCGCGGCAGCCCGAGTAGGTGGTGGTGACGTGCGTCCGGCTGCCCGGCGCGGGCTCGCGCGGGCTCTGGGGAGCGCGGCCGTTGTTGCTGACGAATCTGTCGCGCAGGGACCGTCCTTGCGCGATGTCTGCATCGTGTGCGTACCGCTCGCCAGAGTCGGGGCGCTGCCGCATCCGCCGCCACCGGACGACAGCTTGACCATCTGCCATTGCTGGTTGGCCACGCCCCGGTCGGTGTACTGGACGACGTTGCGGTCGTCGGCGGTGGAGGCGCCCTGTACCTCCACGGCCTTGCCGCTGTTGCGGTTGATCAGCCGGGGACGTGGCCCGCGTGTGAGTCGGCCAGGCGGAACTGCTGGTTGGCCCCGTTGCCGTCGGCCCACTGCGCGATCGCGGCACCGTCGGCGGTCGAGGCGCTGGCCACGTCGAGAACCTTGCCCGAATGCCGGGCCTCGAGGCGGTAGAAGCCGCCGCCGGGGTCCACTAACTGCCACTGCTGGTTGGCTCCGTCGCTGCGCGTCCACTGGCTGACCCGCGCGCCGTCGGCGGTGGACACGCCATAGACGTCCAGCGCCTTGCCGCTGTTGCGATTGACCAGGACGTACCAGGCATTGGTGTCCACCGTCGCCGCCTCGGCGGGCACCGGCTTCACCGCGGCGAGCATGCCGATCGCGAGGGTCGCCGCCACCACGGCGGCTAACCGGGACCACCAGCGATGTCTGTGTGGAGGGGCGGGGGCCGTTTCGCTGTGGCAGATCAGGTGCGGGTCCAGCGTTGGTTGCTGCCGTTCGAGCACGAGTAGAGCTGGATCAAGGTGCCGTTGGCGGTGCCGTTGGCGGCGGCGTCAAGGCAGAGGCCGGACTGGACGCCGACAATGGAGCCGTCGCAGTTGAGACGCCATTTCTGGTTGTCGCCGCCCCAGCAGCTGTAGATCTGGACTTTGGCGCTGTTGCCGGTGCCGGCGGCGTCCAGGCACTTGTCGCCGTAGACCCTGAGCTCGCCTCCGGCGGTGTACGACCACTGCTGGTTGGTGCGGTTGTTGCAGTCCCACAGGTTGAGCTGGGTGCCGTCGGTGGTGCTGGCACCGGGCACGTCCAGACAGCGGCCTGACCCGACGCCCTTGATCTGTCCAGAACCGGGCGTGGGGGTCGGAGTGGGGGAGGCGGCGTTGAGTGCGTTGAGGACGGAGGTGTAGGCGGGCTTCCTGCTGCCGTTGCCGTTGAACAGCAGCGGCGAGTGCTCCGGCCGCCAGGAGTCGGTGTCGCGCACACCCCAGACGGTGATGCCGAGGCAGCGCCGGACGGCCAGGCAGTCGTTGGTCACGTTGGCGTAGGTCGTGCCCGAGGCGCCCTGGATGTCGAGTTCGGTGATGGCCACGTCGACGCCGAGGGCGGCGAAGCTCTGCAGGGTGGTGCGGAAGTTGCTGTTGTAGGGGCTGTCGTTGTTGAAGTGGGACTGGAAGCCGACGCAGTCGATCGGCACGCCGCGTTGCTTGAAGTCCCGGACCATGGCGTACATCGCCTGGGTTTTGGCCCAGGTCCAGTTCTCGACGTTGTAGTCGTTGTAGCAGAGCTTGGCGGCCGGGTCGGCGGCGCGCGCGGTGCGGAAGGCGACCTCGATCCAGTCGTTGCCGGTGCGTTGCAGGTTGGAGTTGCGCCGGGCTCCCGAAGTGCCGTCCTCGAAGGCCTCGTTCACGACGTCCCACTGGACGATCTTGCCCTTGTAGTGGGCCATCACGCCGTTGATGTGGTTGGTCATCGCCTGGCGTAGCGTGCTGCCGCTGAGGTTCTGCATCCAGCCGGGCTGCTGGGAGTGCCAGGCCAGGGTGTGGCCGCGCACCTGCTTGCCGTTCTGCACCGCCCAGTTGTAGACGCGGTCCCCGGCGGCGAAGTTGAACTGGCCCTGCTGGGGTTCGGTGGCGTCGATCTTCATCTCGTTCTCGGGCGTCACCGAGTTGAACTCGCGGCCGGCGATCGTCGTGTACGCCGAGTCGCCCAGCCTGCCCGAGGCGATGGCGGTGCCGAAGTAACGGCCGCTCTGCGCCGCCGCGCCACCGAGCGTGCTCTCGGCGGCCTGTGAGGTCAGCGGAGCCACCAGCACCGCGGCCGAGCCGAAGACGCCGACGACCAGGGCCGTACGAAGACCGCCCATCTTCCGGCGGACGGTGCGTGGGGGAATGGCATTTAGACCGTGTCCTATGTGGTGAGGCGGACGAGCCGCTTGTAGCAGCAGAGGGCAGCAGCGAGGCCGAGAAAGGCCAGGTAGTTGCGGGGGTGGCGCTCGTAGCGGTGGTTGAGCCGGCGGTAGCCGGTGAGCCAGGACATGGTCCGTTCGATCACCCATCGGCGGCGCCCGAGTCGTTCGCTGGACTCAATGCCTTTGCGTGCGATGCGGACGCCGATCCGCTTGCCCCGTAGCCATTTCCGCAGTTCAGGTATGTCGTAGGCCTTGTCGGCGTGTAGGCGCTGGGGTTTGAAGTGGCGGCCGCGGTGGGGGTCGTGTCTCGTTTGGTGACGTGGGCCTGGGCCTGCATACCAGGCGCGTGGTCCCAGGGTGCTGTCGTCCGGTGTCCGTCGCGCCCGCGCCCGACGGGCTGCACGCAACGCTGCTCGCTGTTCAGGCTGGACGTAGCGAAGGAACGCGGCTTCCTTGATCAGAGAGGCGATGTCGGCGACTTCGGCGTAAGGGAATGTCGAGCCTTCTTTGCAGGCTCCAGTTCCCGAGCAAGCGGGCCTCGTCCAAGTCCCGGACCACCTCAGTGGGACCCCCAGGTTCACGAGGTCCGCAATCATGGCGATCAAGTTTCTGCCTTCGGCGCCGCGGTCCGCGCAGCGAGTCGTGCTGCGTCCCTCACACGCCCGATGTGTCGTCAGGTAAGTCAGCATCTGGTCAGCATCGGTCCCCGAACATTCCGACGTGGCTGTCCCATTCGACGCCTGCTCGGCGCCGCGACAACAGCCTGGTTCGCACGGAAGTGCAGGCCAGGGGCCTTCTCGTCAGCGGGAATCGATGTTCCTTTTAATCTTCGATCCGACGCGTGTCAGTGTAGAGTGAGACCGCCCCTGACCTGCAGAAAGCTGGCAGGGAGCCGTCTTCTAGGAGCTCAAATTGCTGCGCACCATGTTCAAGTCCAAGATCCACCGGGCCACCGTCACCCAGGCCGACCTGCACTATGTCGGGTCCGTGACCGTTGACGCCGACCTGCTGGACGCCGCCGACCTGCTCCCCGGGGAGCTCGTCCACATCGTGGACATCACCAACGGCGCGCGGCTGGAGACCTACGTCATCGAAGGCGAGCGCGGATCCGGCGTGATCGGGATCAACGGCGCCGCCGCACACCTCGTGCACCCCGGCGACCTCGTCATCCTCATCAGCTACGCACAGGTCGAGGACGCCGAGGCGCGGGCGCTGAAGCCGCGCGTCGTGCACGTCGACGCCGACAACCGGATCATCGAACTGGGCTCCGACGCCTCGGCACCGGTACCGGGCACGGACCAGCAGCGCAGCCCCCATGCCGTAGCCGCCCGATAAGGAGCCGCGGAGCATGCCGCAGAGCCCGAACACGCCGATCGAGTTCCAGGACGAGCGGGTGGCCGGGCGGCTGCTCGCCGTCGAGGACGGGAAGGCCGTCGGGTTCATCGCCTACTTCGTGCTCGCCCGGCCGCCCCACGCCCTGGTGGCGGTGCACACGATCGTCGAGCCGGGCCACGAGGGCCGGGGCATCGCCGGGGGATTGGTGAGGACCTTCTACGGACGTGCCCAGGCCGAGGGCGTGCCCGTGGTTCCGCTCTGCCCGTACGCGGCGAGCTGGGCCGCCAAACACCCCGACGAGGCACCCGACGCGCCGGCCGACGTCGTGGCGGCGGCGAAAGCACAGCTGGCGGCCGACTCCGACCTCTGGTGACGGCCCCCGGCCTGGCCCTGCTGCACACCTCGCCCGTGCACGTCCCCGTCTTCGACGCGCTGCGCGACCGGCACCACCCGGGGGCCGTCCTGCGGCACCTGGTGGTGCCGGAGCTGCTGGACCGGGCCCGCGCGGACGGGCCGCGGTCCGTGGCTCCGGCCCTGCGGGAGCTGCTCGCCGCGGCCGGGCGGGGCCCCGTGCTGGTCACCTGCTCCACCATCGGGGCGACCGCCGAGGCACTCGCGCCGGCCCTCGGCGCCACGGTGCTGCGCGTGGACCGGCCGATGGCGGCCGCGGCCGTGCGCGCCGGCCCGCGCATCGCCGTCCTCGCGGCCCTCGCGTCGACGCTCGCTCCGACGGCGGAGCTGCTCGCCGAGGAGGCGGGTGGGCGGCCGGTGTCGGTCGTCACGCACCTCGTCCCCGGCGCCTGGGAGAGCTTCGAGGCGGGGGACACCGCCCGCTACCTCTCCCAGGTGGCCGCGGCAGCCGACGCCGTCACCGGTGCGGACGTCATCGTCCTCGCCCAGGCCTCCATGGCGGGCGCCGCCGAGCGGGCCATGACCGCGACCCCCGTGCTGTCCAGCCCCGCCCTTGGCCTGGCGGCCGCGCTCGCCCTGACGGCCGAAGCGTAGGGGCGTACGGGACGCAATCGCGGGAAAGTGCCCTACATGGTGCGAAAACTCGAAGCTACGCAGCCGCCGACTCCCGAGCCCGACCCGACACCGGCGCCCAGCCCGTTCCCGGACCCCGAGCCGATCCCGCGCCCCGTGCCGCCCGTGCCCGGCCCCGTCCCGGAGCCGGACCCGGTGCCCCCGCCCCCGGGGCCCGCGCCGGTACCCCAGCCCGGGCCCTGGAGCTAGGGCCTGTATCGAGTTGCCCCGCGGCGCAACTCGATACAGACCCTATTGCCGCGTCAGTTTGTGCGGACCTCGGAGCGGTCGCCGCTCCAGAGGGTGTGGAACGAGCCCTCGCGGTCGGTGCGGCGGTAGGTGTGCGCCCCGAAGAAGTCCCGCTGGCCCTGGGTGAGGGCCGCCGGGAGCCGCTCCGCGCGCAGCGCGTCGTAGTACGCCAGTGAGGCCGCGAACGCCGGCACCGGGATGCCCGCACCGACCGCCGCCGTGATCACGGAACGCCAGCCCTCCTGCGCCGCCCCGATCTCCTCGGCGAAGCGCTCGTCCGCCAGCAGGCTCGGCAGGTCGGGCCGGGCGTCGTAGGCCGCGCGGATGCGGTCCAGGAACGCCGCCCGGATGATGCAGCCGCCGCGCCACAGCGAGGCCACCGCACCCAGGTCCACCTTCCAGTCGTACTCCTCGCTGCCGGCCCGGATCTGGTGGAACCCCTGCGTGTACGAGACGATCTTCGACGCGTACAGCGCCTCCTCCACCTGCGCGGCGAACGCGTCCGCCGCCTCCGGCGACAGCGCCGCGGAGGCCGGGCCCGCGAGTCCGCGGGCGGCCGTCCTCAGGTCCGCGTGGCCCGAGACGGCGCGGGCGAACACGGCCTCGGCGATCCCCGACACCGGGACCCCCAGGTCCAGGGCGATCTGCACGGTCCAGCGGCCGGTGCCCTTCTGCTCGGCGGCGTCGGCCACGATATCGACGAACGCCTGCCCGGTCGCGGCGTCGGTGTGGGCGAGCACCTCCGCGGTGATCTCGATCAGGTACGAGTCCAGGCGCCCCCGGTTCCAGTCCCGGAAGGTCTCCGCGATCTTCGCGGGGGAGTACCCCGCGACCTCGCGCAGCAGGTGGTACGCCTCGGCGATCAGTTGCATGTCGGCGTATTCGATGCCGTTGTGCACCATCTTGACGAAGTGGCCGGCGCCGTCGGGGCCCACGTGGGAGGTGCACGGCGTGCCGTCGGCTGCCTTCGCCGCGATCTTCTCCAGCAGCGGGCCGAGGGACGCGTAGGACTCCTTCGAGCCGCCCGGCATGATGCTCGGCCCGAGCAGCGCGCCCTCCTCGCCGCCCGAGATGCCCACGCCCACGAAGTGGATGCCCTGCTCGCGCAGGTCCCGCTCGCGCCGCCGGGTGTCCTCGAAGTGCGCGTTGCCGCCGTCGATGATGACGTCGCCCTCCTCCAGCAGCGGGGCGAACTCGCGGATCACGGCATCGGTCGGATCCCCGGCCTTCACCATGATGACGATGCGGCGGGGGCGCTCCAGCGCGTCGACGAACTCCTTGGCCGACTCGGCGGCCACGAACGCGCCCTCGTGACCGAACTCCTCCACCAGGGCGGTGGTCTTCGCGGCGGTGCGGTTGTGAACGGCCACGGTGAATCCGTTGCGGGCGAAGTTGCGGGCGAGGTTGCTGCCCATGACTGCGAGGCCGGTGACGCCGATCTGGGCTGTGCTCGTGCTCATCTGTGCGCTCCTGCGTGCTTCGGTGTGCGGGCTGTGCCCGACGCTACCCCGCCGCCGGCCGCGCGGCGCTCCGGCCCGTCGAGGGATTGTCAAGTTCCGCTGAAGAGCGCCCCGTTGCTCCCTTGTCGTGCAATGATCCCGGCGTTACGTTATGCGATTCCTGATGTCTCGAATGGGGGGCTTCCATGGGCGTACGGGGCCGGCACCGCCGGTATCAGCCGAGCAGCATCAACCGGGCCTCGCTGGCCGTCACCGCCGGGGGCGCCGGGATCGCGCTCCCGTTCATGGGCGCCGGAGTCGCCGACGCCGCCTCCGTGGACACCTGGAACAAGGTCGCCGCCTGCGAGTCGACGAACAACTGGCGCATCAACTCCGGCAACGGCTACTACGGCGGACTCCAGTTCAGCCAGAGCACCTGGCGTGCCTTCGGCGGCACCACGTATGCTCCGCGCGCCGACCTGGCCACCAAGGAGCAGCAGATCGCCGTCGCGGAGAAGGTCCTCAAGGGGCAGGGCCCCGGGGCCTGGCCCCACTGCGGCAAGGGCGCCGGGCTCACCCGCGGCGGCCCGTCGCCGGTCCTCGCAGCGCAGGTCCCCGCGCAGCCCGAGGCGCGTTCGCAGCCCCGGACCCAGGAGGTCCGGACGACCGCGGTGCAGGGGAGCACGCCCCGCCCGACCGGAACCTCGGTCCTGCCGAATCCGTACGTCGTCGCGCCGGGCGACTCGCTCTCCGCGATAGCCACCGAGCAGCACGTCGAGGGCGGGTGGCAGGCGCTCTACGAGACCAACCGGGCCGTCGTCGGAGACAACCCGAACCTGATCCTCCCCGGCCAGCGGCTCACGATGCGGGTCACCACCGCCCCGCCGGCCCCGCCCGCGCAGAAGCCGCCGCGGACCGCCGAGCCGGTCAAGCCCGGGGGGCCGGCCGCGGAGAAGCCGGCGGAGCGGCCCGCGCCGAAGCCCGTGGAGAAGCAGACCCCGAAACCGGCCGAGAAACCTGCCGGGAAACCGGCCGACAAGCCCGACACGCAGCCGGCCTCAGCGCAGCAGAAGCCGGCCACGGGCGGGTTCTCCGCTCCCGTCGACGCCGCCCTCGGGACCGCCTACCGCGTCTCGGGATCCTCCTGGTCCAGCGGCTACCACACCGGCATCGACTTCCCCGTGGCCACCGGCACCACCGTCAAGTCCGTCGGACCCGGCCAGGTCGTCTCCGCCGGTTGGGCCGGCGCCTACGGCTACCAGGTCGTCATCCGGCACACCGACGGCCGGTACTCCCAGTACGCCCACCTCTCGGCCCTCGGCGTGAAGGCCGGCCAGCAGGTCTCCGGAGGCCAGCGCATCGGCCGCTCCGGCTCGACCGGCAACAGCACCGGCCCGCACCTGCACTTCGAGATCCGCACCGGCCCCGGCTACGGCTCCGACATCGACCCGTTGAGGTACCTGCGCGGCCACGGGGTCCGCATCTGACCCGCGCACGTGCGGCGGCACGGCCGTGAGCAGGACCAGGCCGGCCGCCGCCAGCACGGCGCTGGCCAGTGCCGCCGCCGTGCCCGCGGCCCCGTGGCGGAAGCCCTCGTCGAAGAGCAGGATGCCGACGGTCGCCGCGACCACCGGATTGACCACCGTCACCGTGGCCAGCGGCGCCGTCAGTCCTGCGCCCCGGTAGGCCGCCTGCGACAGCAGCAGCCCGGCCGACGCCAGCACCGTGATCGCCGCCAGGTCCGCCCACAGGCCGCCCGGCCCGCCTGCCTCGACGTTCTCCGCGACCGACTTGGTGAACACCGAGGCCATGCCGAAGGCCGTACCGGCCGCCGCGGCCAGCAGCACGCTGTGCAGCACCACCCGGCGCATCCGGTGCGCGGCCAGGAACAGCGCCGCCACCAGCGCCCCGGTTCCCACGAGCAGCAGGCTCCGCTCGCCGTCCCCCAGCGGCTGCTCCGCCCGCCCGGCCCCGCCGGTGAGCGCCAGCAGCCCGGCCAGCCCGACCGTGGCCAGCACCGCCCCGCGCCAGGCCGCCGCGCCCGCCCGGCGCCGTACGAAGACGGCCGCCATCGGCAGCGCGAACACGATGGTGAGGGCCCCGAGCGGCTGGACCAGGCTCAGCGGCCCGTACGCGAGCGCCACCACGTGCAGCAACGCGCCGAGGCCGTTCAGCCCGACCGCCACCCACCAGCCGCCCCGGCGCAGCGGCGCGTACGGCCGGTCCGGCGTTGTCGCCGCGACCCTCTCCTGGACGATCGCGCCACCCGCGTATGCCACGGCGGACACGAGGCAGAGCAGGACCGACAGCGCGAGTGCACTCATAAGATCCACAATGCCGGACCCGTCCGCGCTATTCCTCCCCCCACAGGTGGTCACGGGTCATACTCCCGACGTAGTACGCGAGCACGCAGCGTGGCTCCTCCAGCAGCGCAGCGCCACCCCTGCCGTGCCCCACGGTCACCGCGTCGATCCGTACGGTGACGGCCCGTTCGCGATGCGGGAGGTGTCGGGCCGCGGGTTTGGCTCGGGGCGTAGGGGATCCGTACAGTTTCCCTTTTGAGGACCTCCGCAGCAGGCGGATGCGGACGAGTGATCAAGGAACGGCAGCGGCCATGACGGTGACCGAAGACAGCCACGACCAGGCACAGGCCTACGGACCGGGCATCGACCCCGAGCGGCTGGCGCTCTGCCTCGACGTGCTCGCCGAACTGGACGAGATCGACGTCGACCACCCGGACGCCATCGCCGTCCGCCGCGCCACGGCCGGCGTCTACCGCACGGTCAAGCAGCGCCGCCGCCAGGAGCGCCGCGCCGCCAAGACCGCCAACGACAAGGCCGTCACCGAGGCGACCGCGACCGGCTCCGCCGAACGCATCGACGACGAGACCGAGGGCATCCTGCCCTCCTCGGTCACGGAGGCCGGCCGGATCGCCGGGATACTCCAGCGTCCGCGCTCCTGCTACGTCTGCAAGACGCGCTACGTCGAGGTCGACTACTTCTACCACCAGCTCTGCCCGGGCTGCGCCGCCGAGAACCGCACCAAGCGGGAGGCCCGCGCCGACCTCACCGGCAAGCGCGCGCTGCTCACCGGCGGGCGGGCCAAGATCGGCATGTACATCGCGCTGCGGCTGCTGCGCGACGGCGCCCACACCACGATCACCACGCGCTTCCCCAAGGACGCCATCCGCCGCTTCAAGGCGATGGAGGACTCGGCGGACTGGATGCACCGCCTGGAGGTCGTCGGCATCGACCTGCGCGACCCGGCCCAGGCCGTGGCCCTCGCCGACCAGGTGGCCGCGGCCGGCCCCCTCGACATCCTGATCAACAACGCGACGCAGACCGTACGCCGCCTGCCCACGGCCTACGCGGCGCTGGTCGAGGGCGAGAGCGCCCCGCTGCCCGCCGGCGAACTCCCCGCCCACCACGTCATCGGCGCCTTCAACTCCGGCGCGGTGGACGGCCTGGCGGCCCTGCCCGTCGGCGTGAGCGGACTCGAAGCGCAGAAGGTCGCCGACCTCGCGCTGGTCGCGGGCAACGCCAGCCTGGAGCGGCACCTGGCCGGCACCGCCATCGACGCCGGCGGCCTGCTGCCCGACGTCGTCGACAGCAACACCTGGGTGCAGACCATCGACCAGATCTCCCCGGTGGAGCTGCTCGAAACCCAGCTGTGCAACTACACGTCGCCGTTCATCCTGATCAGCGCACTCCGGCCGGCCATGGCGGAGGCCGCCCGCAAGGCCGCGGGCGGGCGGGCCTACGTCGTCAACGTCTCGGCGATGGAGGGCGTCTTCAGCCGCGGCTACAAGGGCGCGGGGCACCCGAACACCAATGCCGCCAAGGCCGCGATGAACATGGTGACACGGACCAGCGGCCAGGAGATGTTCCAGACCGACCGCATCCTGATGACCTCGGTCGACACCGGCTGGATCACCGACGAGCGCCCCCACTTCGACAAGCTGCGCCTCGCCGAGGAGGGCTTCCACGCCCCGCTCGACCTGGTCGACGGCGCGGCCCGGGTCTACGACCCGATCGTGCGCGGCGAGGCCGGCGAGGACCTGTTCGGCGTCTTCCTCAAGGACTACGCCCCGGCGAACTGGTAGCCCGCCGCCCCCGGCACCCAGGGCCTGCCGCATGCCCTCGACCGACCCCCTCGGCTGACCGAGGGGGTCGCTCGCGTTCCCGGGCCGTCGCTTTTCCCGGCGCCCGTTCCCCTCCTCGGCACGCGCGGCCGTACGAGCCGGGCCGCGCGGTCATTCGGCAGGAGGGTGCACCGCCTCCGCTGCGCGTACGGCGTGTCGCGCTCCGTCACCCGGACGGAGCATCTGGCCGGTGTCGTGCGGCAAGCCCGCGAGCTGCGGTTCCTTTCGGAGGGGAGCGGGCGCCGAAGTGGCGCCGCCGTCCGCGGGGCGCCGGTCGTCGCGGCTGCCGTGCGGCCGTCCCGTCGGCTCAACCACGCTTGTGGCCAACGGTGGTTGGGGCTGACGGTGCGCCGGATCCCGACGTCGTCGACCCCCTCCGTCGCGTCTCGCGCATCCGGGTCCGAGCGCACCGCCCGTGACGCCCCCGCCGACCCGCGACTTGCCGAACTCGGGGCGAAACTGAGAAAGCACAGCGGATTTTGCCTTCCTATCGAGCGGAGGTGCGCTCATATGTGTACCCTGGGGCATCAAGACGGCCCCCATCCGGGCCGCGCTCCACGAAGGCGCCACCGCGTCCGGAACCCTTGATCCCTTACCCGGCTCGCGGTCAGCGGCCGGGTTACGCGACACAGAGGAGTGCGCGGTGACTGAAAAGACGCAGCCCGAACCGAAGTTGCTGGAGCGGACAGGGCCTCGCGCCACGACGCGGTCCGACGAACTCGGAAGCCTTGAGGTCTGGGCGCGCTCCGCCCCGATCCGGCTGGCCGGGTACGAGGACGACCTGGCGGAAGCCCACATCCTGCCCGGCATCGACTAGTCCGCCGGTCCGCCGACGTCCCGTACCCACCCGCAGAGCGGTGACAAGCGCCCCCTCGTGCCCACCGGCACCGGGGGCGCTGCCCTTTCCCGCTACGCCCTGAGCGTCATCGCCGAGAGCGATCACCGCTTCCGCGGCCCGGTCCGCCGGTCCAGGCTGCTCGTATGAAGCTGCTGATGCTGGGTGGTACCGAATTCGTCGGACGTGCGATCACCGAGGACGCCCTCGCCCGGGGCTGGGAGGTGACCGTCTTCCACCGGGGCCGCCACGCGCCCCCGCAGGGCGCCCATGTCCTGCACGGGGACCGCACCGCCCCCGGGGGCCTGGCCGCCCTTGCCGAGGGGGAGTGGGACCTCGTCGTCGACACCTGGGGCGGAGCCCCCACGGCGGTCCGCGACAGCGCCCGCCTGCTGAGCGGCCGGGCCGGCAGGTACACGTACGTCTCCAGCCGCTCGGTGTACGCCTACCCGGCCCCCGCCGGGCAGGGCGAGGACGGCCCCCTCGTCGAGGGCTCGCCGGACGCCGCGGCGACCGCCTATGCCGAGGACAAGCGGGGCGGCGAACTCGCCGCGCTGGACGCCTTCGCCGAACGTGCCCTGCTGGTCCGCGCCGGGCTGATCCTGGGCCCCTACGAGAACGTCGGCCGGCTGCCCTGGTGGCTGAACCGCATCGCGCGCGGCGGCCCGGTGCTCGCCCCCGGCCCGCGCGGACTCCCGATCCAGTACATCGACGTACGCGACCTCGCGCGCTGGACCCTGGACGCCGCCGTCGCCGGGCTCGCCGGTGCCTACAACCTGGTCTCCCCGGCCGGGCACGCCACCATGGGCGCCCTCCTCGACGCCTGCGCCGCCGTCACCGGCGCGGACGCCGAGCTGCGCTGGACCGACCCGGGACCGATCCTCGACGCCGGCGTGGAGCCCTGGACCGAGCTGCCGGTCTGGCTCCCCGAGGGCGAGTCGCACGACTACATGTTCGGCGGGGACGTGGCCAGGGCGCTGGAGGCCGGCCTGCGGTGCCGCCCCGTCGAGGAGACCGTGGCCGACACCTGGGCCTGGCTGCGCACCCTCGGCGGCCGGGCCCCGCAGCGGGCCGACCGGCCGGCCCCCGGGCTCGACGCCGAGCGGGAGGCCGCGCTACTCGGGCTCTGACCGCCGGGCGTCCGCGAGCCGGGTCGGCGGGAGGTACTCGCGCACCAGCGTGCGGTGCCACCAGGCCCCCGTCTCGCGCAGCTCCCGCCAGGTGGTGAAGCGGTAGCGGTAGAGCAGGGCGCGGACGTGCACGGGAGGGGCGTCCGGGAACGGGTTGTGGCGCAGCAGCCGCAGCGTGTCCCGGTCGCCCGCCAGCAGCCGCTCCACGAACGGCCCGAACCAGTCGCGCGCATACCCGGGGGAGATCGCCGCGAACCACATCAGCCAGTCAAGGCGCAGGTGGTAGGGGGCGAACTGGCGCGGCAGCCTGCGCGGTTCGCCCGGCTTGCCCTTGAAGCCGTACTCCTTCCAGTCGCCGTCCTCGCGCGGCACCCGGTCCGCGGTGCCCTCGACCGCCACCTCCATGCGGACCCGTCCGACCGAGCCGAAGGCCCCGTAGGTGTTGACCAGGTGCAGCGCGTCGAAGGACCGGTTCATCACCTGGCGGCGCGAGACCAGGTTGAGCACCGGCCGGCGGCTGAGGAACAGCACCAGGGCGGTCACCGCGCAGACCAGGACCACGAACCAGACCGGAGCCGGCCGCGAGGCTGCGGCCGGGGGCGGCCCCGCGAGCCCGGTGAAGTCCACGGCCGACACGGCGAGGGTGATCGTCAGCCAGTTCAGCCAGGCGAAGTTCCCCGACAGCACCAGCCACAGCTGTGTCGCGATGACGGCCCCGGCGGCGTACGAGGCCACCGGCTGCGGGGTGAACAGCAGCACCGGGACGACGAGCTGGGTCACGTGGTTGGCGGCGCACTCCACCCGGTGCAGCGGTTTCGGCAGATGGTGGAAGAACCAGCTGAGCGGCCCCGCCATCGGCTGCGTCTCGTGGTGGAAGTACAGGCAGGTCAGCTTGCGCCAGCAGGGGTCCCCGCGCATCTTGATCAGCCCGGCCCCGAACTCCACGCGGAAGAGCACCCAGCGCAGCAGCCACAGCACCAGCACCGGCGGCCCGGCCCGGGCGTTGCCGAGGAACACCGCGAGGAAGCCGACCTCCAGCAGCAGCGACTCCCAGCCGAAGGAGTACCAGGTCTGGCCGACGTTCACGATGGACAGGTACAGCACCCACAGCACGGCCCACATCGCCATGGCCGCGGCCAGCGGCACCTCGTCCCCGGCCCCGGCGGCCAGGGCCGCCGCCAGCGCGGCCCCGGTCCAGGCGCAGCTCGCGAAGAGCCGGTCCGAGTAGCGCAGTTGGAACAGGCTCGGGGCGCGCCGGAAGGGCACGTACCGTACGTAGCGCGGCACGGGCAGCATGCCGTGCGCCCCGATCAGGGCCCGGAACTGCAGGGCGGCCCCGACGAAGGCGACGAGGTAGACACCGGCGAGGGCCCGCTGGAAGACCAGCCGGGCGAGCCAGTACCCGGGAGCCGTGAACCAGTCCATCACCCCCAGTATCCGGCCGGTCGGGCGGCGCCTGCCAGCCCGCCCGGCCGACGCATTTCTTGAACGCGTTCGAGAAGCGCTCCGGTTGCGACTCTCGCGCGGATGCGGCAGACAAGAGGGAGCAACCGGGGCGAAAAGGGAGAAACTCGTGAACGGACCGTCACTTCCGACACCTCGTCAGGCGTCGCGTCGTCAGGCACCGGCCGGCGCCGCCCTCTTCGCCCTGCTCGGCCTGTTCGCCGCGGCCTGCGGCGGACGCGACGAGCCGACCGGCGGCGCCGGCCCCGAGAGCCAGGAGGTCTACCTCCAGCCGGTGGCCAACGTCGGCCCCAACCCCTTCACCGCATCCTCGGCCACCGGCGAGTCGGCCCCCGTCCAGCCCCCGCTGCCCAACCCGACCGGGCAGGGCATCCGCACCGTCAACGCCGCCACCCCCGGCCTCTACGGCGGCACCCAGCGGCGGGGCAGCTGCGACGTGGAACAGCAGGTGCGCCACCTGACCGAGGACAGCGCCAAGGCCCGGGCCTTCGCCCAGGCGTCCGGCATCCAGGAGGCCGGCATCCCCGACTTCCTGCGCGGGCTGACCCCCGTCGTACTGCGCGCCGACACCCGCGTCACCAACCACGGCTTCCGCGGCGGCCGCGCCGACGGCTACCAGTCCGTCCTCCAGGCGGGCACCGCCGTCCTCGTCGACGAACACGGCATGCCCCGGGTCCGGTGCGGCTGCGGCAACCCGCTGGGCTCCCCGCGCGCGCCGAAGGGCAGCCCGGTGCACAAGGGCGACCCGTGGAACGGCTACCAGCCCAACCAGGTCGTCGTCATCGAGCCCACCACCCACGTGATCAACAACCTGGTGATCGTCAACATCGCGGACAACACCTGGATCGAGCGCAAGCACGGTGACGACGGAGCCCAGGACCGGACCCCGCAGGCCCTGCCCCCCTACGACCCGGCAGACGGCATCCCGAACGGCCCCGCCCTTCCCTCCGGTGCCGCGTCGGCCGAGCCCTGCCCGGGCACACCGGGATCCGGGCCGGCGCACTGCCCGTCGAACCCGTCCCCGCAGAGCTCGCCGGGCGGGAACGCGCAGCAGAGCCCCGCCGTGCCCCTGAGCCCCTCCACCCGGCCGCGCCAGCCGCAGCAGCCGCAGCAGCGGCCGCCCTCGGGCCTCCCCTCGGACGCCCCGTCCGACCAGCTGACGCAGAACCCGGACGATCCGGCGCTCCCGCCGTGGCCCGGCGGATCGACGACGCAGCCCGGCGATCCCCAGGACCCGTACTCCGATCCCTACGCCGACCCGTACGCCGATCCGGACACGGAGCCCTCCGCCGACCCCTACGTCGATCCGGACCTCATGCCGACCTCCGACGAGGGCTTGCCGCTGGAGAGCGCCTGACCGGCCCGTGTGTCATGGTGGACCGGTGCCGACCACCGTATCGCTGCCGGACGACTGGCCCGCACACCCGGACCGGTCGCTCTCGCTCAACCGCATGGGAAGTTTCGACTGGGACCTGGTCACCGGTCTCATGCACATGGACGAAGCCGCCCTCGACGTCTTCGACACGACCCCCGGCGAGTACGACGGCCGGCCCGAGTCCCTCTCCCCGCGCGTCCCGCCGGCCGAGTCGGCCCGGCTCGACGCCATGGTCTCCTCCGCCCTCAAGAGCGAGGTCGACAGCTACGGCGCCTACTTCCGCATCCGCTGCCGGGACGGGCGGCTGCGCTGGACACACACCCAGGGCCGCGTCATGCGCGGCCCGGACGGGCGGCCCCACCGGATCATCGGCATCGTCCGGGACGCGACCGAGGAACTCAGCCACTCTGCGGAACGCCTCGGACTCGACGAGGAACGGCGCCGGCAGACCTCGGTGGTGGAGAGCACCACCGCCGCCCTCGCGCACGCCCGGACGGTGCAGGACGTCATCGACGCGCTCGGCGACGCCCACGGCCTGGAACGGCTGGGCTCGATGGGCATGGTGATGGGCCTCGTCGAAGCAGGCCGGATCCACCTCGTGGCCGAGGGCCCGGAGGGCAGCTTCGTCCCCGGGACCCGCTACACCCGCATCGACGAGCAGTACCCGATGAGCGAGGTCGTCCGCTCCCTCCAGCCGCGCTTCCTCGACTCGGCCGAGGAATTCGCCCAGGGCTACCCGGCGCTCTGGGCGAAGATCTCCTCCATGCAGATCTCGGCGGCCGCCTATCTGCCGCTCATCGCCCAGGCCCGCCCGATCGGCGCCATCGGACTGCTCTACCAGGACAAGGACGGCTTCACCCAGGAGGAGCGCAACCTGCTCGTCGCCCTCGGCAGCAGCATCGCGCAGAGCCTCCAGCGCGCCATGCTGCTGGAACAGGAGCACGACCTCGCCGAGGGCCTCCAGCAGGCCATGCTGCCCCGCCGGATCCCCTCGGTACCCGGCGGGGAGATCGCCGTACGGTACCGCTCCGCCCGGATGGGCCAGGACATCGGCGGCGACTGGTACGACGTCGTACCGCTGCCCGGCGGCCGGGTCGGCGCCGTCATCGGCGACGTCCAGGGCCACGACACCCACGCGGCCGCGGTCATGGGCCAGCTGCGGATCGTCCTGCGCGCCTACGCTGCCGAGGGCCACTCACCCGGCACCGTCATGGCCAGGGCCTCCGTCTTCCTCCACGAACTGGACACCGAACGTTTCGCGACGTGCACCTACGTGGAGGCCGACCTCTCCACCGGCGTGCTCCAGATGGTCCGCGCGGGCCACATCGACCCGCTGCTGCGCACCCGCGACGGGGACTGCCACCGGCTACCGGTGGCCGGCGGCATGCCGCTCGGTCTGTCGGCGGAGTTCGGCCGGCTCGAGTACCCCGTGACCACCGTGGAACTCGATCCGGGAGAAACGCTCCTACTGTGCACCGACGGCCTCGTCGAACACCCCGGCGCCGACCTCGACGACGGGATCCACATGCTGGCCTCCCTCATCCGCAGCGGCCCCGCCGACCTGCAGCTCCTCGCCGACCGGCTGTGCGAGATCACCACCGAGCGCGGCGGCAACGATGACATGGCCCTCCTCCTGTTGCGCCGCCGGCCCGCACCCGTCCCGCCCGGCGGCGGCAGGCTGCAGCAGCACGTGGCCCCCGGCGACCCGGAGGCCCTGGTGGCCGCCCGCCACATGATCGGGGCGGCGGTGCGCGCCTGGGGCGCGCGGGAGCGGGCCGACGAGATCGAGCTGGTCGCCGACGAGCTGATCGTGAACGCGCTCATGCACACGGACGGCCCCGCCATCGTGACCCTGCGCATACTGGCGGGCCACCAGCGCAGACTGCGCGTCGAGGTCGCCGACCGCTCCAGTGCGCTCCCGCGCCGGCGGGAGGCGGGCGACTCCGGCGTCTCGGGCCGGGGCCTGATGCTGGTGGACCGGCTGGCGGACGTGTGGGGAGTGGAGCCGCGCGGCAGCGGCAAGTGCGTGTGGTGCGAGTTCGTCATGGGCTGAGCACGGCGCCGCGGGACGGGCCGGGGGAAAGTCCGTTGCGGGGACGGCGCGGGGTCCGTGAGGATCAGGGGCGATGACCCACGCCATGGACGAAGTACGCCGTCTGCTGAAGCAGGACGATCTGCCCGGAGCGGTCCGGTCCCTGCGGCCGCACGCCGAGACGGCACCGATCGCCGAACTCGCCGAGGCCGCCAGGGCCCTGGCCGACAAGGCCGGGTTCACGGACCTGGCCGACGCCGCCCGCAAGGCCGCCGAACGACCCCACGAACCGCAGGCCCTCTACGACTTCGGGTACGCCTGCGTCGAGCGGGGGATCGCCTTCCTCGCCGTCGCGCCCCTGCGCGAGGCCCTCAGGCTCCTGCCCGACTCGCGCATGCTCCTCGCCGAGCTGGTCTCCGCCCTGGAGGACGAGCACCGGCACGCCGAGGCCGCCGCACTGCTCGCCGCCCGCGGCGACCGGCTGCCCGCCTGGCCCGAGACGTACCTCCTCGTGCACAACACCCTCTTCGCCGGGGACCTCGACACCGCAGAGGGGCTGCTGAGGGGTCTGCCCGCGCCCGAGGACCCGCAGTGGTCGCCCGCCCGGGAGCGCCAGGCCCGCCAGGTCCTGCGCAGCGGCCAGTCCCGCCGCGCCCAGCGGAGCGCCGGACACCCCGACCCGTTCGGCCCGGCCGACCTGCGGGGCTGGCACTACGGCCTCACGGGCGGACTGCTCGCCACCCTGTCCCCGTACGGCTGGGACGCCGGGATGACCGGCCGGTACGCCTACCTCGGCGACACCCGTCAGCTGTGCCGCCAGGGGCTGGCACGCCTCGGGCTCGCCCTGGAGGCCGCCGGGCGCCGCCCCGGATGCGTCTCGCTGCTGCCCGGCCGGTCCGAGCGGATCCTCGGCCTCGCCGCCGCCGCGGTGCTCGGCCTGCCCGCCGTCCCGTACCGGCCGGACCGCACGGACACCCTCGTCGTCGCGTACGACCTGGCCAAGGCCGACCCGGACCTCGTCCGCACACTCCACGCGCGCACCGAAGGCCAGATCCTGTCCGAGCACGCCACCTGCTGGACCGAGCCGCCCGCGGTGAGCGCCGACTTCAGCACGCTGCTGTGCCAGTTCGTCGTCCCGCCCTGGCGGGACGACGACCGGCCCGAGGAGGAGATCGCCCGGGACGTCGCCGCGGCGGACCCCGCCCCGGACGGCGGCGACGGGCAGGCACCGCCCGACCCGGATGAGGCCTTCCGCGCCTTCGCGGCCGGCGTCGCCCCCGGCTGGCTCGCGGCCCCGCGGGACCGGATCGCGTCACCCGGCCCGGTTCCCAGTTCGCGTTTCGCCTGAGGCGGCGGCAGGCTGGGAGCATGCCGGAGCTGCCCGAGGTCGAGGCTCTGCGCGAGTACCTCGACGAGCACCTCACCGGGCGGGTGGTCGAGCGCGTCCTCCCGCTCGCGGTGAGCGTGCTCAAGACGTACGAGCCGCCGCTGACCGCCCTCGAAGGGCGGCCCGCCGGAGCCGTCGCCCGCCACGGGAAGTTCCTCGACCTGCGGATCGGCGAGCTCCACCTCGTCACCCACCTGGCCCGGGCCGGCTGGCTGCGCTGGCAGGAGTCCCTGCCGGCGCAGCCGCCGAGGCCCGGCAAGGGCCCGCTGGCCCTGCGCGTCGCACTGGAGGGCGGGGGCGGCTTCGACCTCACCGAGGCCGGGACCCAGAAGCGGCTCGCCGTGTACGTGGTCCACGATCCGCAGGAGGTGCCCGGCATCGCCCGCCTCGGCCCCGATCCGCTCGCCGAGGCCTTCGACCGGGACGCCTTCGCCGCGCTCCTCACGGGGGAGCGGCGCCAGATCAAGGGCGTCCTGCGGGACCAGAGCGTCTTCGCGGGGATCGGCAACGCCTACAGCGACGAGATCCTGCACGCCGCCCGGGTGTCGCCGTTCAAGCTCGCCTCCTCCTTCGACGAGGAGCAGGTCACACAACTCCACGCTGCGGTCCGGGACACCCTGCGCGAGGCGGTCGGCCGGGCGCACGGGGTCGCCGCCGGGAAGCTCAAGGCCGAGAAGAAGAGCGGGCTGCGCGTGCACGGCCGGGCCGGCGAGCCGTGCCCGGTGTGCGGGGACACGATCCGCTCGGTGTCCTTCGCCGACTCCTCGCTGGAGTACTGCCCCACCTGCCAGACCGGCGGGAAGCCGCTCGCCGACCGGCGGCTCTCGCGCCTCCTCAAATAGCCGGGCGCTGCGTAGACTCCGCCACCATGGCCGAGGAGCAGCAGCAGTCGCCGCCCCGGCGCGAGATCGTCACCGGGGTGCCCCGGGGCGCCCGCCGCCGGGCGCCCGCCCACACCCCGGCGCGCTCGGAGATCTCCGAACAGACCAGCCTCGGGGCCACCTACGTACGGGCCCTCATGCGCAGCCAGCTGCGCGCGGGGCTCGGGGCGCTGGCCGCTCTGGTGTCGCTGGTCGGGGCGCTGCCGCTGGTGTTCGCGGCCCCGGGGGCCCGGCCCGGCCCGCTGGTCTGGCTGGTGCTGGGGCTGCTGGTGTATCCGGTCATGTGGCTGATCGCCCGGTGGTACGTCCGCCGGGCGGAGCGCAACGAGGCCGATTTCACGGGCCTGGTGATGGATCCGGCCGACAGGTCGTAGCCGTCAGAAGAGGTGCATCGCCAGGTGGCCCAGCGGCAGGCCGAGCTGCCAGGCGGGGGTCCACACGCGCGCGTTCTCGTCGAGTCCGGGCGGGTTGTCGGCGTGGCCGTGCCGTCCGGGATCGAGATTGGTGGCGAACAGTTCGGTGCCGTCCAGCCAGCGCCAGGCCGCCCGGGCCAGTTCCAGGTCGGGGTCCTCGCCGCGGCCGCCTTCGCGGGCCGCCTCGCCGAGGTCGAGGAAACGGGTGTGCACCCAGTCGCGCCAGGGGTGCCCGTACGCCGTCAGCGACAGCCACTCGTCGAGCTGCGAGACCACGCGGATCCCGGAGAGCTCGCCGGCGGCGTCGGAGAGGTAGATGGTCAGGGCGAGCGTGTCCCGTCCGGCCCGGAACTCCAGGGTGTTGACCGGGATCAGCCGGCCCGTCCGCAGTAGTTCGTCGGCGATGTACTCGGCGTAGAGCCAGGCCATGGGCACCGCGAGCCCACCGTCACTGGTGCCGTTCGTACCCTCGGGCTGCACCGTTCCACCTTCTCCCGCGCGTCGAGCGTCCCGTCGTCAGCCCCGAGCCTTCACCGAGCGGCTCACGGAGCGGGGGATGTTTACTCAACTTGGACGGTGTTCTGTCGAATTCGATGCGTTTTATGTCCGGTCCGCATCCCTTCGCGGCGTTCCGGGACCCGTTCGCGGAGCGGCGGGTCTCAGGCGCCGAGGCCGTAGCCGTACCCCTGGAGGTCCTTCCTCAGGGCGCGCAGGGCGTAGTGGGTGCGGGACTTGACGGTCCCGGCCGGGATGCCGAGCTCGGCGGCGGCCTCGGCGACCGACCGGTCCCGGAAGTAGACCTGGAGCAGCACCTCGCGGTGCTCCGGCCCCAGGGACCCCACGGCCCGCCGCACGTCGATCGCCGTGACCGACCCGGCCACCGCGTCCTCGGCGGCGGGTGCCTGCTCCAGCCCCTCGGGGTCCACTTCCAGCGGCCGTGACAGCCGGGCCCGCCGGGCGTCGATCGCGAGCCGCCGGGCCACCGTGAACAGCCAGGGGCGCATGGAGTCGTGTCCGCTGGCCAGTGCCTCCGGGTGCTGCCAGACCCGTACGAGGGTCTCCTGTACGAGGTCCTCCGCGCGCTGGGCGTCGCCGGCGGTGAGACCGACCAGGAATCCGAACAGGGCCCGCCCGTGGTCGCGCTGGAGTTCGGCCAGGGCCTCGGGATCCGTACGCGGGAGGGTGGGGGAGAGCGGCACGAGTGGCTCCTTCCGGGGTGCGCGGGGGTCTTCGGGGCGGCGCCCCGTCCACACCCTGACCTGCGCAGAGCCGACCGGGAACCGTCCTGCCCCGGTGTTGCGCCCAAGCACCCGGGTGGTCCGACGGGCGGCGGTGCCCGGCGGTGAACGGTCGAACGGCGCGGCGAACGGCAGGCCGTGCCGTGTCCGCCGTCCGAGTGGGTTCGCCGGCGGGGTGCGGATCCGCTTCTTGACTTACTGGGTGTTGTTGTATGGATTGCAGATGATGACAAGTCAGATAGTCGTATAAATGGGAGCCCGACTGATGACCACGCGCACCCGGCCGAGGGCGGCCGCCCTGCTCTGCGCCCTCCTGCTGTCCGCGGCGGCGGGATGCTCGGCCGCCGGGGACACCGCACCGGCCCGCCTGGGGGACTCCGGCCCGCCGGCCCCCTCCAGCGCCGGCGGGGCCCCCGCCGCCAAGGGCTTCACCCTGGTCGCGAGCGGCGACGTACTGCCGCACACCTCGGTCATCCAGCGGGCCGCGAACGACGCGCAGGGCGACGGCTACGACTTCAGGCCCATGTTCTCCGGCGTCAAGAGCGTGGTCTCGGGGGCCGACCTGGCCCTCTGCCACATGGAGACCATCTACGGGGAGGAGGGCGGGCCCTTCTCCGGCTACCCGGCCTTCAAGTCCCCGCCGCAGGTCGCCGACGGCCTCAAGGACGCCGGCTACGACGGCTGCTCCACGGCCTCGAACCACACACTCGACGACGGCGCCGCCGGGCTGCGCCGCACCCTCGACCGCTTCGACAAGGTCGGCCTGGGGCACGCCGGCTCGGCCCGCACGGCGGCCGAGGCGGCCAAGGCGACCACCTACACGGCCGGCTCGGCCAAGGTGGCGCACCTCGCGTACACCTACGACACCAACGGCTACCCGCTGCCCGACGGCCAGCCGTGGGCGGTCAACCTGATGACGCAGGACAAGATCATCACGGATGCCCGGGACGCCCGGAAGTCGGGCGCCGACGTGGTGCTGGTGAGCGTCCACTGGGGCACGGAGTGGCAGACCGAACCGGACGAGACCCAGATCTCGCTGGGCAGGGCGCTGACCGCCTCGCAGACCGGCGGCCGGCCCGACATCGACCTGATCCTCGGCACCCACGCGCACATCCCGCAGCCCTACGAGAAGGTCAACGGGACCTGGGTCGTCTACGGCATGGGCGACCAGGTGGCCGGCGAGATGTTCAACTACACGGGCGCACGCGACATGCGCGGCAACTACGGCTCGATCGGCCGCTTCACCTTCGCCCCGCCGGCCGCGGCCGGACAGCGCTGGCAGGTCACCAAGGCGGAGTTCGTGCCGCAGATGATGGACCTGGCCGCCGGCCGCGTCGTCCACCTCCCCGACGCCCTGGCCGAGAACCCCGGCCGGGAGGACTACGAGGCCGCCCGGGACGAGATCACCGAGGCGGTCCTCAGCCGCGGCGCCGCCAAGGACGGCCTGAAGGCGGTTCATTAGGGGCTCGGTTCGCCTCCGGGGCGCCGTGTGCCGGACTCACAGGTCCGTACGTGTTCGAAAACCGTTCGTGCCTCACGGCTTCCTCCGCGCGCTCGGACCTGTTCCCCCGGCGCGCCCCTTCGGCTCACTCGCCCCCGATCGGGCGCAGGCATCGGTCAGGGCACCACGGTCACCGGCCAGCGGCCCGCCTTGACCAGGCGGATCGCCACCGAGCCGATGATGCGGTGGCCCGCCTGCTCCGAGGCGCCGACCACCACCGCGTCCGCCATCAGCTCCTGCGCCGCGCTCACCAGGCCGGCGTAGGGGTCACCGCGGAAGGTGTGGAACTCCCAGCGCACCTCGTAGATGCCCTTGAGCCGCTCCGCCGACTCGCGGATCTCGGCCACCAGCCCCTCCGCGATCTCCCCGGTGGTGTCGGCCACGGGCGCGCCGAACGCCGCCCCGGCCGGCACCACCGGCTGGACGTACACCAGCGCCAGCAGGGCGTTCTGCCGCCGGGCCAGCCCGGCCGCGTAGGCCGCCGCCCGCAGCGAGGACTCCGAACCGTCCACCCCGGCCAGGATCACCTTCGGGCCGTCGGTACCGCGTTCGAATCCCGTGTTCACGTGCTCCGTCACCCTGCGAGGATAGGCCGTGGCCCGCCGGCCGCCCCCACCCGCTCGGCGCGCGCACCGGCGCACCCCTCCCTACAGTGCGAACCATGAGTGCCACCGTGGAGGAGACGCACGGGACCCGGAACCGCTTCCTCAACCGGGTGCCCGACGGGTTCGGCGCGTTCTTCGGGACGATCGGCCTGCTGTGCGCACTGCTCTCGCTCTCCCCGACGCTGCGGCGGCTCCTGCGGCACGTCGTGCGGTTCCTCGACCTGATCGTCGTACCGGTCAGCGCGAACCTCGCCTACGCCGCCTTCCTCTTCCTCTTCGCCGCGGCCCTCGGCACCCGCAAGAAGGTCGCCTGGTGGATGATCATCACCTATCTGGCCCTGCTGATCGTCGACGACCTGCTGGACATCGCCGTCGGCGACTACTGGATCGGCGTCGCCTCGATGGCCCTGGCCGTCGCCGCCATGGCCGTACTGATCGCCGCCCGCAAGGAGTTCTATGCCGCGTCCCGCCCTGGGGCACTGTGGCACGCCCTGATCGTGCTGGGCCTCGGCATGCTCGCCGCAGTCCTCCTGGGCTGGGCGCTCGTCGCCCTCTTCCCCGGCTCCCTGCCCCGCGGCCAGTGGCTGGACTGGGCCGCCAAACAGGTCTTCGGCGGCCTCTTCTCGGCCCGGCAGTTCGACGGACGCCCGCCCAGGCCGCTGTACTTCCTCCTCGGCCTCTTCGGCGCCGTCGCCCTGCTGAACGCGGCCGCGACCCTCTTCCGCTCCCAGCGCCTGACCGCCGCCCTGCACGGCGACGAGGAACCCCGCATCCGGGCCCTCCTCGGCGCGTACGGCCGGTCCGACTCCCTCGGCTACTTCGCCACCCGGCGCGACAAGGCCGTCGTCTTCGCCCCCAACGGCAGGGCCGGCGTCACCTACCGCGTCGAGGCCGGCGTCTGCCTCGCCAGCGGCGACCCGGTGGGCGACCCGGCCGCCTGGACCCCTGCCATCGACGCCTGGCTGGCCGTGGCCGGCCGCTACGGCTGGCAGCCCGCCGTGATGGGCGCGTCCGAGGCCGGCGCCACCGCCTTCGCCCGCTCCGGGCTGAGCGCCCTCCAACTGGGCGACGAGGCCATCCTGCACGTCGCCCACTTCGACCTCGACGGCCGCGACATGCGCGTCACCCGCCAGGCCGTCAACCGCGTCAGGCGCGCCGGCGCGACCACCGTCATCCGCCGCCACTCCGCCCTCTCCGACGACGAGATGCGGACCATCATCGACCGGGCGGACCGCTGGCGGGACACCGAGACCGAACGGGGCTTCTCCATGGCCCTGGACCGGCTCGGCGACCCGGCAGACGGGGACTGTCTGCTGGTCGAGGCCTTCGACGACAAGGGCGAGCTGATCGCCCTGCTCTCCTTCGTCCCCTGGGGCAGGGACGGCATCTCCCTCGACCTGATGCGCCGCGACCGCACCGCGCCCAACGGGGTCATGGAGTTCATGGTCGCCGAACTGTGCGCCGCCGCCCCCGGCCTCGGAGTGCGCCGCATCTCCCTCAACTTCGCCGTCTTCCGCTCCGCCTTCGAGGAGGGCGGCCGCATCGGAGCCGGTCCCGTCCTCAAGCTGTGGCGCAAGCTGCTGCTCTTCTTCTCCCGCTGGTGGCAGCTGGAGGCGCTGTACCGCTCGAACGTCAAATACGGCCCCGAGTGGTACCCGCGGTTCCTCTGCTACCAGGACGCCGGCTCGCTCGCCCGGGTCAGCCTCGCCTCCGGCATCGCCGAGGGCTTCGTCTCCGTACCCAGCCTGCGCACGCTATGGGGCAACGGCCACCCCAAAGGCGTCACCGCCCCCGCCACCACCGAGGGGCTGCCCCCCATCGCATCCCTGGGCCTGGACGCCGTGGGGGAGGAGCTGCCGGGCGTCCCCGCCGAGCGGCTGCCCGAACAGGTACGCGTCCGCCACGCCAAACTGGACCGCATCCGGGCCCGCGGCACCGACCCTTACCCGGTGGGGATCCGTCTGCGCACCCACACCGTCGCCCAGCTGAAGGCGGCCCACCCCAGCCACCCGCCCGACGCCCGTACCGCCGAGCCGGCCACCCTCGCCGGGCGCGTCATGGTCGTACGCGACCTCGGCGGCGTGGTCTTCGCCGTGCTGCGCGACTGGTCCGGCGATATACAGCTGATGCTCACCCGCGACGAGGCCGGCGCCGAGGTGCTGGACTCCTTCACCTCCCAGGTCGACTTCGGCGACCACGTCCTCGTGACCGGCGAGCCGGGCGCCAGCAGGACCGGCGAGCTCTCCCTCGTGGTCCGGTCCTGGCAGCTCACCGGCAAGTGCCTGCGCCCCCTGCCCGACAAGCGCAAGGGTCTCGCCGACCCGGAGGCCCGGGTCCGGCGCCGCTACCTCGACCTCGTCGCCAGCCCCGAGGCGCGCGACGTCGTACGGGCCCGCTCCAGCGCCGTCCAGGCCCTGCGCCAGGGCCTGCTCGACCGCGGCTACCTGGAGGTCGAGACCCCGATGCTCCAGCAGGTGCACGGCGGCGCCAACGCCCGGCCCTTCCGCACCCACATCAACGCCTACGACCTCGACCTGTACCTGCGCATCGCGCCCGAGCTGTACCTCAAACGGCTCTGCGTCGGCGGCATGGAGAAGGTCTTCGAGATGGGCCGCACCTTCCGCAACGAGGGCGTCTCCTACAAGCACAACCCCGAGTTCACGATGCTGGAGGCCTACCAGGCCTTCGCCGACTACGACGTCATGCTCGACCTCACCCGGGAACTGATCCAGTCGGCCGCCACCGCGGCCTACGGCTCGCCGGTCGCGCACAAGGCGGGCGCCGACGGCAGGCTCGTCGTCCACGACATCTCCGGGCCCTGGCCGGTCAAGACCATGTACGGGGCCATCGGCGAGGCCCTCGGCGAGGAGGTCGACGCCGACACCGAGGAGCACGTGCTGCGCCGGCTCTGCGACCGGGCCAAGGTGCCGCACGGACCGGAGGACACCCGCGGCGACGTGGTCCTGGAGATGTACGAGCGGCTGGTGGAGGAGCGGACGAAACTCCCCACCTTCTACAAGGACTTCCCGACCGACGTCTCCCCGCTCACCCGCCAGCACCGCAAGGACCCCCGGCTCGCCGAGCGCTGGGACCTCGTCGCCTTCGGCACCGAACTCGGCACCGCCTACTCGGAGCTGACCGACCCCGTCGAACAGCGGCGCAGGCTCACCGCCCAGTCCCTGCTCGCGGCCGGCGGCGACCCGGAGGCCATGGAACTCGACAACGACTTCCTGGACGCCCTCGAATACGCGATGCCGCCGACCGGCGGCCTCGGCATCGGCGTGGACCGCCTCGTCATGTTCCTCACGGGCCTGACGATCCGCGAGACCCTCCCCTTCCCCCTGGTGAGGCGTGGCTGACCGCGCGCAGGGCTGGTCCGCACGAGTGAGCGGGGCGGGGCGCGTCCGCGCCTCTCGACATCTGCGGGGATGTCGTTGATACGTAGTAATAATGAAAAAAGACGAGCCGACAGTAGGGCGGCGCGTGCTCCTGCGCACCGCCGTCTTCCTCGGAGTCGCGGCCGCGGGACTGATCACCACCGGCAACGGCACCGAGGGCGGTACGCCCGGATCGTCCGGTGTGCCGGGCACGGGCAGCGCACCGGGTCCCGCCGCCGGGCCCGGCCCGAACCCCGCGGCGGGGGCGCCCGGATCGGTCCCCCGGGCCCTGCCCGAGAAGTCCTACCGGCTGCGCCCCATGACGGCGGACGCCCCCGCCCGGCCGGCCGCCGTGAAACCGGCCGTGCGGACCCGGCCCATCCTGGAACTCCCGGCCGAGGCGAGCACCCACAGCTCGATGGTGCTGACCTTCGACGACGGGCCCGACCCCCGCTACACACCGGCCATCCTCGACACGCTCGGCCGATACGGCGTGCGCGCCATGTTCTTCGTGTGCGGCGAGATGGCCGCGGAGAACCGCGACCTGCTGCGCCGGATGGCCGCCGAGGGGCACGTCATCGGCAACCACACCTGGACCCACCCGCACATCCCCAAGCTGAGCCGGCCCGCCCTCGCCGCCGAGATCGGCCGCACGAGCGAGGTCGTACAGCAGGCCGTCGGCGAGGCGCCGCAGTGGTTCCGGGCACCCTACGGGGCGTGGAACCGGGCCGCCTTCGAGATCGGGGCCGAGCTGGGGATGGAACCGCTCGCCTGGACCGTGGACAGCCTGGACTGGGAGGAGCCCGGCGTGACCACGATCGTCTCCCGGGTCATGCGCGGCGCCGGGCCCCGCGCGATCGTCCTGTCGCACGACGCGGGCGGCAACCGGACGCAGAGCGTCCAGGCCATCGCCTCCTACCTGCCCCAACTGCTCGCGCGGGGCTACCGGATGACGCTGCCCACGCTGTCCGGCGTGGCGTCGTACTGAGGGCGGGGCGGGGCGGGGCGGAGGGCGGGGCCGGGGTTTCCCCGGCCCCTGTTCAGCGGGCCTCGACCATCCGGGCGAAGACGACCACGTTGCCGTCGTACCCGCGCGCCTTGGAGTAGCCGCCGCCGCAGGTGATCACGCGGAGTTCCGCGTGCCCGGTGTCCCCGTACACACGGGCTCCGGGGAAGGCCTCCTTGGAGAACACCTCCACCCCGTACACCTCGAACACCGCCGTGCGCCCGTCGTAGCGCTCCACCTCGATGTGGTTGCCCGGTTTGACCGAGCCCAGGCCGTAGAAGACCGCCGGGCCCTGCGCGTTGTCCACGTGGCCCACGATCACCGCCGAGCCCCGCTGCCCCGGCGAGATGCCGTTGAGGTACCAGCCCGCGAGGTTGCGGTCCTGCGGCGGCGGGGCGTCGATCCAGCCCTCCGCGTCCAGCCCGACCGTCATCACCGGCGCGTCCACGTTGATCGTGGGGATCCGGATGCGCTGCACGGAGGAGTGCTCCAGCAGCTCCATGTCCGCGGGCGGCGTCGGCGGATTCGCCGGCAACTGGTCGGCCGTCACCGCGACGGCCGAGGCCGCGGTGGGCTGGGGCGGCCCGTCGTCGATGTTCACGCCGTTGCGCACCATGGCGAGGCCGCTGAGCATGACCAGGGCGAGTACGCCCCACGGTGAGCGTTTGCGTGACTGCCCTGTCTCGTCCTCGCCCATCGTTCTCCCTTCCCGACGCGGGGGTCCCGACCCGCGTTCCTGTCCCACCCCTGTACGCCCTACCTCACGCACGCTAAGGCCGGGGCGGCAGGTCGGCGAGGGGGGAGGGGCGAACGGGTGGCCGCGGCCGCGGAGGGGGCCGGAAGGGGCCGGAAGGGATGCGCCCATCCAGGTAATCGTCACATAAATGCCTGACGGGTCGTGACCTGCGGATCCGTCAGCCCGGCCGCCCGCGCTTCGGCGTGTCGCTCAACCGGGCGGCCCAAAGCCGGAAATGCGGAGATTGCGGTGCGACCGGAGGGTTCGACGTGGGAGGCGTTCTCGTCGATCATCCGGGGCCGACGCTCCGGGGCGCTTTCCGCTGGAGGTTCCACCATGCGTGTCTTGCGCGCTCTTACCGTGACGGCGGCAGCCTGCGCCGCCCTCGGCCTCAGTGCCCCGCTCGCCTCCGCGAACCAGGACCCCGGGGGCCGGGGTGGGAATGGGGGTGGGAACGGCCCCAGCAACATCTCGGTGAACCCGTTCGCCGTGCACCAGGGGTCCACGATGCAGGTGAGCGCGGCCGGCTGCGGTCACGGCGGTACCGTCACCTCGCACGGCAACTTCTCGCCGGCCAACCTCTCCCCCGGATCGATCGGGTTCGCGACCGTGCGGATCTTCAACCACGCCTCTCCGGGCACCCACACGCTGTCGGTCAAGTGCAACGACAGCAACCTGATCGCCACGGCCCGTTTCCGGATCCTGCATGGCAACCCCTCGCAGGGCGGCATCGGCGGATCCTTCGGCCCGTCCACCGCGGAGACGGCCATCGGCGCGGGCCTGGTCGGCGCATCCGCCCTGGGCGCGGGCGCCCACGTGCTGCGCCGTCGCCGTCCGCTCCGCGGCCGGAGCTGACCGTCGGCCTTTCCGGTCGGCCACCGTCCGCCTCAGCCACCGCCCGCTCCCGCCGGTCGCCCCGCGTCCTCCCCGAGGATCCGGGGCGACCGGCGGTGGAGGGGCACATGCGGGGGGCTCAGTGACCGCGGCCGGATGCCCTGCGGCGCAGGGCGTAGGCGGTACCGGCCGCGGCGGCGAGGAAGAGGCCGGCGCCGGCGCCGAGTTCCACCGGGTCCATCCCGGCCACGCTGCCGCCCAGGCCGCCGCGGACACCCAGAGATGCGCCGGTCGTGACGGGGGCCGGGGCCGTGGCGGTGCCCGTTCGGGTGGAACTCGTGGTGGGCCTGGTCGTGCCGCCGGCGATCGTCAGGTCGGTCGAGCCGGTCTCCCCGTTGCACGTGAAGGAGACGGAGTAGAGGGCTCCGGGCCGGGCGTCCCGGTCCACGGTGACCCGCACGGTCTGGCCGCGCGCGATGCTCACGGTGTCGAAGACACCGGAGGAGGCGGTGGAGTAGGCGGCGTTGCAGCCGCTGACCGCGAGTACCACCTGGCCGCCGGGGGCGACGGTCGAGGGGGTGAGGGTGAAGCCGAACGAAGTGACCTGCCGGGCCCGCTTCTCGGCGTGCCTGTCGGCGTACTTCTCGGTCTGGGGTACGGCCTGGGCTTCGGACCGGGCCTCGGCCGCGAACGCGGCGGGCGCGCCGAGGGCTCCGAGGGTGAGCACGGCGAACGTGGCGCCGGCACTCAGCAGGGCGGTGGCGGAGGTACGTATCGCACCCATGGTTGGTTCTCCGGATCCCCGAGGAGCAGCAGCGGAACGGTTTCCGCACGTGGGGGGTCGTGCGCCTCGATGTCCGCCACGCTAGGTGCGGGTGCCGGGACCCGCGATCAGGAACGGGCGAATGGGGCATGGCCGTAGGCCGAACCGGGGACGAGAGGCCCGTCCCCGGTTTGCGGGGCGGAGTCAGCCGCCGAGATCCAGGTGCGGGAACTGCGTGAGGAACGGCTCGGCGGTGGCCGAGATGCCCCGCCCGAACGGCGCGTCGAAGTCCCAGATCAGGAACAGCAGGAACGCGATCAGGGCACTGAACAGCCCGGCCAGCAGCATCTCCCGGAACGAGCGCCTGATCTGCAGGGTGAAGATCAGGCCCACCGTGATCAGGGCTCCGGTGATCAGCCCGAACCAGACCACCCCCGGCATGGTGGCCCCGGCGCTCGCGCCGCGTGCGCTGCGGGCGTCGTCGGCCACCGCGACCTGGTCGACGAGCGGCTGGTAGGCCTGGCCCTCGTGGTCGGTCTGCGGCTCGTAGTCGGTGACGTCGCGGCGGATACGTTCCAGCAGCTCCCCGCCGCGGTCCGTGAGTTCGCCGTCGTCGGCCATCGCCTTCCACTCGGTGTCCACCACGAAGGCCACGTACGCGTCGACGTCGGACCGGATCTTCGCCCGGACCTCGGCCGGGTAGACATGCGAGCGGACGCTGATCTCGTGCAGGGCCTGCGCTTCCTGGCGTACGTACTCCTGGGCGGCTCCGCGGCCCTCCCAGACGCCCGCGATCGCCAGGCCCAGCACGATCGCGTAGATCACCCCGATCATCATCGTCATGTACTCGATGACGTCCGGGGTCTCGTTCGGATCGTCGTCCTCGCCGATCCTGCGGTGATTGAAGAAGGCGATGGACAGCACCACGGCACAGGCCGCGGCCATCGCGAGGGACAGGACGAGCCATTCCGACAAGATGACTCCAGATCGTTCGACGGTGGGCGGATCACCGAGGGCGCAGCGCGACGATCGCGAGCACCGCGGGAGCCGCGGTCAGCAAGGTGAAGGTCACCGGCGAGATGTGGTGCTCGACCGGTTTACGGGCCTCCGCGCGGTACACGGGGCGGGCCACCGGTTTCCGCGGGGGCGCTGTCGCCGCGGGGGGCGGCGGTGGCGGTGGGGGTGCCGTGGCCACGAGGGGCGGGGCGGGCGCCGGCTTCGGCGGGGGCGGCGCGGGCAGGACGGGCTTCGGTACGGGCCGCGGCGCCGCCAGGGCTGGCGCCGGGGCGGGCTTCGGGGGTGGCGGGGTCGCAGTGGGGGCCGGCTTCGGCGTGGGCTTCGGCGGTGGCGGCGTGGGCTTCGGCTCGGGCGGCGGGGTGGGCTTCGGAGGCGGCTTCGGCGGACACGGCGGTGGTGGCGGCGGTGGGCAGCCGGGGTGGCCGTGGTGCCGGCCACCGCGGCCGCCACCACGGTGTCTTCCGTGGTCGGAGCGGTGGTCCCAGCGGTGGTCCCAGCGGAGGTCCGAGCGGTGGTCCGAGCGGAGGCCGGCGCCGTGATGTCCACCACCCGGGCCGCGTCCGCGGTCGTCGCCGGGGGCCACCGCGACCACTGTGGTGGCGGTCGCACCGTCGCCGGAGTCGGTCGTCGCGTAGGCGCTGCTATCAGCCACGGCCGGCGTGACGGACAAGGCCGCCCACAGCAGGACCGGGACCGCCAGCAGGCGCCTGGCACAGGCTCTGTTCACCCCGGGAGCATGGGCCCGCGCGCCCACGCGCACGGGAGGCTCGACCCCGGTTCGCCTGAACGGGTGGAGTGTCGACCGGAAAGGTTTGAGCCAGCCGCGGAGCCGCCGCAGTCGAGTCCGATCATCCTGTGGTCAATTCCCAAAAGGGATTTGTCGGTACCGTTCATTTGCCCCGGGGGCACCGCCGGGCCCTTTGGTGTGTGACGAAGAACGGATCGCCAATTTCCGCTTTTGCTCGCCCTGTTGGTCAATGATCAGTACATTCGGCTCGGACAGGAGTCCGACCCCGCACGGACCGCCGCAGGAACAACGCTTGGAGATCCCGATGGAGCGCCCCGCCTGGGCCCCGCCAGGCATCGACATCTCGGTGCCGAGCGTGTCCCGCATCTACGATTACTACCTCGGCGGGTCCCACAATTTCGAGGTCGACCGCCAGGCGGCCCGACGCGCCATGGAATTCATGCCGGGACTGCCCAAGATCATGCAGGCCAACCGGGCGTTCATGCGCCGTGCCGTCCGGCACGCCGTCGCCGAGGGCGTCACGCAGTTCCTCGACATCGGCTCCGGCATCCCCACCTTCGGCAACGTCCACGAGGTCGCCCAGGCCGCCAGCAGCGGGGCCCGCGTGGTCTACGTCGACCACGACCCGGTGGCCGTGGCGCACAGCCATGCCGTCCTCCTGGACGACGAGCACACCGGCGTCGTCGCCGCGGACCTGCGCAAGCCCAAGGAGATCCTGGCCGCCCCCGAGGTGGGACGGCTCCTCGACTTCGACCGCCCGGTCGCCCTGCTCCTCGTCGCCGTCCTGCACTTCATCGAGGACGCCGACCGCCCCTGCGAGGCCGTGGCCGAACTGCGCGACGCGCTGGCGCCCGGCAGCCTGCTGATCCTCACGCACGCCTCCTACGAGGGCATCCCGCTCACGGAGGAGGTCGCGAGCGGCACTGTCGGCGTCTACCGCAACATCCGCAACCCCCTCGTCATGCGCACCGGGGAGCAGATCGCCCGCTTCTTCGAAGGGTTCGACATGGTGGAGCCCGGGCTGGTCTCCATGCCCCACTGGCGCCCGGACCGCTCCGAGGACGGGGAGGACGGCGAGGCGCCGGAGGACCCCTACGCCTTCTCGGGCTATGGCGGCGTGGGACGCAAGGCGTGAGACTTCCGGCACAGACGGCGGGCGCGCCGAACACCGTCGCGGCGCCCGCGGCCGCACCGGCGCCGACCGCGCAATCCGCGGGGGCTCCCAACGGCGGCATCGAGGACCGGATCTCCCGCTTCGCCACGATCTGGGGACGGGCGATCTTCCCGGTCACCGCGACCTCGCTGACCCGGCCCGAGTTCGAACGGCACCTCGTTCCGCTCACCCGGACGCTCACCGAGGCCCTGCACGCCCGGCCCTTCGACGCCGCCGTGGCGCAGCGGGTGGGCGCCGAACTCGTCGCCGTGCACTGCACCGACCCCGAGGCCCTGGCCGGCACCCTCGGCGTGATCGAGTCCTACCTGGTGCTCTACTGCGGACCGGACGGACTCGACGGCGCCGGCCTGGAGGCCACCGCCGAGTACCACTCGCGCTGCGCACGCCTCCAGCACGCCATCGCCGCCGGATACGCGCGGGCGCTGCGCGAGCGCACCCTCAGCGAGCAGGAGGCCATCGCCCGCTCCGCGCTGACCGCCCGCACCGACGCCCAGCAGGCCCTGCACGCGAGCGAGGAGCGCTTCCGGGCGGTATTCGAGGGCGCGGCCGTCGGCATCGGAATCGCCGACCTCGACGGGAACGTCCTGGAGGTCAACGACACGCTGCTCCAGATGTTCGGCGGCCTGGAGGGGCACGTCCGCAGCCGCAACGTCAGCGAATGGGGCCACCCCGACGACACCCCGCACGTATGGCGAATGTACGGCGAGCTGGTGCGCGGCGAGCGTGAGAGCTACCGCGTGGAGAAGCCGTACTACCGCCACGACGGGACCGTGCTCTGGACCAACCTCACGGTGTCGCTGCTGCGCGACGCCGAAGGCAAGCCGCAGTACCAGCTGGCGCTGATGGAGGACACCACCGAACGCCGGCTGCTGAACCTGCGCCTGCGCTACGAGGCCACCCACGACGCCCTCACCGGACTGCCCAACCGGACGCTGTTCTTCGAGCGCCTGGAGAAGGCCCTCAGCGGCTCCGGGGGAGACCGCTACGGCCTGTGCTACCTGGACCTCGACGGCTTCAAGGCGGTCAACGACAGCCTCGGGCACTCGGCGGGGGACCGGCTGCTGGTGGAGGTCGCCGACCGGCTGCAGAGCTGCGCGACCGGCCCCGGCGAGGTCGTCGCCCGGCTCGGCGGCGACGAGTTCGTCGCCCTGACCACCGGCTCCGACACCGAGCAGAAGGTGACCGACCTCGCGGTCCGCATCCTGACGGCCCTTTCGACGCCGATCCGGCTGGAGGGCCGCGAGCTGTCGGTCCGCGGCAGCATCGGCATCGTCGAGGGACGGGCCAAGGAGCGCACCCCGGCCGAGGTGCTGCGCAGCGCCGACATCACGATGTACCGGGCCAAGGCGGCCGGAGGCAACCGCTTCGAGTTCGCCGACGCCGAGGCCGACGCGCGCGCGATCACCCGGCACGGCCTGACCAACGCCCTGCCGGCGGCGCTGGAGCGCGGCGAGTTCTTCATCGAGTACCAGCCGCTGGTCCACATGCGCGACGGCACCGTGCACGGCGCGGAGGCGCTGGTGCGCTGGTCCCACCCGCAGTACGGGGTGCTCGGCCCCGACCGCTTCATCCCGCTCGCCGAACGGACCGGGCTGATCGTGCCCCTCGGCCGGTGGGTCCTTGAGGAGGCCGTCCGCCAGGCCCGCGTCTGGCAGCGCGAGCACGGGGGCGCGGCCCTGCGGATCAACGTCAACCTCTCGCCGACCCAGCTGCACCACCCGGGTCTGGTCGCCGACACCGTGGCGGTGCTGGAGAAGTCCGGCCTCGCCCCGGGCGCGCTGTGCCTGGAAGTCACCGAGTCGGCCCTGATAGGCGCTGACGACGAGCTGCTGGAGCCGCTGCGCCGGCTCGCCGAACTCGGCGTGGACATCGCACTCGACGACTTCGGCACCGGCTACTCCAACCTGGCCAACCTGCGGCGCCTGCCGGTCAGCGTGCTCAAACTCGACCGCTCCTTCACCCAGGGGATGCAGCAGCAGCCTGCCGACCCGGTCGACGTCAAGATCGTGGAGGGGATCGTGGCCCTGGCCCACAGCCTCGAACTCGCCGTCACCGTCGAGGGCGTGGAGACCGGCGCACAGGCCGCCCAGCTGCGCGCGCTCGGCTGCGACACCGCCCAGGGCTGGTACTACGCCCGCCCCGGGGCCCCCGACCGCATCCACACCCTGTCCCTGTCCGACGCGGTGCCGACTCCCTCCTGACCGCTGCCCGGGCCCGTGGTGGCCCGGGCGGGGCGGGCCCGGTGGCACCCGGCTCCGGCGCGCGGCGCCACGTCAGTCCAGTCGGACCTCCGTCCCGCGGCCGGGGGTCCGAACGGCCAAGCCGACCCACCCCGTCCTGCCCGCCCTGCCTGAGGTCCCGAGAACCTGAGGGCCTGAGGGCCTGAGGGCCTGAGGCCCGCCAAGCCCGGGGGGCGACGGCGTCACGCCATCAGCATCCGCCGCAGCTCGCGCGCCGCGCGCGGGGGAGCCACGTCGGTGCGGTGCGCCAGCGCGATCGTCCGGCGCAGCGGCGAGCCGGCCAGCGGGGTCGTCCGCAGCCCCGGGTCCGCGCCGGCCACCACCATCGCCGGGACCACCGCCACGCCCAGCCCCGCCCGCACGAAGCCGAGTACCGCGTCCATCTCGCCGCCCTCCACGGTGAAGGACGGCTCGAAACCCTCCGCCCGGCAGGCGGCCACGGTCAGCTCCCGCAGGTCGTAGCCGTGCCGGAACATCACCATCGGTTCGTCGCGCAACGCGGCGATGGTCAGCTCCCTGCCCCCGCCGGGCGCCGGAAGCTTCGTCGAGGACACCACCACCAGGTCCTCCGTCAGCAGCTCCACCGTCGTCAGGGCCGGCGCCGAGGGCGGCAACGGCAGAGCGATCAGGGCGAGGTCCAGCGCCCCGCGCGCCAGTTCCCGTACGAGGTCGAGCGAACCGCTCTCCTCGATCAGCAGCTCGATCCCCGGATGCGCCGTGTGGAAGGCGCGCAGCACGCCCGGCAGCAGGCCCGTGCACACGCTCGGCGTGGCCCCCAGCCGGATCCGGCCCCGCCGCAGCTGCGCCAGTTCCTGCACCTCCAGCCGCGCCGTGTCCGCGTCCGCCAGGATCCGCCGCGCCAGCGGCAGCAGCGCCTCGCCCGCGTCCGTCAGCGTGATGTTGCCCCGGGCGCGGCTGAACAGCTCGGCCCCCAGCTCCCGCTCCAGCGCCTTGATCTGCTGGGAGAGCGACGGCTGGGCCACGTGCACCCGTTCCGCGGCCCGGGTGAAGTGCCGGGTCTCGGCGACGGCGACGAAGTAGAGGAGCTGCTGGAACTGCATAGGCCATGTCTATCAGGATGACCGGCATCATGTCTTGGACCTTTCGGGTCCTGCGTCCCTACCGTCGAAGGCATGGCTCTGGCAACGCGCACCCGGACGAGCGGTCCCTCGCTCTGGGGCTCCACCATCGGAAAGAAGACCGTCATGGCGGTCTCCGGGCTGATCATGCTCGGCTACCTCGTCGTGCACATGCTCGGCAACCTCAAGATCTTCTTCGGGGCGGACGAGTTCAACGGCTACGCCCACTGGCTGCGCACCCTCGGCTCGCCCTTCCTCCACCACGAGTGGGCCCTGTGGATCGTCCGCGTGGTGCTCCTCGCCGCCGTCGTCGCGCACGCCGTCTCCGCGTACCAGCTCAGCCGGCTCGACATCAGGGCCCGCCCGGTCAAGTACGTCCACAAGCGCCGCCGCGCGAGCTACGCCACCCGCACCATGCGCTGGGGCGGCGTCATCCTCGGCCTGTTCATCGTCTGGCACCTGCTCGACCTCACCACGCTCACCGTCAACGAGCGCGCCTGGGCCGGCCACCCGTACGAGAACGTCCTCGCGACCTTCTCCACCTGGTACGGGAACACCATCTACATCGTGGCCATGGCCGCACTCGGCCTGCACGTCCGGCACGGCTTCTGGAGCGCGGCCCAGACCCTCGGCGCGGGCCGGGCCCGGCGCGAGCGGACGCTGAAGTCCCTCGCAGGCGGCCTGGCCGCCGTCCTCTTCGCGGGCTTCGTGTCCGTCCCCGTCGCCGTCATGACCGGAATGGTGAACTGACCGTGAGCAGCTACGCGCACCACACCACCGGCGAGCCCGTCGCCGACACCAAGGCCCCCGAGGGCCCCATCGCGGAACGCTGGGACCGCCGCCGCTTCGAGGCCAGGCTCGTCAACCCCGCCAACCGCCGCAAGCACACCGTCATCGTCGTCGGCACCGGCCTGGCGGGCGGCTCGGCCGGCGCGACCCTCGCCGAACAGGGCTACCACGTCGTCCAGTTCTGCTTCTCCGACTCCCCGCGCCGGGCCCACTCCATCGCCGCGCAGGGCGGCATCAACGCCGCCAAGAACTACCGCAACGACGGCGACTCGGTGCACCGCCTCTTCTACGACACCGTCAAGGGCGGCGACTTCCGCGCCCGCGAGTCCAACGTCCACCGCCTCGCCCAGATCTCCGTGGAGATCATCGACCAGTGCGTGGCGCAGGGCGTCCCCTTCGCCCGCGAGTACGGCGGCCTCCTCGACACCCGCTCCTTCGGCGGCGTCCAGGTCTCCCGCACCTTCTACGCCCGCGGCCAGACCGGACAGCAGCTCCTCCTCGGCGCGTACCAGGCCCTCTCCCGGCAGATCGCCGCGGGCAACGTCGAGATGCACGCCCGCACCGAGATGCTCGACCTGATCGTCGTCGACGGCGTCGCCCGCGGCATCGTCGCCCGCGACCTGGTCACCGGCGAGATCTCCACCCACTACGCCGACGCCGTGGTCCTGGCGAGCGGCGGCTACGGCAACGTCTTCTACCTCTCCACCAACGCCATGAACTCCAACGCGACCGCCGTCTGGCGGGCGCACCGGCGCGGCGCCTACTTCGCCAACCCCTGCTTCACCCAGATCCACCCCACCTGCATCCCGCGCACCGGCGACCACCAGTCCAAGCTCACGCTGATGAGCGAGTCCCTGCGCAACGACGGCCGAATCTGGGTCCCCAAGGCCAAGGGCGACACCCGCCCCGCCGCCGACATCCCCGAGGCGGAGCGCGACTACTACCTGGAGCGGATCTACCCCTCCTTCGGCAACCTCGTGCCCCGCGACATCGCCTCCCGCGCCGCCAAGAACGTCTGCGACGAGGGCCGCGGCGTCGGCCCCGGCGGCCAGGGCGTCTACCTCGACTTCGCCGACGCCATCCGCCGCATGGGCCGCGACAAGGTCGCCGAGAAGTACGGCAACCTCTTCGACATGTACGAGCGGATCACCGCGGAGAACCCGTACGAGGTCCCCATGCGGATCTACCCCGCCGTGCACTACACGATGGGCGGCCTGTGGGTCGACTACGACCTGCAGACCACCGTCCCCGGGCTCTTCGCGATCGGCGAGGCCAACTTCTCCGACCACGGCGCCAACCGCCTCGGCGCCTCCGCCCTGATGCAGGGCCTCGCCGACGGCTACTTCGTGCTCCCCTCCACGATCAACGACTACCTCGCCCGCAACCCCCACCGCGACACCGTCGACGACACCCACCCCGAGGCCGTGGCCGTCGTACGCGAGACCCGCGAGCGGCTCGCACGACTGCTCGCCGTCGACGGCGACCGCACCCCCGACTCCTTCCACCGCGAGATCGGCGAACTCATGTGGGAGTACTGCGGGATGGCCCGCAGCGAACACGGCCTGCGCAAGGCCCTGATGAGGATCCCGCAGATCCGTGAGGAGTTCTGGCGCCGCATCAGGGTGCCCGGCACCGGCGAGGAGTTCAACCAGTCGCTGGAGAAGGCCAACCGCATCGTCGACTACCTCGAACTCGCCGAGCTGATGTGCCTCGACGCGCTCCACCGCACCGAATCCTGCGGCGGCCACTTCCGCGAGGAGTCCCAGACCCCGGACGGCGAGGCGGCCCGCCAGGACGATGCCTTCGCCTACGCCGCCGCCTGGGAGTTCACCGAAACCGGCATCGCCCCCGTCCTGCACAAGGAAGACCTCGTCTTCGAGCACGTCCACCCCACCCAGCGGAGCTACGCATGAAGCTCACCCTGCGCGTCTGGCGCCAGCGCGGCGCCGACGCCCCCGGCCACATGGCCTCGTACGAGGTCGACGGGATCTCCGAGGACATGTCCTTCCTGGAGATGCTCGACACCCTCAACGAGGACCTCATCCTGCGCGGTGAGGACCCGGTCGCCTTCGACCACGACTGCCGCGAGGGCATCTGCGGCGCCTGCAGCCTCGTCATCAACGGCGACGCCCACGGCCCCGAGCGCACCACCACCTGCCAGCTCCACATGCGGTCCTTCGGCGACGGCGACACGATCGACGTCGAGCCCTGGCGGGCCGCGGCCTTCCCCGTCGTCAAGGACCTCGTCGTCGACCGGGGCGCCTTCGACCGGATCATCCAGGCCGGCGGCTACATCACCGCCCCCACCGGCTCCGCCCCCGAGGCACACGCCACCGCCGTGCCCAAGGCCGACGCCGACTTCGCCTTCGAACACGCCGAGTGCATCGGCTGCGGCGCGTGCGTGGCGGCCTGCCCCAACGGCTCGGCGATGCTCTTCACCTCCGCCAAGGTCAACCACCTGGGCGTCCTCCCACAGGGCTCGCCGGAACGCGAGACCCGCGTCCTGGACATGGTGGCCCGGATGGACGAGGAGGGCTTCGGCGGCTGCACCCTCACCGGCGAGTGCGCCACCGCCTGCCCCAAGGGCATCCCGCTGCCGTCGATCGCCGCGATGAACAAGGAGTGGCTGCGCGCCGTCCGCAAGGGCCCCCGCTGACCCGGCCGACCGACAGCCCGGCGCAGGGCCCCGCCGTCCCGCCAGGACCCTGCGCCGATCGGCTGACCGGCCGGGCGGCCCCCGCGCCGCGCCCCGGCGGCGCCCGGGCCATGGGAGACAGTTGGCCCCATGCCACAAGCCCCCGCCGGGACCGGACCACGCCGCAGAGCCGTACTGGCCGCCGCCCTCGCGCCCCTGGCCGCGGCCGGCTGCTCCGGTGAGGAAGCGCCCCGCCCCCCGGCCGCCGGGCAGCAGCCGGACGCCGAGGACGCCGTGATCATGGTCATCCGGCACGCGGAGAAACCGTACGCCGGAGACTCCGGCCGGGACGAGGACGGCGAGGACGACCCCGGCTCGCTGGCCCGGCGCGGCTGGCGCCGGGCCGAGGCGCTGCCGCGGCTCTTCCCGCCGGCCAGGGGTTCCGCGCTGCCCCGCCCCGCCGCCGTCTTCGCCGCCGGCGGCAAGGCCCCCGCCCCCGCCCGGTGCCGGCAGACCGTGACCGCCCTGGCCACCGCACTGCGCACCCCCGTACGCGCCGAGTTCGCCGTCGGCGCCGAAGCCGCCCTGGCACACGCCGCGCTGGCCGGCCCCATGCCCGTACTCGTCTGCTGGGAGCACACCGGCATCCCCCGCCTGGTGCGCGCCCTCGGCGCCCACCAGGTCCTCGGCCTCCCCGCGACCTGGCCGGACCGCTACGACCTGGTCTGGCAGTTCACCCGCCGCAGCGGGCAGTGGAGCTTCCGCGAACTGCCCCAGCAGCTCCTGTCCGGCGACGCCTGACCGCCCCGATCACCCCTGCCGCGTGCCCGCCTCCAGAGCCCGCGCGAGGTACGCCGCCGTCCGGCCCCGGCCCGCCGCCGCCACCTCCTGCGGGGTGCCGGCGGCGACGATCCGGCCGCCCTCGGCGCCGCCGCCCGGACCCAGGTCGATCACCCAGTCCGCGCCCGCCACCACGTCCATGTCGTGCTCCACGACCACCACCGAATGCCCGGCGTCCACCAGGCCGTGCAACTGCCGCAGCAGCACCCGCACATCGGCCGGGTGCAGCCCCGTCGTCGGCTCGTCCAGCACGTACAGCGTGTGGTCCCGACGCTGCCGCTGGAGCTCCGTCGCCAGCTTGATCCGCTGCGCCTCGCCGCCCGACAGCTCGGTGGCCGGCTGCCCCAGCCGCAGGTAGCCCAGCCCGATCTCCTCCAGTGCCCGCAGGCTGCGCGCCGCCGCCGGCACACCGGCGAAGAAGCCGGCCGCGGACTCCACCGTCAGCCCCAGCACCTCCGCGATGTCCAGGCCCCCGTACCGGACCTCCAGCGTCTCGGCGTTGTACCGCGCGCCGCCGCACTCGGGGCACGGGGCGTACGTACTCGGCAGGAACAGCAGCTCCACCGAGACGAAGCCCTCGCCCTGGCACGTCTCGCACCGGCCACCCGCCACATTGAAGGAGAACCGGCCCGCCTTCCAGCCGCGCGCCTGCGCCTGCGGCGCCGCCGTGAACAGCCTGCGCACCACGTCGAACAGCCCGGTGTACGTGGCCAGGTTGGACCGCGGGGTCCGGCCGATCGGCTTCTGGTCCACCTCCACCAGCCGGCGTACGGGGAATCCCGGTTCGGCGATCCGCTCACCGACCTCCCGGGCCAGCACCTGGCCGACCAGCGTGGACTTCCCCGACCCCGACACCCCGGTCACCGCGGTGAACACCCCGAGCGGGAAGGTCGCGTCGAGGCCCCGCAGGTTGTGCCGGTCCACCCCGCTCAGTCGCACCTCCCCGGCCGGCCCGCGCACCGCCCGGGCAGGCGCAGCCGGCTCACGTGCCGCGAACAGGTGCCGGGCGGTCGCCGACTCCGCCACGCCGGCCAGGGCCGCGGGCGGCCCGCTGTGCAGTACCCGCCCGCCGCGCTCCCCGGCCAGCGGGCCCACATCCACCAGCCAGTCCGCGTGCCGCACCACGTCCAGATGGTGCTCGACGACGAAGACGGTGTTCCCGGCCTCCTTCAACCGGTCCAGTACGGCGAGCAGCGCCTCGGTGTCGGCCGGGTGCAGCCCCGCCGACGGCTCGTCCAGCACGTACACCACGCCGAACAGCCCCGACCGCAGCTGCGTCGCCAGCCGCAGCCGCTGCAACTCGCCCGCGGACAGGGTCGGCGCGGTCCGGTCCAGGCTCAGGTAGCCGAGCCCCAGCTCCGTGACGGGCCCGATCCGCGACCGCAGGTCGTCGGCCAGGACCCGCGCGGCCTCCCCGTCCAGGGGCGCGCAGGCCAGTACGGCGTCCAGGTCCGTCAGCGCCAGCGACGCGAGCTGCGCGATGGTCCGCCCGGCGAAGGTGACGGCGAGGGCCTCCGGGCACAGCCGGCGCCCCTCGCACACCGGACACGGCGAGTCGGCGAGGAACTTCTCGGCGCGGGCCCGCAGGGTGGCGCTCTTGCTGTCGGAGAACGTCCGCATGACATAGCGGTGGGCGCTCATGTACGTGCCCTGGTAGGGCCGTTGGATCCGGTCCGCGTCCCGCACCGGGTGCACGGTCACCACCGGCTGCTCCTCGGTGAACAGGATCCACTCGCGGTCCTTCGCGGGCAGCTCCCGCCACGGCCGGTCCACGTCGTGGCCGAGTGTCTCCAGGATGTCCCGCAGGTTCTTGCCCTGCCAGGCACCCGGCCAGGCGGCGATGGCGCCCTCGCGGATCGACAGGCCGGGATCGGGGACCAGCAGCTCCTCGCCGGTGCGGTGGACGCGGCCGAGGCCGTGGCAGGAAGGGCAGGCGCCGGCGGCCGTGTTGGGCGAGAACGCGTCCGAGTCCAGCCGAGGCGCGCCCGGCGGATACGTACCGGCCCGCGAGAACAGCATGCGCAGGGAGTTGGACAGCAGCGTCACCGTACCGACCGAGGAGCGTGAGCCGGGGGAGGAGCGGCGCTGCTCCAGCGACACCGCCGGCGGCAGGCCGGTGACGGAATCCACCTTCGGGGCTCCGATCTGGTGGATGAGGCGGCGGGCGTACGGGGCCACCGACTCGAAGTACCGGCGCTGGGCCTCGGCGTACAGCGTGCCGAAGGCGAGCGAGCTCTTCCCGGAACCGGACACCCCGGTGAACACGGTCAGCGCGTCGCGCGGGATGTCGACGTCGACGCCGCGCAGATTGTGCTCCCGGGCGCCCCGCACCCGCACGTAGGGATCGCGGCCGGTCGGGGGTTCGGTGGGCTGGTGCATTCGTCCCACTTTACGGCCCGGTCCCGGGAAGCCCTCACGGCCGCAGGCCCGCGATCCGGGCCGGCCGGGTGGAGAAGTCCCGGAGGGGCCCGATGGTCGTAGGCCGAGGTGGGACCAGGAGTTCGTCCGCTGCGCGACCGGCCGAGTACGGGGAGTCTGCGGATCGCGCAGGAGTCAACGCCCGGGGGACGCCTGGGGGATCCCCGGGCGGCCTCCGTGGCACGGCCTAGGCTGGCCGGATGAGTGAGAAGCGCACCTCGCGGCCGTTGGCCGTCTTCGACATCGACAACACCCTGGCCGACACCGCCCACCGCCAGCACTTCCTGGAGCGCCGCCCCAGGGACTGGTCCGGTTTCTTCGCCGCGGCCCCGGCCGATCCGCCGCTCGCGCGCGGGATCGCCCTGGCGGTGGAGAGGGCGGCCGACTGCGAGGTGGTGTACCTGACCGGGCGGCCCGAGCGGTGCCGGCCGGACACGGAGGAGTGGCTCACCCGGCACGGTCTGCCCGAGGGGCGGCTGTGGATGCGCGGCAACCAGGACCGGCGGCCGGCCCGGACGACCAAGCTGGAGGTTCTGGGCCGGATCGCCCGGGGCCGGGAGGTACGCGTGCTCGTGGACGACGACGAACTGGTCTGCCAGGCCGCGCGGGCGGCCGGCTTCCGCGTGCTCGTCGCCGACTGGGCGGCGGACGCGCCCGAGCTCAAGTCCGGCCAGGAGGTTGAGGGCCGGACCTGAGCGGCTCAGGGGAGCGTCGGGGGGTGTCCGCCCGACACGCCCGACACACCAGTCCCGCGGTTACACCGATCCCGCCGATCCCGCCGGTTACACCGATCCCGCCGGTCCCGCCGGTCCCGCCGGTCCCGCCGGTCCCGCCGGTCCCGCCGGTCACGGCAGTCCCGTCGGCGGGGCGGGCCCGCCGGGCCCGGCAGTGCGCTACGGCCGGGCCGGCCGGCCTACCACCCGCAGGGGACGGGCCTCAGTCCTCGCCTTCGAGTCGGAAGCCGACCTTCAGCCCGACCTGGTAGTGGGCGATCTCCCCGTTCTCGATGTGGCCGCGTACCTGGACCACCTCGAACCAGTCCAGATTCCGTACGGTCTGGCCCGCCCGGGCGATGCCGTTGCGAATGGCCTGATCGATGCCCTCGTGGGAGGTGCCGACGATCTCGGTCACCCGGTACGTGTGGTTGGACATGGAGTCTCCCGACAGTGGGTCGCTTTTGCCTGGTTCTACGGTGCCCCAGTAAGTCCTGCTGCGCGAACTTTGCGCCAACAATCCCGAGCGAAAGACCCTTGACCGGCCTATTGGTCTATGCCAATTTCGAGCCATCCGAGACCGAGCCCCAGAAGGTGACCCTCTTGAAGATGCGCTTCCTCGCCGTGTGCACGGCCCTCGCGGCCGCGACCGCCCTCACGGGCTGCAGCCAGTGGGCCGATCCGGCCGCAGGGCGCCAGAAGGTGACGCTCTGGCTGATGAAGGGCAGCGCCTCCGAGGACTTCGTCGACCGGTTCACCGCGTCCTTCGAGCAGGAGCACCCCGATGTCGACCTGGACGTCAGGATCCAGGAGTGGACGGGCATCGGCGACAAGGTCAACGCTGTCCTGAGGGGCACGAGCAAGGAACCCGCCGACGTCATCGAGGTCGGGAACACCCAGGTCGCGCAGTACATCGAGACCAAGGGCCTGTCCGAACTCACCCTTGAGGGACTGCGTGAGTGGGACAGCAAGCACTGGCTCAAGGGCCTCGCCGAGCCGGCGAGCGTCAACGGCGCCCAGTACGGCGTCCCCTGGTACGCCGCCAACCGCGTGGTCGTCTACAACAAGGACCTCTTCGCCGACGCCGGGATAAAGACCCTGCCCAAGAACCGGCAGGAGTGGATCCAGGTCACCCAGAAGCTCGACAAGGGAGACCGCCAGGGCATCTACCTCGCGGGCCAGAACTGGTACGTCCTGGCCGGCTTCATCTGGGACGAGGGCGGCGAGCTCGCCGTCGAGACGGGCGGCAGATGGGTCGGCACCCTCGACGACGAGAAGGCCCTGGCCGGCATGGAGTTCTACAAGCAGCTCCAGGGCCTCGGGGACGGCCCCAAGGACGCCGATGAGGAGACGCCCCCTCAGTCGCAGGTCTTCGCCCGAGGCCAGGTCGCCCAGATCATCGCCCCGCCCGGCCAGGCCGCCGAGATCGAGGCGGCCAACCCCGCGCTGAAGGGCAAGCTCGGCTTCTTCCCGATCCCCGGCAAGTCCTCCGACAAGGCGGGCTCCGTCTTCACCGGCGGCTCGGACCTGATCATCCCGGAGCGCACCGGGAACCGGAAGGCCGCCGTCGACGTGATCACGGCCCTGGTCAGCGAGAAGTGGCAGACCGAACTCGCCCGCACGATGAGCTACGTACCGAACAAGACCACCCTCGCGCACGTGGTCGAGGGCAACGAGGGCGCCACCAACATGGCTCCCGGCGCCGCCCAGGGCCGGGCCACCCCGGCCTCCGCCCGCTGGGCCGAGGTCGAGGCGAAGAACCCGATCAAGCCCTACATGACGGCCGTACTCACCGGCCAGGACCCCAAGCAGGCGGCCCGCGCGGCCTCCGAGGAGATCGGCCGGGTCCTCAGCTCGGACCGCTGACCCGGCGGCGGTGCCCGCCGAGGAGTCCCGCCGCCGCGCCGGGTACCGGCGAGTTCAGCGTCCGCACACCCGAGGGCCGCAGAGCGGTCATGTCGAATCCAGCCGGTCACGGAAGAAGTAGAGGAGCCAGGCCACCACCTGCCGGCCTGGCCCTCCGTGCCCGGTTCAGGAGCCGCCATGACCATCGCACCCCTGTCCCTGTCCCCGTCCCCGTCCACGGCCCCCGCCTCCCCGCTGCCCACCCGCACCCCCGCCCCGGCCAAGGCCGCCGCCCCCGCCTCGGGCCCCCGCTACACCGTGCGCCTCGCCCGCGACGAGGACGAGGTACGGGCCGCCCAGCGACTGCGCCACCTCGTCTTCGCCGGGGAGCTCGGCGCCCGCCTCGACGGCCCCGAGCCGGGCCTCGACGCCGACGCCTTCGACGCCTACTGCGACCACCTCCTCGTCGTCGACGAGGAGGCCGAGCAGGTCGTCGGCACCTACCGGCTGCTGCCCCCCGAGCGCGCCGCCGTCGCCGGCCGCCTCTACTCGGAAGGCGAGTTCGACCTCTCCGCGCTCGCGCCCATCCGCCCCGACCTCGTCGAGGTGGGCCGCTCCTGCGTGCACCCCGACCACCGCAACGGCGCCGTCATCGCCCTCATCTGGGCGGGCCTCGCCCACTACATGGACCGCACCGGCCACAACTGGCTCGCCGGATGCTGCTCGATACCGCTCGCCGACGGCGGCGTCCTCGCCGCGGCCACCCGCGAGAACGCGCTGACCCGCAGCCCCGCACCCGAGGAGTACCGGGTCACCCCCCACATCCCCTGGATCCCGGAGGGCATCGCCTTCCCCGACCGCATGGAGCTGCCCCCGCTGCTGCGCGGCTACCTGCGCCTGGGCGCCTGGGTCTGCGGCGAACCCGCCCTCGACGCCGAGTTCGGCTGCGCCGACCTGTACGTGCTGCTCTCCCTTCGCCGGACCAGCCCGCGCTACCTCAAGCACTTCCGCTCGCTCATCCCGGGCGCATGAGCGCCTGGCTGCCCACCTCGCCCTGCACCCCCGAGGCCTGCGCCGGCCACGAGGGACGGACCGCGAGCGTCCCGCACGCGGTCCTGCGGCTCACCGGCGCCGTGGCCCTGGTCCTGCTCGGGATCCTGGGCGCCCCGCCGGTCCGGCTGCTGCCGGCCGGCCCCCGGCACGCGGTGGTACGGGCCTGGTCGGCCGTACTGGTGCGCGCCTTCGGCATACGGACAACCGTCCACGGCAGGCCGGGCCGGCGCGGCGGCCGCCTGCTCGTCGCCAACCACATCTCCTGGCTCGACGTCCTGCTCGTCGCCGCCGTCATGCCCTGCCGGATGCTGGCCAAGAGCGACATCCGGGCCTGGCCCGTCCTCGGCCGCCTCGCCGGGCGGGCCGGAACCCTGTTCATCGAACGCGACCGGATCCGCGCGCTGCCCGCCACCGTCACCACGATGACCCGCGCGCTGCTCGCCGGCGACCGGGTCGCCGTCTTCCCCGAGGGCTCCACCTGGTGCGGGCGCGCCCAGGGCGCCTTCCGCCGGGCCGCCTTCCAGTCCGCCCTGGACGCGAAGGTCCCCGTACAGCCCGTGCACCTCGCCTACCTGCGCCCCGACGGGAGCCCCGCCGGGGCGCCCGCCTTCGTCGGGGACGACCCGCTGACCGCCTCACTGTGGCGGATCGCCCGGGCCCGCGGGATCCGGGCCGAGGTCACACTGCTGCCGCGGATCCCGCCGGGCCGTCACACGGACCGGCGGGGCCTCGCTGCCGCCGCTCAGCGGGCGGTGGCCGACCGGGCGTCCGAGCGGACGCCGCGGCCGGCCCCGGGGCTGTCCGCTCAGACCACGGGCCCGTCGGCGACCGACAGGGACAGCGCGAAGCGGCCCGCCGCGTCGGTCCACCACTGGGTCAGCTCAAGCCCGGCCGCGGCCAGTTCCTTGCGTACGCCCTCCTGACGGAACTTCGCGGACACCTCCGTCAGGATCTCCTCACCCGCCGCGAACGGCGCCACCAGGTCCAGTGCCCGGATCTTCACCGTCAGCTCGGACCGGGCCCGCAGCCGCATCTCGATCCACTCCTGCTCGCTGTTCCACACCGCCACGTGCTCGAAGTCGGCGGTGTGGAAGTCGGCGTCCAGCTCCCGGTTGATGACGGCCAGCACGTTCTTGTTGAACTCCGCCGTCACCCCGCGCGCGTCGTCGTACGCCGCCACCAGCACGGCCTCGTCCTTCACCAGGTCCGTGCCCATCAGCAGTGCGTCGCCGGGTGACAGCATCGCCCGTACGGACGCCAGGAACACCGCCCGCTCCGGCGGCAGCAGGTTGCCGATCGTGCCGCCGAGGAACACCACCAGCCGGGGTCCGGGAGAGTCCGGCAGGTGCAGCGCCGCGGTGAAATCGGCCAGGAGGGCGTGCACCCTCAGCCCCGGATGGTCGGCGAGCAGCGTCTCGGCCGCGCCCCGCAGGGCGCTCTCGCTCACGTCCACCGGCACGTAGGTGTCCAGCGCCGGCATCGCCTCGATCAGGTGCCGGGTCTTCTCGGAGGAGCCGGAACCGAGCTCCACCAGGGTGCGGGCACCGCTCACGGCGGCGATCTCCCGCGCCCGCTCCAGCAGGATCTCCCGCTCCGCGCGGGTCGGGTAGTACTCGGGCAGCCGGGTGATCTCCTCGAAGAGCTCACTGCCCCGCGCGTCGTAGAACCACTTGGGCGGCAGCACCTTGGGCGTGTGGGTCAGCCCGTGCAGCACGTCCGCGCGCAGTGCGGTCTCCGCCGCGTCCTCGTCGAGGGTCCTGGTCAACTGGAAGCTGGTCACGAGCGGTTCTCCTTGAGCGGGGTCAGGCGGACCCGGGTGGGGGCGGCGGTCAGCAGGTTCCGGTCGGGCACTTCGCACCACCGGGTGTCGTCGTCGTACGGCTCGGACGCCACCACGGTGCGCCCGCCCGCGGGATCGGCCAGGTACCAGAGCGAGTCGCCCCAGGCGGTCGCGGCGATCGTCGCCCCGTCCGTCAGGAGCAGGTTCAGCCGGGAGCCGGGCGCGGCCGAGGACAGCTCCCGCACCGCCTCGGCGAGCGCCGTGCCCAGGTCGTCCCCGGCCCGCAGGCGGCGCCGCACCAGCGCCCAGACCAGCGCCGAGTCCGTGCGGGCCGACAGCTGCAGCAGCTCCTCGGGCGGCAGCGCCGCCGCGAGCGGGGCGGCCGCCGCGGGCCAGTTCCGCACCGCGCCGTTGTGGCTGAACAGCCACGGCCCGTCCGTGAACGGAGCGGCGGCGGCCTCACCGTCGGCTCCGGCCAGTGTGGCGTCACGTACGGCGGCCAGCACGCAGTTGCTGCGTACGACCCGGGCGAGATCGGTGAAGGTCAGATCGCCCCAGATCGGCCCGGCGCGACGGTAGCGGGCGGGGACCGGGTCGCCCTCCGCGTACCAGCCGACGCCGAAGCCGTCGGCGTTGACCGTGCCGTGCCGCTGGCGGCGCGGCTCCCAGGACTGGCGGACGAGTGAGTGCTCGGGGTCGCTGAGCAGCTTCCCGAGCCTCACCTCCGGCCCCACATAAGCGAGATGACGGCACATCAGACGTCCCTCGCGGTGCGGAAGCCGGAGAAGATCTGCCGCCTCACCGGCAGGTCCCAGTTGCGGAAGGTGCCCCGGCAGGCCACCGGGTCCACCGCGAAGGAACCGCCCCGCAGCACCTTGTGCTCCGGGCCGAAGAACACCTCCGAGTACTCCCGGTAGGGGAAGGCCCGGAAGCCCGGGTACGGCAGGAAGTCGGAGGCCGTCCACTCCCACACGTCGCCGATCAGCTGGCGCACGCCGAGCGGGGAGGCCCCGGCCGGATAGCTGCCCGCGCGGGACGGGCGCAGGTGGCGCTGCCCCAGGTTGGCGTGGGCGGGGGTCGGGTCCGCGTCGCCCCACGGGTAGCGGGCCGAGCGGCCGGTCGCGGGATCGAAGCGCGCCGCCTTCTCCCACTCGGTCTCCGTGGGCAGTCGCCGGCCCGCCCAGCGGGCGTAGGCGTCCGACTCGTACCAGCTGACGTGCAGAACCGGTTCTTCATCGGGGACGGGCTCGGTCACCCCGAAGCGGCGGCGCAGCCACTCGCCGCCCTCGCGGTGCCAGAACAACGGTGCCTCGATCGAGTGCCGGCGGATCTGGTCCCAGCCGGCCGCCGCCCACCAGCGGGGTTCGTGGTAGCCGCCGTCCGCGATGAAGGCGCGGTACGCGCCGTTCGTCACCGGCAGTGTGTCCATCCAGAACGCCGCGGTCTCCCGCTGGTGCGCAGGCCGTTCGTTGTCCAGCGACCACGGCTCGGTCGAGGTGCCCATCGTGAACGGGCCGGCGGGTACGAGGACCTCGCAGGCGCCCGGGGGATCGTAGGGGGCGTCGGGCTCCGGGGCGGTCAGCACGGGAGCACCCCGCCGCAGCTGATGGGTGATCAGCATCGTCTCGTCGTGCTGCTGTTCGTGCTGTGCGATCATCCCGAACGCGAATCCGTCGTCCAGGAGCGCGCTGCCCTCCAGCGGGGTGCGCTCCAGCAGGTCGAAGACCCGGCCGCGGACCTCGGCCGCGTACCGGCGGGCCTCCTCGGGTCCCAGCAGCGGCAGCTTCGGCCGTTCGGCACGCGGATGCTCGAAGGCGTCGTAGAGGGGGTCGATCTCCGGGCGCATCGACTCGCGTCCGGCGACCCGGCGGAGCAGCCACAGCTCCTCCTGGTTCCCGATGTGCGCCAGGTCCCAGACCAGCGGGGACATCAGCGGGGAGTGCTGGGCGGTGAGGTCGGCGTCGGTCACCGCGTCGGTGAGGGCCGCCGTCCGGGCGCGCGCGGCGGTCAGCGAGGCGGCCGCCCGTTCTCGCAGCCCGGGGTGGGATTCGGTGGTCATCGCAGGGCCTCCTTCCCCTCGGGCCGAGACTGCGGCGGTTCGTCACCCGGACATCGGCCGCGCAGCACGAAGCGCTCGGCGAACGCGCCGACGGTGTCCCGGACGTGGGTGCTCGCGCCGAGACGGGGCAGCGCCTCGGCCGCCGCGCGGAAGCAGGTCTTGGCGGCCGCCCGCAGTTCGGGATCGGCCAGACCGTGCCGGGCGGCGGACCGCCAGAGCGGATTGCGGGGCGCCGGCTGCGCACCGTAGGCGTCGGCCAGGGCCTTGGTCACCCGGTAGGCGGTCTCGGCGGCCTCCGGGTCGTCGAACAGCGCGTGCACGACGGCCACCGGGACCAGCCATCCGTCGTCGCCGGGCTGCGCGTCGATCATGCGCAACTCCAGGTGGCCGCGAGGCCGCACGGGCGGGAACAGCGTGGTGAGGTGGTAGTCCAGGTCCTCGGCGGTGGGCGCCCGCAGGGCCCGCCCGTCGTCGCCCGAGCGCAGCCAGTCGCGGAAGGTCGTACCGGGCGGGACGTCCCACGCCTCGCCCTCGTACGACCGTACGCACATCACCTCGGTGTCCAGTGCCTGCCGCACCCAGCCGTCCCGCGGTTCCGCGTCCAGCGGTGGGGCGAGGGTGCGCCGGGAGTCCAGGTCGTTCCAGATCCCCTGGCGGGAGCAGCGCCAGCCGGCGTACGGGCCTTCGTGCGCGGGGGAGTTGGCGAAGGCGGCCACCAGGACCGCGCCCAGCAGATGGGCCATCCGCCAGCGCCGGCCGTGGCCGAGCACGCCCGGCTCCTCGTGCCCGGCGTCCACGCAGACCTGCACGGAGGCGGAGGCGCACATCATGGCGCGGCCGGCCGGGCCGGTGCGGTCGAAGTAGGCCTCCATCGCGTCGTAGCGCGGGCTGTTCAGCAGCCGGTGATACGGGAGGCGCGGGTCGCGGCCGAGGCCGTGCAGGACCAGTCCCTGCTCGCTCAGGGCGGCGCGGACGGCCGTGAGGTCGTCCTGGAGCCCGTTCACGCACCCGGTGAGGGAGGTGGCGGGGGCCGAGCTGAGTTCGAGCTGGCCGCCGGGCTCGACGGTCACCCGGGAGTTCAGGGGCAGGCCGCGAGCCGCGGCGTGCGCCGCCCGGAGCCGCTCGGGGGTCACGCGCAGTCCGGGCCGCTCGGCGTCCAGCACCAGCCATTCGAGTTCGGCGCCGAGCAGACGAGGCGGGCCGGTCTTGAAACAGATCCCGTGGATCAGGTGCTCCGCCTGCGTCTCGCTGATCGCGGGGGAGGGGGGAGCGTCGCCTGGCGGGGGTTGCGGAACGGGTGGGTCAAGGGGCATGACCGGGTCCTCTTCTCCTGTCGTCGGCCGTGACATCACCCGTGCCTACCCCTCCCTCGGGCACAAAATCCTTTGCCGCCGGGGAAAGGAGTGCTGAGGATGGCGGCGTGAGCAGCAGATTGCGCGAGATCGCGCGGGAGAACGCGGAGATCCTGGCGGCCGGGGGGTATCGGACGCGGGCCGGACGGCAGATCGACCTCGCCGCCGCCCTGGCGGACGCCAAGGCAGGAACCAGAATATATGGACCAAACCGCGTCATTCCAGGCGAACGGCTCGTAGGGCGTGGCCGCGCGACGGCCGTCGAGGTCACGGGGGAGAGCAGTACGGTCGCTGCCCGTAGGCTCGCGGCGGACGCTCCGCAGGACGCTGGGGCGGACGCCGGGGCGGCCGGGGCGGCGGCTGCGGTGGCGGTCCTGAACTTCGCCTCGGCCCGGAATCCCGGGGGCGGCTACGTCCGTGGGGCCAAGGCCCAGGAGGAGGCCCTGTGCCGCGCCTCCGCCCTGTACGAGACGCTGCTGGAGGCCCCGGAGTACTACGAGGTGCACCGTGCGGAAGTCAGCACCTTCTACACCGACCGGGTGATTCACTCGCCCGGGGTACCGGTCTTCCGTGACGACCGGGGCCACCTGATGGAATCGCCGTTCCTGGCATCCTTCCTGACCTCGCCCGCTCCGAACGCGGGCACGATCCTGCGGCAGGAGCCGGAGCGGGCCGCGGAGATCCCCGGGGCGCTCGCCCGGCGTGCGGAGCTCGTCCTGGAGGTGGCGGCGTGGCACGGGTACCGGAGGCTGGTGCTCGGGGCGTGGGGCTGCGGGGTGTTCCGCAACGACCCGGCCCAGGTGGCAGAAGCCTTCCGCGGGCTGCTGTCGGGCCGTTTCGCGGGAACCTTCGACCGCGTGGTCTTCGCGATCCTGGACCGCGATCCGTCCACCCGCGAAGCCTTCGAACGAGCCTTCGCGGCCTTCCGGGCCTGAGGGCGGGCCCGGGGCCGCGTGCGGCCCGGGCCCGCAGCCGAGGGTGCGAACCCGGCGGGATCCGGCCGCGTCCCCAACCGCACAGGGCAATACGCCCAGGCAATACGCCGAGGGTGCCGATCTCCAGGATGGTGCGGGCGCCCCTGATCCGGGCCGGGAGGTGCGGCAACTTGCCCTGGTTCGGTGCGACCTGACGAGCGGGCAGTCCCGCCGCCTCACCGCCTGTGGCGGCGGCCGTCAGCGCCTCGGCGCTTACGTCGAGGCGCAGCCCGTCGACGTGCGCGTCGACCGCCGTCCAGGTCTGCTGGCCCACGGGCCCCTGGCGTCGCCATAGGGGTTCGTCCGTGCTCGCTCCAAGGGAACTTACAGGACGCGCCCCTCCGCCTCGTGGTGTGCGCCCGTGCACAGCGCCCAGGCGACGAGGATGTTGATCGCGATGAGCACCAGCGCCCACAAGGGGTAGTACGGCAGCCACAGGAAGTTGGCGAACGCGCCCAGACCGGCGACGGTGATGCCGAGGTAACGCGCCCACAGGGCGCCGGTGGCGAGGATGGCGCATCCGGCCGCGACGAGGACGATGCCCAGGATGAGGTGGACCCAGCCCCAGCCGGTCAGGCTGAACTCGAACAGGTAGTGGCGCGTCACGACGAACAGGTCGTCGCTGGCGACGGCGGCGATCCCCTCGAAGAACGCCATCGCCCCGCCGAAGATCATCAGGACCGCAGCCAGAAGGGTTCTGCCCGAGGCGGCCGCGTGCCACGGGTCCGGATGCGTGCGGGCCGCCTGCGACCCGCCGGCGTCTGTGGCCATTTCTGTCTCCTTGGGTGCCAGGGCCGGGCGGCCGGGCGGGCCGGGGCCGGCGAGATCCCCCCTTCAGCGTGTCACGGGTGCTTACCGTCCGCATTCCGGCCTGTCGACCGAGGGCGCCCGCGCCCGCCCCGCGTCGCGCAGTGCCGCCCCGGGCCGCCCCGCCCGCGCAGTGCCGCGCCGCCCCGCGCAGTGCCCCCGCTCCCGCCCCGGCTCCGCCCCCGTGACGTCCCCTCAGCCCGGTCGCCGCGCCGCCCAACCCTCCGCCGCCTCCACCTGCGCGGCCAGCCCCAGCAGCAGCGGCTCCGAGTCCGCAGGACCGAGCAACTGGGCCCCCATCGGCAGCCCGTCCTCCGTCAGCCCGGCCGGGATGTTCACCCCCGGCCAGCCCAGCACGTTCCACGTCCAGGCATACGGGCAGGCGGCGATCATCGCCCGGTCCGTGGCCATGGCCCCCATCCCGGCCAGCGCACCGATCCGCAGCGGCCCAGTGGCCGTCGTCGGGGTCACGACCACGTCGAAACGGCCGAAGATCTCGCCGACCCGCCGGTGCAGCAGGGCCTCCGCCCGGCGCGAGACCCGCAGCGGCAGACCCCCCAGCAGGCGGCCCGTCCGCACGGCCTGGTGCGTGCGCGGGTCCAGCAGCGCCGGATCCGGCGTCCGCGTCGCCCAGTCCCGTACGCCGCTGGTCGCTCGGGGTACGAAGGTCAGGCCGATCGGGCCGTATCGGGGGTCCTCCGGGATCACCTCGTGGCCCAGCGACTCCAGCCGCGCGGCCAGCCGCTCCACCGCGGAACGCACCTCCGGGTCGAGCGACTTGGGCGTCGCCGTGAAGGGCATCCCGAAGGAGAGCGCGATCCGCAGCCGGCGCGGGGTGCGCCGGGCCGCCTCGACCGCGCGGATGCGTGCCGGGCGGTGCAGGTCCCCGGGGTGCGGTCCGCTCGCGGCGTCCAGCAGGAGCGCCGCGTCGGCGACCGTGCGGGCCAGCACCCCGTTGACCGTGAGCCCGTTGAAGGACTCCGGCTCCGGCCAGGTGGAGATGCGCCCGCGCTGCGGTTTCACTCCGACCAGATGGGTCCAGGCGGCGGGGATCCGCACCGACCCGGCTCCGTCCGAACCGAGCGCGGCCGGGACCAGGCCCGCCGCCACGGCCGCCGCCGAGCCGCCCGAGGAGCCACCCGGCGTGTAGGACCGGTTCCACGGATTGCGGGTCTCGCCGAAGGCCCCGCCCTCGGTGAAGGGCCACTGCCCCAGCTCCGGCGTCTGGGTCTTGCCGACGATGACCGCACCGGCCGCGCGCAGCCTGCGTACCGCCTCGCTGTCGGCGGTCTTCCTCGCGAAGGCCCCGGCGCAGCCGAACGCCGTCGGCTCGCCGGCCACGTCCATGTCGTCCTTCACGGCGATCGGCACCCCGAGCAGCGGCAGCCGCTCGCCCGCGGCGAGCCTGCGGTCGGCCGCCTCGGCCTCGGCGAGCGCCGCTTCGGCGCGGACCGTCCGGAACGCGTTGAGCTCGGGCTGCGCCGCGGCGATCCGGCGTAGCGCATCCTGCGTCAACTCACGTGCGGAAACACTCCCTTCGGCCAGTGCGGCGGCCATCTCGACCAGGCCGCAGGGCATGGTGGCTCCTGCGGTGGACTCCGCCGTGACGGCTGCCGAGACCGCTCCCGTGACCGCAGCACCGGATGACTCCGACATCGCGAACCCTCCCCCATTACCGATCGGTAGGAAGACCGTAACGGGGAGCCGCCCCGGATGTCAGAGCAAGGACGAGACCTCCTCGCCCCAGCAGGAGAGCGTGTCCACGGCCCGCCAGCGGTACGGGCCTTCCACCAGGGCCGCGGCGCGGACCCGCTCGCGGTGCCCGGGTATCCGCTCGGCGAGGGCGGGCAGCCGGAGCACGGCCAGGAGCACCCCCAGAGCCGCCCCGCGGACCTCGGGCGGCCCGGCGTCGAGGAAGGGCCGCGCGGCCGCATAGAACTCAGGGGCGAGATCGAGGAAGGCCTCGATGTCCTCCTCGTCGCCGTAGGGCCGCTCCCGCTGCGCCATCGCCTCCACCACCGAGTCGCCGAGCCAGCTCAGCAGCCCGGCGCGCAACGGGAACGGGGCTTGCGGACCGAGGTCGTCCTCCTCCTGCGCGCAGCGGTCGGTGACCCGCGCGAGCGTCCGCGGATCCCCGAGGACGGCGGCCGCGAACCGGGCGGCGGGAGCCGTGGCGGTGTAGAAGACCTGCTGGCGCGTGTGGGCCTCGACCAGGGCCCGGAAAGCCCAGCCCTGTACGACGGGATCCTCGTCGAGGAGTTCCAGCAGGATCACGGGCGTGGCCGGCGCCACGTCCGGGCAGCAGTGTTCCACCGCGTTCCAGTCGGTCTGCAGCAGCAGGTCCCGCGGGTCGACCAGGGCTTCGTGTTCACCGGCGTCGCTCATTGCGCCAGTGTCGCAACCGCCTCTGACATCCGGCGGACTGATCCACCACCAGTCGACCGAGCCCGCATGGCGGTCGGAATGCCCTTGCCCCGGCGTCATCGCCCCCCGGCCGGCAGGACGACGGCGCGGGGCCGCCACCGGATCCGGTGGGGGCCCCGCGCCGACGTACGACAGGCAGGCGTGGACCTCGGCTCAGCGCCGAGAACCGGCGGTTCAGGAACCGGTGGCGCGGACCGAGCCGGCGCTCGCACCGCTGGTGTCGCCCAGGAAGCAGGTGACCTCGCGGTCGCCGAGGGCCCAGGTGGCGGCCTGCGGGAAGTAGTAGTAGACCTCCAGCTTCTCCGAGAGCTGGGGGTCCTTGCCCACGTAGTCGGTCAGCAGCGTGCCGGAGCACTTCTCCTCGGCGAGCGAGGTGACCTTCTCCGTGCCCGGGTACGCACCGCCGTCCAGGTTGAAGACGGCGTACGCCTCGCCCTCGTGCGGCTGGTCGCAGGGCAGCACGCGCACCGAGAAGGAGGCCTCGCCGCCGTCCTCGTCCTGGTACTCCGCCAGGTCGCCGCCGGTGTTGAAGCAGTCCCCCTTGCGGATGTCGCTCACCTTGCGGGAGCCCGAGTCGGTGACCTGGCCGCTGTTGTCGCGTTTCGGAGAGGCTCCGTCGTCCAGCGCTCCGGAGAGCCCGAGGATCAGGAAGATCCCGTAGAAGGCGATGGTCACACCGTGGATGACGATCGCCGCGACGGCCAGGCCCTTGCCCTTCTCGCCCCGCTGGCGGATCTGGGAGAGGGCCACGATGCCGAGGATCAGCGGGACCAGCGGGATCGCGCACACGAGGGACATGATGAACGCGACGACGGCCAGCGCGTTGGTCTTCTGCGGGGCCGGCGGATACCAGCCCGGCGGGCCGCCGAACGCCGCGGGCTGCCCCGGCTGTCCGTACGGTCCCGGCTGCGGGTACGGCTCGGGGGACGACGGGGGGCCGGGCGGTATGGACATACGCGTGGAGCTCCTTGCTCAGAGGGTGGGACGCCGCCGACACCGGGGCGGTGGCGGCGATGGGCCGCCGCCCCGTGAAGGCAGGCTTGATGGTCGCACGGGGCTCGGACACCCCGAGCTCCGGCATCCCCTGCTGCCCGCCTGCGCCCGGACTCCGCCCCGCCGCCCGTCCACCCCGGCCCGCCGTGCGGAGCCCGTCCGGCGGCGCACCTCCCGAGGGGGGCCGTTGACAGGCGGTGACCTGCGGACGGAGACTGCGGGCGCGCCCCACCGGGCGTGCCCGGTGGCGTGCCCCGGTGCCCATACCGGCACCGGTGCGCCCGCGCCCGTACGGATCCGCCCAGGAGAGACCCCATGAGCATCCGCACCGTCCGCGACGTCTACGTCGTCGACGCCGTCCGCACCCCGATCGGCAAGTTCGGCGGCGCCCTCGCCGGGGTCCGGCCGGACGACCTGGCCGCGCACGTGGTGCGCGCGCTGGTGGACCGTACGCCCGACCTGGACCCGGCCCGTATCGACGACGTCGTCTTCGGCGACGCCAACGGCGCGGGCGAGGACAACCGCGACGTGGCCCGCATGGCGGTACTGCTGGCGGGACTGCCCGTGACCGTCCCCGGCGTCACCGTCAACCGGCTCTGCGGATCCGGCCTGGAAGCCGTGATCCAGGCGGCCCGCGCCATCGCGCTCGGCGACGCCTCCGTGGCCGTCGCGGGCGGCGTCGAGTCGATGAGCCGCGCCCCCTGGGTGGTCCAGAAGCCCGAACGGGCCTTCCCCGCCGGGCACCAGCAGATGTGGTCCACCACGCTGGGCTGGCGGATGACGAACCCGCGGATGCCCGCCGAGTGGACCGGCTCCCTCGGCGAGGGCGCCGAGCTGATCGCCGACAAATACGCCATCACCCGCGAGGCGCAGGACGCCTTCGCGCTGGAGAGCCACCGCAAGGCCGCGGCCGCCTGGGCCGCCGGCCTGTACGACGGGGAGGTCGTGCCCTACGGGGGTGCGGACCTGGCTCGGGACGAGTGCATCCGCGAGGGCTCCACGCCCGAGGCGCTGGCCAGGCTCAAGCCCGCCTTCCGGACGGACGGCCGGGGCACGGTCACGGCGGGCAACGCCTCCCCGCTCAACGACGGCGCGGCCGCGCTGCTGCTGACCGACGAGGCGGGCCTGGCGGCCACCGGCCGGGAACCGCTCGCCCGGATCAGCGCCTCCGCCGTCACCGGGATCGAGCCCCAGCTCTTCGGCCTCGGCCCGGTGGACGCCGTGCAGCGCGCCCTCGGCAAGGCGGGCCGCGGCCTCGGCGACCTGTCCGTCCTCGAACTCAACGAGGCGTTCGCGGCGCAGGCGTTGGGCTGCCTGGCTGCCTGGCCGGAGCTGGACCCGGCCGTGGTCAACCCGCGCGGCGGCGCCATCGCGATCGGCCACCCGCTCGGCGCCTCCGGTGCCCGGCTGGCCGGCTCGGTCGCCCACCAGCTGGCCGCGGCGGGCTCCGGTACGGGCATGGCGGCGCTGTGCATCGGCGTCGGGCAGGGCATCGCACTCGTCCTGGAGCGCTGATCCCCCGCCCACCAGGGCGTCGATCGTTTCCAGTCAGTACTCATCGTCAACTGCCCAATAACTGAACAGAAGTGGCGCCTCCGGTCTGGCACGATGGCGCGTGCTGCCGCCCCCCTCGTCCGGCACCCCGCCCATCCCCACCCGGAGGCCCCGCGCCATGCCGCTCCTCGACCCGATGCTCTGGCAGGACGGACCCACACTCACCGGCGGCGCGGCCCCGGTCGTCGAACCCGCGACCGGCCGCACCCTCGCCACCCTCGACCTCGCCGCGCCCGCCGACGTCGCGGAGGCCGCCGTACGCGCCCAGGCGGCGCAGCGCGACTGGGCGCGCACCATCCACCCCGTGCGGGCCGCGGTGCTGCGCCGCGCCGGGGACCTCTTCACCGCCCACGCCGACGAGCTGAGCCAGTGGCTGGTGCGCGAGTCCGGGTCGATACCCGGCAAGGCCGCCTTCGAGCTGCACGTCGCCGCGCAGGAGTGCTACGAGGCGGCTGCGCTGGCCTCGCGCCCGACCGGACAGGTGCTGCCGAGCGAGGAGCCCCGGCTGTCCTTCACCCGCCGGGTCCCGGCCGGCGTGGTCGGGGTCGTCGCCCCCTTCAACGCACCGCTGATCCTGGCGATCCGCTCGGTCGCGCCGGCCCTGGCGCTCGGCAACGCGGTGCTGCTCAAGCCGGACCGGCGCACCGCCGTCTGCGGCGGACTCGCGCTCGCCGCGGTCCTCGCCGCCGCGGGACTGCCGGACGGGCTGCTGCACGTCCTGCCCGGCGGCGCCGCCACGGGCGCCGCGGTGGTCGCCGACCCGCGGGTGCGGGTGGTCTCCTTCACCGGATCCACCGCCGTCGGCCGTACCGTCGCGGAACTGGCGGGGCGTCACCTCAAGCGGATGCACTTGGAGTTGGGAGGGAACTCGGCCCTCGTCGTGCTCCGCGACGCCGATGTCGGGGCCGCCGTCGCCCAGGCCTCCTGGGGCTCCTTCTTCCACCAGGGCCAGATCTGCATGACGGCAGGCCGCCACCTCGTGCACGCCTCGCTCTACGACGAGTACGTCGAGCGGCTCGCCGCACGCGCCGAGGAACTGGCCGTGGGCGATCCGTACCGCGAGCAGGTCCACCTGGGCCCGCTGATCGACCGCGCCCAGCTGGAGCGCGTACACGCACTGGTGGAGGCCAGCACCGCGGCGGGGGCCAAGCTCGTCGCCGGCGGCACGCACCGGGACCTCTTCTACCGGCCGACCGTGCTGGCCGCCGCCGCCGACGACACCCCCGCCTACGCCGAGGAGGTCTTCGGCCCGGTCGCGCCCGTACGGTCCTTCGCGACGGAGGACGAGGCGGTGGAACTGGCCTCGGCGGGACCGTACGGCCTGTCCCTCGGGATCGTCACCCGCGACGCGGGGCGCGGCCTCGACCTGGCGGAGCGGATCCCGACCGGGATCGCGCACGTCAACGACCAGACGGTGGGCGACGAGGCCGTCGCACCGTTCGGCGGTGTCGGCGCCTCGGGGAACGGCGCCCGCTTCGGCGGCGAGGCGAACCTGGACGCCTTCACCGAACTGCGCTGGACCACGGCCCGCACCACGCCCGCCGGCCACCCGTTCTGAGACACGCCCCTCGGCGGGGCGGAATGCCCGGGACGGGCCGTTCGTTCAAGGAGCAGACGGCTCTATCAGGAGGTCTGGACACCGTGGCTACAGTCGAGCTCACCAAGGAAAACTTCGACCGGACGGTCAGCGAGAACCCGTTCGTTCTGATCGACTTCTGGGCGGGCTGGTGCCGACCGTGCCTGCAGTTCGCACCCGTCTACGAAAGGGCCTCGGAGGCCCACCCCGACCTGGTCTTCGCCAAAGTGGACACCGAGGCCCAGCAGGAGCTGGCCGGCGCCTTCCAGATCACCTCGATCCCGACCCTGATGATCGTCCGGGACCAGGTGGCCATCTTCGCGCAGCCCGGCGCCCTGCCCGAGGCGGCCCTGACCGACCTCATCGGGCAGGCCCGCGCCCTCGACATGGACGAGGTACGCGCCAAGATCGCCGCCTCCCAGCCGGGCGCGCAGGACCCCGGCGGCCGGGGGCCCGGCACGCCGGACGCCTGAGTGCGTGACGCGGCCACCGATCAGCGGTGAGACTGGGCCGCATGAATGAAGTCGTGGAGTACGACGTCGTGGTGCTCGGCGGGGGACCGGCCGGCGAGAACATCGTCGACCGGACCCGCGCGGCCGGGCTGAGCACGGCCCTCGTGGAGAGCGAACTGGTCGGCGGAGAGTGCTCCTACTGGGCGTGCATCCCCAGCAAGGCGCTGCTGCGCCCGGTGCTGGCGCGGGCCGACGCCCGCCGGGTGCCGGGCCTGGCGGGCGCCGTCGAGGGCCCCCTGGACACGGGGGCGGTGTACGCGCACCGCGACACTTGGGTCGGCGACTGGAAGGACCAGGGCCAGATCGACTGGCTCGACTCCATCGGCGCCGACGTCCACCGCGGCCACGGCCGCCTCCGCGGGGTTCGCAAGGTGGCCGTCACCAGCCCCGAGGGCGAGCAGCAGGTGCTGTCGGCCCGGCACGCGGTGGTCGTCGCCACCGGGACCCGGGCCGCGGTCCCCGACCTCCCGGGCATCGCCGACGCCCGCCCGTGGACCAGTCGTGAGGCGACCTCCGCGCGGGAGGCCCCCGGCCGGCTGGTCATCGTGGGCGGTTCCGTGGTGGCCTGCGAGATGGCGACCGCCTGGCAGGCCCTGGGATCGCAGGTGACCGTCCTCGTACGCGGCTCCCGGCTGCTGCCGAGGATGGAGCCCTTCGCGGGGGAGCTCGTCGCCGACGCCCTGCGCGAGGCAGGCGCGGTGATCCGTACGGGGGTGGCCGTCGAGGCGGTCGTCCGGGACGGCTCGACCGGGCCCGTCAGCGTGGTGCTGGAGGGCGGGGAGGTCGTCGAGGGCGACGAACTGCTGATGGCGACGGGCCGGGCGCCGCGGACCGAGGACATCGGGCTGGACACCGTCGGCCTGGCGCCGGGCGGCTGGATCGGGGTCGACGAGACCTGCCAGGTGCCCGGCTTCGACTGGCTCTACGCCGTCGGGGACGTCAACCACCGCGCCCTTCTGACCCACCAGGGCAAGTACCAGGCCCGCATCGCGGGCGCCGCCATCGCGGCCCGCGCCGCGGGCTCCCCGCTGGACACCGCCGCCTGGGGAGCCCACGCGGCGACCGCCGACACCCGCGCGCTGCCCCAGGCCGTCTTCACCGACCCGGAGGCCGCCGCGGTGGGCCTCAGCCTGGCCGAGGCCGAGCGGACGGGCCGCAAGGTGCGCGCCGTCGACTACGACCTGTCCAAGGTCTCCGGCGCCGGGCTGTACGCCGAGGGCTACCGCGGCAGGGCCAGGATGATCGTCGAGCTTGACCGCGAGGTGCTGCTGGGGGCCACCTTCGTGGGCCCCGGCGCCGCCGAGCTGGTGCACGCGGCCACCGTCGCCGTCGCCGCAGAGGTCCCGATCGCGCGCCTGTGGCACGCGGTACCGGCCTTCCCGACCGTCAGCGAGATCTGGTTGCGCCTGCTGGAGACCTACCGCGGCTGAGGCGGGGGAGCAGGGAGCGTCCCGGCCGCCGCGCGCGGCCTCATTCGGCGATCTCGGTGCGTTCCCACCACTCGTACACGGGGAGCGGGCCCTCGGGCCCGTCCTGGGTCCGCGACGTGCTCCTGAAGTGCTCGTAGCCGCCGCGGTGCGCGATCTTCAGGTCTTCTCCGGGAGGGGCGGCCTCGACGATCCGTTCCTGCAGATCGTCCGGGCCGCCCTCAAGGGCTGCCTTGTTCGCCATGCCCCCAGTGTTCCCATTCGCGCGCCCGCGCGCATCAGGAAGGCCGCCGCCCGGGCGTGCCCGTGACCTCTTCCGACGGGCCGTCACGTGGCGTGCATCAGCCGTGCGCGCTTGATGCCGGCCGGCGACCCGGTACCGGGCGGCGACCCGCTACCGGGCGGTCGTGGCCCGCTGATAGCTGCGGCCGTCGCGGGTTCGCGTGAGCAGCCCCGAGGTGATCAGGTAGCGCCGCAGCGCCGGGCAGTCGTCGTGCACGGTGCGCAGGGCCTCGTTCACCTCGGGCTCCGTGTAGGTGCGTTCCACTGCGAACAGGGTCTCGGCCAGGTGGACGAGCAACTGCTCCCGCCGGGCCGCCTTGCGCGGGATCGCGGTGAGGCGGCCGCCGGAGAAGAGGTTGGAGACGTCCCGGCGGGCGGGGCGCGGGGCGGGCTGCTGCGGGGGTTCGGTGTTCTGCGACATGGCAGCGACCCTCTCGCGGCGCACCGGGTCCGGCAACGCAATTTCCCGCCCGGACCATGCGCCGGCCCGTCCGCCTCGGGCGACTCCGGGGCGGACGGGCCGGGCTTCGTACGGCGGGGCTCAGGGGCCGACGGTGATGTCCTGGGCCGGATCGGTGACGTCGGAGACCTTGTAGACCGCGTTGAACACGGACGCGGTGGCGCTGGTCGGGCAGCCGAACCCGCCGGTGACCTTGACCGGCACGGAGGCGTTGGTGAAGGTCAGGGTCGACGGGCTGCCGTTGGCCCAGGTGCCCGGAACGCTCCCCGGGGCAGTGGGCGCGGCGGTGACCGTACAGGAGGCCAGCCCGGTCGTCTTGAGGACCAGCCCGCCGGTCGGCACGGTCATGGTGGCCGTGATCGGTGCGCCGTCCTGCATGGACACCGCCCACGCACCGCTGGTGGTGACCGTCGGGGTCACCCCCGGCATGCTGGACGTGCAGGAGCTGTACGTCGGCGGCGAGATCGGTGAGGACACGGGCCCGGACGGGTTGCTGTTGCCGGGGGCGGCCGGCACCGTTCCGGTGGAGACCGAGACCGTGCAGGTCACCGTCACCGAACCGGCCTTGAGGGTGGCCTTGCCGCTGAGGACGGCTTTGAAGTCGTGGCCGGCCGGGGTGACGGTGGTCGACCCGGCCACGGGCACGGGAGCGGCGGAGGCGGTGACCGAGGCGAGCGCTATGGCTCCGGCGGCGGCCGTCCCGAGGGCGAGCGCGGTGCGCGTGCGGCTCATGGCTGTGCTCCTTGGGGATCAGGGTGCGGGGTGGGGGGAAGGGGCGCGCTCCGGGGCGCGACCGGAGCCGGGACCGAGCGCGGGACCGAAGCCGAAGCCGGCGCCGGCGCCGGGACCGGACCGGGCGTCGAAGCCGGCACCGGATCCGGGTCGGGCTCCGCCCCGGTCCCGGCCCCGGTTCCGCCGCCGGAGCGCCGGGCGGCGCACGGCTGCCAGGCGAACATCAGGCCGCCGCCGAGGATGCCGAGAAGGGTGCCGATCAGGAAGCCGCCCAGATTCGACAGGACCAGCGCGGCGGTGGCGATCAGGGTGGTGAGGACACCCGCGAGACCGCGCTGGGGTGGCGAGAACCAGGCGGTGAGGCCCAGCACGACCATCACGATGCCCAACAGGACGGACGGGATCCCCGCCACCCCCTGCTGGAGCATGATCTTCAACGGCGCCAGTGGGAGGACGCAGATCCACGCCCCGGCCAGGATCGCGAACAGCCCGCCCCAGAAGGGCCTGCTGCGCCGCCACCGCCGCCACCGCTGACGGCGGCTCAGAAGCATTCCTTCTTGCCCTTGCTGACGTTCATGCTGAGGCCGGAGAGCTTGAAGGTTCCGGCGTTCGTCGCCCACGCCGTCTGCTGGAGACCGGTGATGCGGACCGTGTCGGCCTGCTGGGCGAAGAGGTCCTGCATGCCCTGCGCGTCCGCCGGACCCTTGTCGAGGGTGGAGGCGTCGCGCCCGATCTCGATGTTGCTGAAGACGGCGTCACCGGCGAGCTGGGTCGCGTCGACGAAGAGGTTGCTCGCCTCCACCGGGGTCTTCCCGCCCGCGGTGAGGTTGAGCGAGATGTCCCCGATCACCGGGAGCGTGGTGACGACGGACTGGCAGAGGTTGCTGAGCTTGGCCTCCCGGATGGCGGTGACGGCCACCGGGATGAGCTCGTCGCGGGCGTTGACGTCGACGCCGCCGTACTGCGCGAAGCCCTCGCCCTCCAGGCTGCTCGCCGACACCTTGAACTGCTGTCCCGACACGGCGAACGAGGCGGCCAGAACGCCCTGGGCGAGAGCGATGCCGAGTCCTGCGGTCACCGCGACGGCGGGGACGGTCAGCACGGCGAACCGGCGCCAGCGGACGCGGCCGGAGTCGCCGCGCTCGTCGGATAAGTCGGATAAGTGGGGGGAACCGGTCATGGGATCGTCCCTTATTTCGGCTGTGCACCGTTGTTACCGACGAGTTGAATGTAAGAGTGCCAATGGTGGTTGGCAAGGTTGTGCGAGCGCACCCTTTGAGTCGACTCCTACTGCTCCGTACGCAGCAGTTCGGCGACCTCCGCGTCCACCCGGCGGGCCATCGCCCGCGCGAACTCCGTGGCCACGACCTCGCCGGCCACCGGCCGTAGGGCCGTCACCGCCGCCGTGACGTGCTGGATCTGGGTGGCCGAAAGCAGCTCCAGCCCCTCCGCGCCGATCACATGCCGCCGGAACAGTCCGACGAACCGGTCCGCGAGCGCGGCCGCCTGTGCCTGTACGAACTCCCCGGCGTCCAGGATCTCCGTCAGCGGCACCCCCTGCCGTACCAGCGCCAGCGTCGCCTCCAGCAGCCGCCGGCTCGGGTAGGTGACCAGCTCGCCGTCGACCGTGACGTAGCCGAGCTCCGCCGCCCGCCGGGTGTCCTCGGCGGTGGCCGTCGGGCCGAACAGCTCGCGCAGCGCGGCGCGGGTCATCGTCACCGGCTCCTCCTGCACCCAGTCGCGGGTCATCTCCCGCTCCAGGCCCAGCAGTTGGGACAGGCCTCCGCCGTCCTCCCACGCGTTCAGCAGCTCCGCGATGCCGTTGACCGTGTAGCCGCGCCCCAACAGGTCGCTGATCAGGCGCAGTCGGGTCAGGTGGTCGTCGGAGTACCAGGCGATCCGGCCCTCCCGGCGCGGCGGCGGGAGCAGCCCGCGCTCCTGGTAGTAGCGCAGGTTGCGCACCTTGACGCCGGCCGCCCGGGCCACGTCCTCCCGGCGGTAGCGCCCGCCGATGCCTGCCCCGTCACCGCTTCCGTCTCCCACCTGGCTGCTCACGCGCCAGAGTGTAGGACGTACCGGCAGGTCACATAGGGCGTGCGGGGCGCGGACGATCCTCCTTGACCGCCCGCAGGACCACGAACTTCGGCTCGCTCGCGACGACTTCGCTGTTGCCGAAGAGGCGGCGCAGGTGGGTGTGGTAACCCATGTGCCGGTTGGCGACGACCCACAGCTCACCGCGCGGCCGCAGCGCCTTGCGCGACTGGGCGAACATGCGCAGCGCCGTCGCGTCCGTGGTGGCCTGATGGGAGTGGAAGGGCGGGTTGCACAGGATCAGGTCCACCGAGCCCGGGTCCAGCATGGCGACGCCGTCACCCACGAGGAAGTCGGCCCGCTCGCGCTCGCGGTGCACGTTGGCGCGGAACGTGGCCTTCGCCGAGGCGATTGCCTGGTACGACTCGTCGGTGAACACGATCTCGGCCCGCGGGTCCGCGACGGCGACGGCGGTGCCGACGATGCCGTTGCCGCATCCCAGGTCCACGACCCGGGCGCCGTTCGTGTTGGTCGGGATGCTCTGCAGGAAGAAGCGGGTGCCGACGTCGAGCCGGTCCGCGCAGAAGATGCCGGCGTGGTTGACGGCGGTCAGCCCGGCACCCGAACCCGCCTCCTGGTCCAGCTTGTACGTCACCGGCCACGGGTCGTCGCCGCCGCGCGTCGCGGTGGCGGCGCCGGGCGTGCAGAAGATCAGCCGGGCCTTCTTCTCGGCGAGCGAGGTCCTGGTCGGGCCGAGGATCTTCTCGAAGAGGTTGAGGGTGGAAGTGTGGATCTCCTTGACCATGCCCGTGCCGACGACGACGGTGCCCTCGTGCACGTGCGGAGCCAGCCGGTACAGCTGGTCCTCCAGCAGCGCCAGGCTCTTGGGCACCCGCACGAGGAGTACGTCGATCCGCTCTGGCGGCGGGTCCTGCGTGGTCAGCAGCCGCACCGTGGACTTGGCGGTGCCGATCCCGGCCCGGTCCAGGTTCGCCGCGGTACCGGCCCGCGACAGGTACGAATCGGTGATCTGCGTCGGGCGGTACGCGGCCAGTGGCGTCGTCAACGCCCCCCAGCGGTCACCGAGGATGGTGATCTGCCCGGCGCCGGCCAGGTCCACCGGACCGTGTTCCCCCGTACCGGAGTCGAGGTGGCGCAGCAGGTACTCGTCGGCGGCGTCCCAGGCGCGGAGCCGGTCGCGCGGGTCCTCGGGGAAGCGGGTGAGCTCGTAGGAGCCGAAAGGCGTGGTCAGACGGTTCATCGTGCCCCCAGGCTAACCGAGGCGGACGCCCGGCCCCGCACGCACGGGCCGGGCGTCCGCCGTACGGGCCGCTGTACGGGCCGCCGTACGGGCCGCTACTCGGGGATCTCGCCGGCCATCGCGGCGGCCATCCGCAGGTGGGGACGGGCCTCGCCGGGCCGCCCCAGACGCTCCAGGGTGCGACCGAGCAGCAGCTGGGCGTAGTCCTCCACCGGCCACCGCTCCAGCACGGCGCGCAGCTCGTGCTCGGCGCGCGAGAGCTGGGCGGAGTGGTAGTAGGCACGGGCCAGCAGCAGCCGCGGAGCCAGCTGCTCGGGGGCCTCGCCCGCCAGCGGCTCCAGGATGCGGGCGGCCGTCGCGTACTCCCGCGCGTCGAAGAAGAGCTGGGCGCGCCCCCAGCGCTCGGCTGCCGTCCCGTGCTCGAAATACCCCGTCGGCGCGTTCATCGCGTCCCTTCCGCGTTCAGGTGGTTCGTCCGCTGCCCCCAACACGCCTGGCCGCCGGAACATTCCACTCAACACGGCCGCCCCCTCGGGGCTACGTTGTGCGCATGAGCAATCTCGATCGCCATCCCGCTCTCTCCGCCTGCGGCGGCCGCGGATTCGTCGTGGCCGAACCGGTGCGCGAGCTCCTCAGCCCGCGCACGGTCAAGCTCGGGGAGTCCACCGAGGTACGCCGGCTCCTGCCGAACCTGGGCCGCCGCATGGTGGGTGCCTGGTGTTTCGTGGACCACTACGGTCCGGACGACATCGCCGACGAGCCCGGCATGCAGGTCGCGCCGCACCCGCACTCCGGGCTCCAGACGGTGAGCTGGCTCCACGAGGGCGAGGTGCTGCACCGCGACAGCGTCGGCAGCCTGGAGACGATCCGCCCGCGCGAGCTGGGCCTGATGACCTCCGGCCGCGGCATCAGCCACTCCGAGGAGAGCCCGCGCCCGCACGCGCGCTTCCTGCACGGCGCCCAGCTGTGGGTGGCCCTGCCCGACGCCCACCGCAACGTGGAACCGCACTTCCAGCACCACGCGGACCTGCCGCGAGTGACGGCGCCGGGCCTGACGGCGACGGTCATCCTCGGCACCCTGGACACGGCGACCTCGCCCGGCTCGGCGTACACCCCGATCGTGGGCGCGGACCTGGCCCTGGCGGCGGGCACGCAGACCCGCGTCCCGCTGGACCCGGACTTCGAGTACGCCGTCCTGTCCATGTCGGGCGAAGCCCACGTCGACGGCGTCCCGGTCCTCCCGGGCTCGATGCTCTACCTCGGCTGCGGCCGCACGGAACTCCCCCTGCGCGCAGCCTCGGACGCGGGCCTGATGCTCCTGGGCGGCGAGCCGTTCGAGGAGGAGATCGTGATGTTCTGGAACTGGATCGGCCGCTCCCAAGAGGACATCGCACAGGCCCGCGAAGACTGGATGAAGGGGACGAGATTCGGCGAGGTGAAGGGGTACGGCGGCCCTCCACTTCCGGCTCCTGAGCTGCCCCCGGCCCACCTCAAACCACGCGGACGAGTGCGCTGACCTGCGGTAACTGGAGAGAGGTGGTCCTGCCGGGCGTGGGTCGTATGCCTTCCGGTTGCTGAAACTTCCGTACTTCCGATCACGCCCCGCGCTTGCCCTTCGATGGTGCGGGGCCTTCCCCGTCTGTGGGCGTCCGTGGGTGGGCGTATGTCTACGAATGCTGACCCAATGCTGACTTTTCTGACGCTGCATCAGCTAATGCTTCGGGCAGGTGCAGGCGTCGAATCGACTTCGTCGGCGATCGGCGCTTGTCTGGAAGTTGCTCCCGGCTACGTGCCCGTCGGGGTGCCCGCTGGGCTTCGCTAGGCTCGGACCGAGAGTCTGATCGCCCGGGTTCTACCTCTTGTAGGAAGCTGACAACCCCTGCAGCGGTCGTCGCAGCGACGTCCGCCGCGCAGTCTCGGCGAGGCGGGCTTCCGGGAGGCAGTGCGATGAACGGCACTGCCGTAAGGGTGTCCGCGGCTCTGTGGCGTGCCTTCCCTTGGCCCTCGTCAGAACGGTTCACAGGTGCGGTTGGGCCGGTAGCGCGCCGGCGTGAGTCAGCGGACCGTTCGGACGCGCGAGCGACCGGCAGTCGGCACAGACGAGGGGCCTGAGAGCGGCCCGCGAGGAGACCGGCCTTTCGGACTTCAAGATCGTCCGCAAGCTCGGCGAGACCGAGTACGACATCAGCCCGTACCGGTTCGAGATCCAGCACCGGCACGTCTTCCACCTGGAGCTGACCGAGCCGACGCCGAAGCGCTGGATGAGCCAGGAGGACCACGACGGCGAGCAGGAGCCGACCTACTTCGAGTGTTTCTGGATCCCGCTGGAGGCCGCGCACATTCTCCAGTCCGGCCAAGGCGCCCTACTGGGGCGTCTGTCCGACTAGCCACTGCAAGCGGGGGCGGAGGTACTGACTGAGAGTGGCGGCGCTCACTACGGCGCCCAAGGCCCTCGACCAGCATAGATTCCCGCACGGACAGCAACTCTGGACGAGCCACCGACTCATCGCAGGCGGCTTCTGCATGTTGAGATCCCTTGCCCAACGCCCGCCGTCTGGCCCGTGCCAACAAACTGTGCCCGTCCCAACCTGAGCAGCTCACAGCAACCACCAGCGGCATGCGCCGTCGAGGCCGATGCACTTCGGCGTTGGCCCCGACGGCAAGTCCACAAAGCCGGAAAGCTACTTCGCAGCCTCTACCCGAAGGGCGCCGGCGCCGATGGCGCCCCGGAGGACGTGAGCGATCTCCTCGGGCTTGAGGTCGATGCCGTCGAGGCCCTCGACGGTCAGCGGGATCTCCTCCAGCGCGTACTCGCCGCGGCCCTCGGCGCTGAACTCGGGACCGGTGCGGTCATCGAAGGACCAGGTGGCGATGCGGGCGAGGTAGAAGAGCTGACGCTCGTCGTCGGACTCCATCGTGTGGAGGAGTCGGACGACGTCAACCTTCCCCGCGATCTCCTCGTGGATCTCCCGGTGAAGGGCGGCCTCCCGGGACTCGTCGCTGGGTTCGACGCCGCCGCCGGGCAGGACCCAGTACACGGGGATGCCGGGCTTGGTGCGACGGATGACCAGCATCGTGTCGTCAGCGGTGACGAGGACGGCGCGGACTCGTTCGATCATTTCGGTCTGTCTCCTTGCTTGTTGACGGTCTCAGTACAGCGGCCAGCCGCCATCGACGTGGACGGATTGCCCAGCAACGGCCGACGACCGGCGAAGTTGATGTGCTCCGTGTTGACGGACGCATCGTGTCGACGGGGCTCTTCCTGCTACGGTCATCCGTTCGCCGAGGAGGTCGTGATGAAGGGATCCTTGACCGCTGCTGCCCAGGTGGATCTACGCCGTCAGCCGGTGGAAGACGTGCTGAAGCGCGTAGAAGCGGCCCTGCATGTGCAACTGGATCGGCAGGCCCTGGTACGCAAGCGGCGTTCCCTGAGCTGCCGTACCGAACGGGATACATGGGTGCGCATTGAGCGGCGGGGATTCGAGCGGATCGGCACGCAGGGCTGGAACGGGACCGAGGCCGCTGCGGTTCTTCAGGGGGTCGCGATGCCCGAGTGGTACCAGGGCCTGGCGTGGCGTGAGCCGGGCGAGCCTGTGATGTGGCGCGCGGATGAGCTGGAGCTGATTCCATCGCCGTCTATCGGCAAAGGCGCCCTGGTGCTCGAAGACCCGGGCCTGCCGGACGAGTGGTGGGCGGCGCTGAACGCTTCGCTGAACGCGCTTGCCTCACAGCAGACACCGCGGATTGCGACACCGGACACAGTGACGATCACGCAGGAGCACGTGACCCAGACCCTCGGAGCGGTCTTCCCCAGGGTGGCCGATACACGGATCGAGCGGTGGTGGCCGGCTCATGCAGATCTGACCTGGGCCAACGTGATGGGGCCGGGGTTCTCCCTCATTGATTGGGAGGACTGGGGCATGGCGCCCCGGGGCCTGGACGCCGCAACGCTGTGGGGCAACGCGCTTGCCGTCCCAGGGCTCGCGAACCGCGTCCAGCAGGAGCGGCGTGCGGATTTGGAGAGCCGGGACGGCAAGCTGATGTCGCTGTTCTTCCTGTCGAAGATCGTCGGACCCTACGCGTACGAGGAGGATCCGCTGCTGGCGCCAGCCCGGAAGGAGGCCGAGCGCCTGGTAGCCGAGCTTCAGCTCTGACGGTGTCCATGGAGGGCCCGCAGGTACTGACTGACGGCGGCGGTGTCCACCTCCGCGCCCAGGGTCTGGACCAACTGGGCCAGGTGCCCGGGGTCGTCGGTACCGACCGCCATCGCGGAGGCGCTGGGCAGGTAAAACGAGACCCGGAACGCCGCCTGTATGCGGGACAGATCCTCGTGACGCGGTCGCAGGAACGGCCGGGGGTCGAATTCCTCCCACACCTTCCTGTGGCCGCCACCGAAGGGACTCATCCCCCAGGTCTCGCCCGGCTGCCAGGCCGTGCGCAGGACGTTTATGGCGTCGAGTAGGTCGATGCCCACGAGGAACCCGGCCCGGACCATCAAGAGGTCCGGGGACGGCAGGTCGTCCACCTGGACCATCTCGAGCGACCGGGTATCCCAGGAGGCCACACCCCAGGTGCCGCACAGGCCGTCGCGGGCGGCATCTGCCAGGGCAGTGCAGGCGTTGCCGAGAAGGGTGCGGCCATCGGGAGTGGACAGGCCCGCGAGGCTCCGCTCGGGGTTGTGGAGGAGCACGGTGTCAGGTTCCCTGCCGAGTTCCCGGGCCGCTCGCTCGATGGCCAGCCGCAGCCGCAGCCGGACCGGATCAAGGGAGTGCTCTGCACCTCCAGCGCTCGGGAAGAAGCCCACCTTCGTGGAGAGGGCGAACTTTGGCAGCAGATCGGCCGCCGTCTCAGCCAGCACCGCGTGCGAGCGGAAGCCGAGGTAGGGAGCCGCCGTATCCAGGGCGGTGACGCCGAGGTCGAGTGCGGCCGTCAGGATGTCGCGGTGGTGACGAGACCGATGTAGGCCGAGGACAAGGTGGGGGTCAGCTCCGTGCACAGTTCCTCCTTCAGCAGGATCTCGGCGAGCTGTTCCACGTCTACGCCGGTCTTCTCGGCGGCGTCGGCGATGACGACGGGGTGGCCGCACCGCCATGGAGCTGTGGAAGGTCACCGCCATCCCCGTCATCGAAGGCGCTCAAGGGCATCGTCAGCCGCGCCGACCTCCTCAAGATCTTCCTGCGCACCGACGACGACCTCGCAGCCGAAGTCCTCAGGGAGGTCGTCGAGCGGCTCTTCCGCCCTCTCGCCACAAGACATCAAGATCGATGTCACGCACGGTGTCGTCTCCCTGACGGGCCACGTCCGCGACGCCCACCTCATCCCCGGGGCCACCCGGCCCGCCCAGGCCGTCGAAGGCGTGGTCGACGTGCGGTGCCGCCTGGAATTCCCCTGAGCCGTCGCCGGTCAGCCGGACGTCGCGTAGCCGCCTTCGCAGGGTGCCGCTTCGCAGGGGCTTCGCCGGCCACGCCGTGAGGCGGGAGCGACGCTGTCCGCACCCAGCGCCGACGCCGCCTGCCCCGCGGCGTGAGACGGCCTGTTCGGCCGCGCGCCGGGGGACGATCGGCCCATGACCGGGGTGTGCCTGACGTGTCAGCGTGGAGGTGCTGTCCGAAGGAGGTGGCATCGTGTCCAGTCTTGGAGTCGCCGTGGTGCGGCAATACCAACGAGGAGTGGTATTCCGGTTCGGCAAGCTGCGCAACGTCCGCGAGCCGGGTATCCGATTCATGATTCCGCTGGTGGACCGAATGTGGAAGGTGACGCTGCGTACGGTGACGATGCCGATAGCGTCGCAGCAGGTCATCACGCGGGACAATGTCTCCATCGGTGTGGCAGCCGTCGCCTATTTCCGCAGGGTCGACCCCGTGAAGTCCATCGTGGAGATCGAGGACGTGTCGTCGGCGATCGGACAGATCGCGCAGACGACGGTCCGCAACGTCGTGGGCCGTTCCCTGCTGGACCAAGTTCTGTCGGACACCGAGACTCTCAACGCGCGGATCAAGGACATCCTCGACGGCCTGACGCAGCAGTGGGGCGTGTATGTGCTGCTGGTGGAGCTGAAGGACATCGAACTTCCGGCAACCATGCAGCGGGCGATGGCCCGCGAGGCAGAGGCCGAGCGGGAGAAGCGGGCCAAGATCATCGCCGCCGAGGGTGAGGCGCTGAGCGCGGGGCGCCTCGCCGAGGCCGCGGACGTCATCTCCGACCACCCCATCGCCCTGCAATTGCGAAATCTTCAGATTCTCGCCGAGATCGCGGCGGAGAAGAACTCGACCATAGTCTTCCCCGCGCAGTTCCTCGAAAGCGTTCGGGCGTTGACCCGGTTCGTCAAGGACGAAGCCCGCCTCCCGGCAGGCCCACCGCCCGAACCCCTCGTATCCGCGGCCACCCCATCCACCCGGGCGCCCGCAGCAAAGGCGCGGGGGTAGGCTCCCGGCTTTATGGGTTCGGGGTGGCGGATCACATGGCCGAGCAGGCCCCTGCCCTGCGGCTTCCCGATGCCCGCAAGGCGGCGCTTCTCCTGCTTGGTCAGGCCCAGCGTGATGAAGTCCTGAAGCCCCTCGCGGCGGTCGTCGAGGATGCCGATGGCTCCGTAGCGGGCGTCGACGAGTGCCATCGCACTGGAGACGATCCTGCGCAGCGCACCCGGCAGCTCCTTCTCCCCGCTGACGGCGAGTACCGCGTCGAGCAGACCCCGAAGCCGTTCCTCGGTCTCGGCGAGAGCCCTGGCCCGGTCCGCGATGCGGTCCAGAGCGATATCCAGATCGAGGTTGCCGCGCTGTTGGCCACGGCGGCACGGGCCCGCCACACCGGCTCCGGCCGCCACCAGGACCAGGAAGAAGGCACGACCGCCATGTGCGTCTCGCGCACCTCTGCGCGCGGAAGCGGCGGAACATCGAGACCGGTGCCGGCCCGGAGCACGGACGCATCGGCCCTGTGCGCCGGCACCCTCGGTTCCGCGCGGTGGGTCGGCTCAGTCATGGGGGACGACGGCGACGGGGCAGCGCGCGTGATGGATGGCGGCGGTGGCCACGGGACCCAGACGAGATGCCAGGGCGGGACGGTGCTTGCGTCGGCCGACGACCAGCAGCCCGGCGCCCTCTGCGGCCCGCACGACGGCCTTGGCGGGGCTTTCGAGACCGATGCTGTCGGCCACCTCCACACTCGGAAACTTCTCGCGCCAAGGGCGGAGGGCGTCGCTCAGCAGCTTCTGCGCGTCCTGCCTGATCTTCTCGGTCACTTCGTGGTCCACGCCCCAGGGAGCGTGTGCATGGAGCGGAACGGTCCGGCCATGGACGGCTCGGAGGGGCGTGCCCCGCGCCGCAGCGGTGGCGAAGGAGAATGCGAGCAGGTCGTCGCATGGACCGTGCAGTTTCAGGGCCACCACTACGCCGCCTGGGGTACCCGGAGCGGGCGGCGGCCCCTCCTCGCGCGTCCCGGCGCGCACCAGGACCACCGGCCGCTCGGCCCGTGCCACGACGGGCATGCTGATGTCACCCAGGAAATAGCTCTCGACGGGCTCCAGCCCCCGCGAACCGAGCACGACCATCTCGGACTCCGATGCCGCTTGCAGCAGCGCCTCCTGGGCATCGTCGGCGACCAGGTTGCCGACGATGGAGAGGCCCGGGTGGCTCCCTTGGAGCTCGGCCCGCGCGTTGTGCACGATCCGCTTCGCCCAGTAGTTCTGATCCATCTCGGCGGGGATGCGGGTCGGTTCCGGCGCCAGTAGCGGCCATGCGTGCAGCAGACGCAGCGTGAGTTTGCGGCGCTCGGCTTCGTCAGCGGCCCAACGGGCAGCGGCGAGGCTCTCGGGCGAACCGTCGAGGCCCACGGTGACTACAGGCTCCATGCCGACCGCTCCGTCTCGTAGGTGATGGGAATGAGGGTGAGGATGTCCGGCTGACCGAAGCGCTGCCGTCCCCCATACTCGCCGGTAACCGCGCAGCGCCGTAAGCGGTACTCGGCAGAGCATCTGTGCCGACGCGTCGACCACGCGGCCGCACCTCATTCGAGAAGTACCGCAGATCTCCCCGCGACGCACGCTGGCGTTCGTCGTGGTGTGCGTGGCGGTCGTCGTACTGCGCTACCGGCAGCCCGAGTTGCCGCGCACCTTCCGCACGCCCGGGATGCCGGTGGTGCCGGCCATCGGGGTCGTCTTCTCGCTCTGGCTCATCACCTTCCTGCACTGGCAGACATGGGTGCACTTCGCCGTCTGGTTCGTGATCGGGCTGGGCGTGTACTTCGGATACTCCTACCGGCGGTCGGAACTGGCACGCCGGTAGGGAGCCGATGCGGCCGGAGCGGCAGGTGGCTGTTCGGTCGCCGGAGTCACCTGGCCGGTCCGGGCCTCATCCCGGGCCCGTGGCAGTGGGCGGGACGCCGTCGTGCGCCGTCCTCTGCCGCCTCAGTACGTCCAGGACGACGGATCCGTCGACGGTTTCGCGGGCGACGAGGAGTCCGGCGAGGGTGTCGAGCTCCGCACGGTGGTCGCGGAGCAGGGCAACAGCGCGTTTCTCGGCCTGTCCGACCAGGCGGGCGGTCTCTTCGTCGACGATCCGCTGTGTGTGTTCGGAGTAGGGCCGCCCCATGGCCTCCTCGGCGCTCTCGCTGCCGACGTAGTGCGGGGCGCCCACGGCGTAGCCGATCGGGCCGAGCGCCGGCGACAGTCCGAATTCCGCGACCATGCGGCCGGCGATCTGGGTGGCGCCCGCCAGGTCGTCGGCCGCGCCTGTCGAGCCTTCGCCGAAGACGACCAGTTCGGCCGCCCGCCCGCCCAGTCGGACGGTGAGGAGATCGGTGAGGTAGCCCTCGGTGTACAGGTGCCGCTCGGCTTCGGGAAGCTGCTCGGTGGCGCCCAGTGCCGGTCCCGAGGGGAGGATGGTGACTTTGGCTACCGGGTCGGCGTGTTCGCACAACGCTGCTATGAGTGCGTGTCCGGATTCGTGGACGGCGACGGCATGCCGTTCCTCGGGGAGCAGGGCGTTGGAGCTCTCCCTCCGCCCGAGCAGCAGACGGTCGCGGGCGGTGTCCAGGTCGTGGGCGTCGATGACGACGCGGTCGGCGCGGACGGCGTTGATGGCGGCCTCGTTGACCAGGTTGGCGAGGTCGGCGCCGGAGAAGCCGGGGGTGGCGCGGGCGACGGTGTTCCAGTCGACGTCGGGTGCCAGGGTCTTGCCGCGGGCGTGGACTGCGAGGATCGCGGCCCGCTCGGCCTGGTTGGGCAGCGGCACCGTCACGTGCCGGTCGAAGCGGCCGGGGCGCAGCAGGGCCGGGTCGAGAGACTCGGGCCGGTTGGTCGCGGCGAGTACGACGATGCCGCTGCTCTGGTCGAAGCCGTCCATCTCCGCGAGGAGCTGGTTGAGGGTCTGTTCGCGCTCGTCGTTGCCGCCCAGCCGGGCGCCGCCGCGGCGGCTGCCGACGGCGTCGATCTCGTCGATGAAGATGATCGACGGTGCCCGCTTGCGGGCCTCGCCGAACAGGTCGCGCACCCGGGAGGCCCCGACTCCGACGAACATCTCCACGAACGCCGACCCGGTCACCGACAGGAACGGGACCTCCGCCTCGCCCGCGACGGCGCGGGCAATAAGGGTCTTACCAGTACCCGGCGGGCCCACCATAATCACACCGCGCGGCCCTTTGGCCCCGGCCCCCGCGTACCGCTCGGGGCGCCGTAGGAAGTCGACGATCTCGCTGATCTCCTGCTTGACGCCCTCGTACCCGGCGACGTCGTCGAATCGGGTGGTCGGGCGCTCCGCCTCGATGATCTTGGCGCGGGAGCGCCCGATGCCGCCGATGCCGCCGGTCAGCGTCTGGGCCGCCTTGCGTCCGGTCCACATGAACAGCGCCAGGATGAACAGCAGTGGCAGGGCGAACGCCAGCAGCGTCGAAAGCCCGCTGCCGCTGCTGGTCTGCGTCGCTGTGATCTTCACGTGCTTGTTGCGCAGCTGCTGCTCCAGCGGGCTGGTGTCCAGGGCGGTGGGGATCCGGGTGGTGAACTCGGTGCCGTCCTGGAGTGTCCCGCTGACGCCGCCCTTGTCGTTGATGTCGACGGTCTTCACCACACCGGCGTTCACCTTGCCGACGAACTCGGTGTACGGGAACGACGTGCCAGGCGGGGACTGAGCCCGCGTCATCAGGACGAGGAGCACGATCAACGCGGCCAGGGGGAACAGCCACGGCCGCCATGTAGGGGCTGACGGCGCCGGAGGTTTGGGCGGCTCACGCGGCGGCCCGGGCTTGGCCGACCGCGACGCGTGCCGGCCCGACAGACGGACCCGTGTGAGCAACGGAAAGCTCCTCGGTCGAAGACGGACCCTCGGCGCGGGACGCTGATGATCCGGCCGCCTTCGCGGACTTGCCGGGTCAGGGCATCGAGCCGGACGAACGCCGGGCTCCCACCTGGCATAGTGCGCCACGCCTCCAACGGGCGCCGTTCCGGTGCGACACGGCGGCATGAACTGCGCAGACGAGGCGCTGCTGCGCCTCGACGAGACCGCGCATCTCACTCTCCCCGCTGTCGGCGGCGATCAGGCTGCCGCAGATCGTGAGGTTGCCGAAGTAGCACTGATCAGGACCTCCCAGGGCGTCCACCAGGGGTCTTGCCACAGGGTTGAGCGGGTAGGCGTCGTTGTGCTGGACGGACACGGCGCCGACATGACCATGAAGGCCATGGGCGCCCCACGAGGCACGCAGGACGAGGAACCCAGACGGGGTGTTGGTGTGCGGATCAGCGTCCTTGAGCATGCGCTCCGGGACACCCTCTCGGAGTTCCAGTTCGCCACCAGGGCTGATGAGGGCGTAGATGCCGGTCACGGCACTGCCGGAGGGTGTGGTTCGAGGGGATGCGAGCTGAGGCGGACGGCTTCTGGAATCGTCCGCCCCGGACACACAGGTGGTGTCCGTACGTCAGCTCGCGGTGATCTCGATGTGTCTCGGCTTGCCGGCCTCGGCCTTGGGAACGGTCACGGTCAGCACTCCGTCGGACATGGTCGCCGTGACGTCCTCGGCCTTGACCTCGGCGGGCAGCAGCGCCCGGTACTCGAAGCGTCCCGTGCGGCGGGTGGTGCGCCGCAGCACGCCCTCACGCTCGCGCTCCTTGTACTCCCCGGTGATGCACAGCTCCCGATCGCCGATCTCGACGTCGATGTCCTCGTTCTTGACCCCGGGAATTTCCGCCTCGACCACGTAGGCGTCGTCCGTCTCGTGCATGTCTGCCAGGGGAGCCCAGGTTCCGGCGGGCGCGGCGGACGCGAGCAGCTGGTTCATCCGCTCGAAGAGCTCGTCGAACTCGCTGGCCACCGGTTCGCCCCAGCTCAGCGCGGGGAACGTCCTTTCCAGAAGCCGGCCTGGCCTGTGGCGTACAGGCAGGGTCATAACGTTTCACCTCCATGAAACGCCGGATATACGGGTCAATTCCCATGCTCCGCTTCCGTGGCCCGGAAGGCGAGTCGTGCACCGGCACCCTTCAGTACCCACGCCGGCTGTGCGCCCGCGGGCGCCCGCTGCACTGTGCGTGCAGTACGGCGAGCCGGTGGTAATCGCTGAGTCCTGTCCCTCTCGGCCGCAGCCGCCCTGGGAACGCGTACGCGTGGCCTTGCGCCGTCGAGGCTCGGGATGCCGGTGAGCAGCAGTCGGAGGGAGCACCCATGCGCGCACACGTCGGAGACTGGATCGTGGTGGAGTCCCTGCACTTGGGCGGGCAGCGCCGCCGAGGCCAGATCGTGCGTCTCGAACATCCGGACGGCACACCGCCGTACGTCGTGCGCTGGACGGAGGATGACCGGGAGACCGTCTTCTTCCCTGGACCTGAAGCCCACATTGAATCCTCGGACAAGCACACCGCTCATGGGCCGGCTTCTCCCGACGGGTGACTCAGCCCAGCTCCGAAGCCTGCTCTCTCGCGTACTCCTGGTGGGGCGTGACACAGGCGGAAATCCGCCCGCTCGACCACCCAACCTCGGCGCACGGTCGTCTTTGCCGGTGATGGTGGCCAACGGGCCCGAGCCGTCGACGGCGTGTGCACTTCTACGTGAGGCGGGAGGCAATCGTTCCTTGTCAACGGCCTTCCGAATGACGTCAGGCGCCAGCTCCGTGAGGCGGGGCGCCCGGCGACGGCCGGGCAAAACCCGGGTCGGCCCCGCCATTCGAAGGGGCTGCCCCTGGCAACTGCAAGGCCCAGGGCCGGAGCGAAGGCAGGCATCAGAACTTCGAGGTGCGACCGTCTCCGTCCGCCCGTAGTACCGCCAGGTACGTGCCCTCGACTGGCAGGTGGGGCAGTTCGGTTTCTAGACTGTGAGATGTGGCCCGGCCCAACGAGGAGGTCGAGGCACTCCTTCAGGAGTACGCGGACCTCATCGCAATCACCGGAGGCGAAGCGTTCAAGGCGCGCGCCTACGAAAAGGCCGCCCGCGCGATAGGCGGCTATCCCGCCGATGTCTCCCACATGGATGTCACGGGTCTGAGAGAAATCCCGGGCGTGGGCAGGTCGATAGCCGAGAAGGTCATCGAGTACTTCCGCACCGGCAATGTCACGGTGGTCGAGGAGAGGCGGGCCAGGGTTCCCGCAGGAGTGCGGGAGCTCATCGCCATCCCCACCCTCGGCCCCAAGAAGGCGATGGCACTCTACGAGAATCTGCACATCTCCTCGGTGGGCGAGCTGGCCGACGCCATCCAGGCGGAGAAGCTACGCGACCTGAAGGGCTTCGGGGAGAAGACCGAGGAGAACATCCTGCACGGCATCGCCCTCATGCAGCAGGCAGGGGAGCGGATCCTGCTGAGCGTCGCGATGGACCCCGCCGAGGACATCGTCGCCGAACTGTCCCGAATCGCCGGCTGTGAGCGTTGCGCCTACGCCGGATCGCTGCGCCGCATGAAGGAAACCATCGGCGACATCGACATCCTCGTCGCGGCCGACCGGTCGGCCCCCTTCATGGCAGCGCTCACCGAAATGCCCTCCACCGCCGAGGTCATCGCACACGGCCGGAAGAAGACCTCGATCCGCACCGCAAAGGGCCTCCAGGTCGACCTGCGCGTGGTGCGACCGGACTCGTGGGGCGCCGGCCTGCAGTACTTCACCGGCTCGAAGGCACACAACATCCGAACCCGCACGATCGCCGTCCGCATGGGGCTCAAGCTCTCCGAATACGGCCTGTTCGAAACCGAGGGCGGGAAACGGGTCGCCTCCCGGTCCGAGGACGAGGTGTACGCCAGACTCGGCCTGCCATGGATCCCGCCCACGTTGCGCGAGGACCGCGGGGAGATCGAAGCCGGCCTGCGCGGCGAACTGCCCGAAGTGGTGACGGAAGGCGACATCAGAGGTGACCTGCACACCCACACCGACCTCACCGACGGTCTCGCCCCGCTGGAGGAGATGGTGGCCGCGGCCGCCGAGCGGGGCTACGCGTACTACGCGGTCACCGACCACGCACCGAACCTGTACATGCAGCGGATGACCGACGAGAAGGTCCTCGCCCAGCGCGAGCGCGTGCGATCGCTGGACGGCAGGCACCACGGGATGCGGCTGCTGCACGGCACCGAGCTCAATATCGGCCCGGACGGGGAGGTGGACTGGCCCGACGAGTTCCTCGAAGGCTTCGACATCTGCGTGGCCTCGGTACACTCCCACTTCGGCGTCGACCGAAAGACGATGACGCGGCGCATCGTACGCGCCTGCGAGAACCCCCACGTCAATGTCATCGGCCACCCCACCACCCGTCTGATCGGCCGACGGCCAGGCATCGACGCCGACCTCGACGAGGTTTTCGCAGCCTGCGCCCGCACCGGCACGGCCCTGGAGGTCAACGCCCAGCCCGACCGCCTCGACCTGCGTGACGAGGACATCCTCCGGGCCAGGAGCCACGGGGCGAAGTTCGCCATCGACACCGACGCCCACTCCCTCCTCCACCTCGCGTATCTCCGCTACGGAATCGGCACGGCCCAACGCGGGTGGCTCACCACGGAAGATGTGATCAACACCTGGCCGCTGCGGCGGCTGCGCCGGTTCCTGCGCAAAGACCGGGCGGACTGAGGCCTCACGCGCATCCAGACAGGCATCTTCGGCCGGACTCGGATGGTCCCCGGAAGGCGAGGCGGGCGCCTTGGTCGCCACCGTCCGCCACATGTACGGGCACGACAGCATGTCGCGAAGACGTGGTCACCGCGAGGGCTTCGGAGCGATGCCCCGTACAAGGCTGATCCAGGGCCCTGTTCCTGGTTCCACCGGGTCAAGGTGACCGAGTTGGAGGGCTGCCGTGACCGGGCGACGACCAGCACGGCGCCTTTCGGCCAGACATGATGCAAGCAACAGGATGCCGCCTCATGCGAGTGACCAACTGGCCTGGCGATCAGCGTGATCCCGGCCGCGGCCGTGTCGAACTCCCGTCGCCGCTGAGGCCCGTGCGCCCGATGCCCAACGCGACCACCCCGCTCGACGGCCGCTCCGTACCACCCACGACGACCACGGGACGCTTTGCCTTCCGAAAGCCCGCAGCCAACGTCTCGGCCGGCAGGGACCGAGCCGCCTCGCGGACCCTCCGCGCTGTGTCGACGGACAGGCGCTCCGCCAAGTCGAGATCGACGACGCACACGATGTGTAGGTGCTGATGCCGGTGGGGGACCTCCCGTGCCGCCCACAACACCGCGCCTGCCTATCCGGCCGAGCCTTCCGTCCCCACCACCAGACCCTCAGACATATCTGGCCGGCCCTTCCCAGTACCGAGCAGAATCCGCCGTCGCAGCTCCCGCCGGGCAACGGCGTCACCACCGCGCCTCCGGGTCGGTGTACCGCAGCAGCGCCCCCACCCCGTCCTCCAGAGGCAGTTCTTCCCGCGGCACGACCACCAGCTCCGCGCCGGTGCGGACCAGCGCGCGGATCAAGGCCGCGCCGGGGGATTCCTCCTGGAAGCCGAGGACACCGAGGGACTCCAAGTCGGCGGCTGACAGGGCGATCTCCGTCGGTTCCGAACCGACCCACAGCCGCACGGGCAGGTCGACCGGCGTGTTGAGCAGCAGCGCGCTTACCTGAGCCCGCTGCAACGCGGCCACGACCGCCGCCAGGCCCTCGATCGCGCCGGCGTGCCGGGTCCGCCGCGCCCGGAACCCATCCACCCAAGCCTGGTCCCGCCCACTCGTCCGGCCCCGGAAGACATCGCGCAATTCCTGCTCCAGCAGCGCTCGGCCCTCACCGGCCGTGTACCCGTCCCCCGCGACTGTGACCACGCGCTCACGCAAGGGCTCGGGCATGCGGTTCAGCAGGACGCTGCGCGCCCACGCCTCCCCACCCAGCGCGACCACCTCGGCACCACAGAGGTGGGCCAGCTGCGCCAGATCACCGGCGATCTCAGCGGCGCCGTACGCCCACTGCGCCGCAGGGCCACTCCGATGGTGAAGCCCTTCAGGTGCGACTGCGCTGCTCGGCCACCTCCCCGCCTGGAAGTCCACCTCCAGTTTCTCCGGCGCGCCGGTCTCCGGGTACGCGACGCGGTGCACAGTGGCGGCCGCATACGGGATGTCCGGCGCGTGCTGGACCGCGAGCGGCATTACGTCGGGCAACGCGCCGAACCGGGCGTCGCCGTGCGCCGGCGGATCGGGCAGTTCCTCCACCAACGCCAGACGGCCGTGGCTCGCGAAGATGGCCTGCCCATGTTTGCCGGAAACCTCCCGGTCCGCGCCTGCCGCCTCGGCGACGACGGCGACGGTGGCGTTGTCGGCTCCCTGCCGCGCCAAGTCCTCACGCAGATGCCGGCGTCGCAGTCTGATCGCCGCCTCCGGGTCGTGGACGTCACGTGAGGTGTCCAGATAGGCACAGGCGTAGGGCCCCGGTCGTGCGTACACAGGGTCGAGAAACGTCAGCTCCACGGTCGCTCCACCTCCCGGCCACCGCTCGCAGTGTGCCCCGCTCTTCCAGTAGACCTCCCGGCCACCGACTTCGCGCACCGGACAGCACCATCCACCGGGGGCCGGGCATCACATCTGCGAGGAGTGGAACTGCGATCCGCGCTGACGCGAAACCGGGCAACCGTCGAGCGCCGCCTGGGACGGTCGGCCGCGGGCAGGAGCACGAGACGAGGTGGTCGCGTGGGCACTCACTCAGCCGGTCCAGGCTCTGGCGGCAGGCGGAGCGGACGGGCGGTCATGAAGGCGATCCCGGCGTCCCTGCAAGGCGCGCGCTGTGGACCGGTCGGCTCGTTGCGGATCGGACCCACCGGGTGAGGGGGACGCAGAGCCGTCTCGTCCGCCCCGCCGCGTCGGGTCACGTACGTCAGGACCGCTCCAGCAGCAGAGCGGGCCGGTGGTGTACCGCCGGGGTCATCGCGGTTCACCTCTGTGGGACGACGATCGTGGGGACTGCTTCCGTGCTGCGCGCCGTCGTAGTACCGGGCCGAACGGCGGGTCCCTTCAGCCCCGGGAAGGGCCGTTCGGCCTCCTGCGAGTCTCGGGTAGCCGAGGAAGACTGGATGGTGGCGAGTAAGAAAGGAGCGGGGCCCGGAGCCGAGTTCTCGAACCCGAGAAGCGTCGACGGGACGCGGACCCGCCACACGACGGGCCGCCGCCGGGCCCTACACATGCTCGAAGAGACACCGGTGGCGCACGGCGTGCCCGCTCGCACGCCTCACCGTCACCGAGTGATCCATCGGTGAGAGGTCGGCCATGACCGAGAACATGTCCGACACCGAGTGGGCCGAGGGACGGGCTGAGCGTCCCCGAAGTGCTCGTACAGCCCCTGGCACAGGCGGTACGAGCCCTCGCCGAGGAGCTGGAGAGGAATCCGGCGGCGGGGGAACCGGACGCCGCGCGGCGAGCGGCGCGTGGGGTCCGGTCGGCTCGTGAACTCCTGCTCGCCCAGCGCTTGCCAGGCAGGCCGACTGCCGAACGCCGAGTCGCAGCGGAGGTCATCATGAAACGAACGGCACCACAACCCCTCATAGACGTGCAGGTGGAGACCCGCGGCCGGGTGTCCGCCGAGGACGCTGAATACGCTCAGGACAAGGTACGAGCGGTGTTCGACGAGGCACCGGGGCCGGTGCTCTTCGCTCGGGTGAGGCTGACCCGCTTCGCGAACCCGGCGATGGAGCGCCCCGTGACCGCACAGGCCAATCTGGATGTCAACGGCAGGCTGGCCCGGGCCCACGTGGCGGGCAGCAGCGCCACGGAAGCAGTCGATCTGCTCCGGGACCGGCTCGCGGCAGTTCTGGCGCGGATGGCGGAGCACTGGGAGGCCCGGCGCGGCCGGACGCATCCGCCGGGTGCCGCCCACGAGTGGCGGCACGGCGATGAGCCCGCCCACCGCCCCGGCTACTTCCCGCGTCCGGCCGAGGAGCGGGAGGTCGTCCGGCACAAGTCGTTCGCCCTCGCCTTCGAGTCGCCGGACGAGGCGGCGGACGACCTGGAGAGGCTGGACTACGGCTTCCAGTTGTTCACCGACGCCGGATCGGGCGAGGACAGCGTCCTGTACCGCACGGGCACGGCGGGATACCGGCTGGCCCAAGTGCATCCGCGGCCCGATCTGATCGGCCCGGTGTCCGCGCCTCTGACCGTCAGCCCGGCCCCTGCCCCTCGTATGACCATCACCGAGGCGAAGGGGCGCCTGGATGTCACCGGCTGGCCGTTCGTGTTCTTCACCGACGCCGGCACCGGCCGGGGGAACGTCCTCTACCACCGCTACGACGGCCACTACGGCCTCATCACCCCCACCGCGCACGAGTCGACGACCACAGCCGTCTGAACCGGACGAGACGCAGGGCTGTCCGAGGCCCGGACCCACGGGACCACATCTGCAACGAACGCCATGAACGGGGCCCGGTACTGGACATGACAGGTGCCCCGTTGGCCGATGTGGCCGTCCGCGCGGCCCTGCTCACCGGCGCCGAAGTACGCGTCCTCGACGCGGGCCGCCCCGACGCCCCCGCGCAGTGCATCGGGGCGCTGTGCCGCCACAGCTGACGCATGACGGAAGGCCCGCCGCAGAGGAGGAAGCATGTCCAGGGTGACGACCACGGACCTCGACGAGGTCACGATGTGAGCGCCGAACCGGGCCATGATCCGCCCGTAGTCCTTCAAGGTGCTTCCGGCCAGATCGGCATACGACATGTTCCTGCCCCATGGACACAGCGACGCCACCGGCATCATCGTCTCGTCATCCAGATGGATCGGTGTGCCGTCCGAGATCCCTCGAAGCTCCAGCAGCCGAGCCGCCTGGTCACCCGTCAAGACCGGGCTGTCCAGATATCGGCGCACCACTGCGATGTCAACCGCGTACAGCTGCATGGCTGTTGCCTCCCGAGACGGCTGAGAGAGACGAGAGACAGCAGTCAGCAGAGGGCGACGCGGGTACCCTTCACCGGTCCGAGGGGCGAGTGATGAGACAGAACTGAAGGGCCCCAAGAAAGGGATCTTTGGCTCGTCCCGGACGCGATGGCCCAGAACAGCTGTACGGCCAGGACCAGGGCGAGGGTGGTCTGCAGGCGAAGCACCTGTGCCAGGGGGCTGACCGCGAATCCGACGATGATCGCGGGCCCGATGTCGATGCGGGAGGCGATCTTCGGGGCGAGGAGGGCCCCGGCCAGACTGCCGACGCCTTCGACGCCCATGATCACGCCGAACGCCGTCGGGGTGACCTTCAGGACGGTGAGCAGGTAGTACGCCCAGTAGGTGTTCATGATCGCCAGGCCGAAGCTGAGCGTGGACAGCGCCGCGATCACCGTGCGGATCGTCGGCTGCCCGGCCACGTAGTGCAGTCCCTCAGGGATTTCACCCGCGAGGCCGCGGCGGCCCTGTAGCCGCGGGGTGGCGGGCTCGGGGGTTCGGATGCGCCACACGAGGAAGGCGGAGACGAGGTGGGACAGGGTATCGACGACCACCGAGCGGGCCGCGCCGACGGCGGCGATCAGTGCGGCACCCACGTTGTTTCCCAGGCTGTCGGCGACCGAAGAGGCCGCACCGAGGCGGGAGTTCGCGCGCTGGAGGAGGTGGGGCTCGACGAGGACGGGCAGGTAGCTGATCGATGCCGCGCCGTGCACGATCTTGGCGATGCCGAGGACGACCGCGACCGCGTACAGGTCGCCAAGACGCCACCCGCTTCTACTCCGGCCAGGATCAGCGCATGGGCGGCGGCGCCGGACGCAACGCGCTCGCGGCTATCTGCAGACCGACGTCGCCGCCTACCTCGCCGGCCGCTTCCCCTCCGAGCAGGTGCGCCGCGACCTGATCACCGCCGCCGCCGAGCTCGTCTACCTGGCGGGCTGGACGTCCTTCGACACCGGGGAAACACGCCGTCGCGCAAGGACAATTCGGGGTTGCGCTGCGCCTGACCGCCGAGGCTGACGCACCGGCGCTGGCCGGAGTAATCATGAGGGCACTTTGACCATCTGGCCGGTGGGTGATCGCATGACTTGAAGAACGTTCCCATTCCGCGGGCCAGGTTCCTGCTTGCCACCCAGTGATTCTTCTTTCTGCTCGCGTGCCCCTCCGGGGCGGGTTGGGTTACGCGGTGCTGGACAACTTCCTCTGCCCGACCCATGTCCTGACTTCGGACACCCTGAATTGGATCTTTGCATTGCGGCCCCTGCCGAATCTGTACGGCGTCAGGCCTGATCGCTCGGCCTCTCGGTATACCCAGACCAGTGACATGTTGAGACCTTCTGCAAGTTCCTTCGCGGTCATGAACTGCGCTGACATGGTGCCCCTTCCCTTGGCTAGGATTTCGTGAGATCCATGGTGCGGAGAATTTCCGGTTTGGCTGACCGGGGATCGTCGGCTATGTAGGGGACAGGCGTCGGACCGCGGCCGCGTGGGCCGGCTACAGCGGGTCCAGCGGTTTCCCCGCCCGGGCGCATTCCGGAGCCGGGGGGACCCCTCGATGGTGAGGGCCTGTCACCTGGCCAGACCGGTCTCAAGGAGATCGGCGGCTGTCCCGATCGAGCGGGGCATGAGGTGTCGGTAGATCTTGAATGTGATGTCGATGTTGTTGCGGCCCATCCACTCGGCGACGTCAGGGGCTACTGAACTTGAACTCGTGATGTCGGTGGTGTCGCAGAGACCGCTGAACTCTGGCCGTTCGAGATCAAGAGCGTGTCTGCAGCCAGCGACGCGCG